>CAMATH010000019.1 GCA_945860955.1 Planctomicrobium piriforme
TCTTTTGGATGTTCGCGCCCCCTCCTCCACCGGGGAAAGCGACGGACGGCCAGCAGGCAACGCATTCCAAGTCGGAAGGTACCTCGATAAAAGATCGAGGCGCGGATCTCAAAACGCTTGGCGACTCACCTGTCGGCGACAAGGAAACCGCAATCGGGAAGGAATCCGCGACTGGGGCGATGGCCGAAAAGTCGTCGGATACCGAATCGAAAGACGCGACACAGACGCCGCAAGCGGTTGAAGAGCCCGTCGCCCCACCCGCAGTCAAACCGCTGCTGGCGGGCTGGGACAATCCCGCCGCCGTCGTCGTCTTCTCGGGGGAGCAGCATGGGTACGTTGAACCGTGCGGTTGCAGTCTGAAGCAGTTGGGTGGTGTCTCGCGGCGGGCCGACTTTTTCCGCCAGCTCGAAGATCGCGAATACCCGCTGGCGGCGTTCGATTTGGGAGGATTGGTCAATCGCCCCACCCGTCGGCAGGGGAAGCTCAAACTGCAAATGTCGCTCCACGCGTTACGCGACATGCGCTATGGTGGAGTCGCCTTGGGGGCGGAGGAGCTGCGGAATGGAATTGAACTGATCACCTATGAAGACCGTCCCCCATTCCTTGCGTGCAATATCGTCATCGCCGGGGATCCCGATCTGGGGCTGGTCATCCCCAAGCTCGTCCTGACGGTCGGCGGGAAGAAACTGGGGGTGACCTCGGTTTTTGGAAAGTCGATGGCTGCCGAAATTCTGTCACAAACCGACGCGGCGGAGGTCGAAGTCCGTGACCCTCTGGAGTCACTGAAAAAGTCGATCGCTGAATTGGAGGCGGAACAACCGGATCTGTTGATTCTGCTGGCTCATGCCCGGCCCGAGGAGACGAAAGCTCTGGCGGCGGAATTTCCACAGCTCGACATCGTGGCGGCGACTGGGGGACCGGAAGATCCCAATCCACGCCCGACGTTCGAAGGGAAAACGCTGTGGGTCTGGCCCGGCCAGAAGGGAAAGTTTCTGGGGGTTGTGGGCGTTTTTCCGGAAGAAGGGGCGAACCGGCTGAAATTCGAAGCGGTCGCGCTGGATGAGGACCGGTTCAACGAGATGCCGCACATGCGTGAACACATGCGGCACTACCAGGAAATGCTGGAATTGCAGAAACTGGTGTCGACGGAACAAACGATCGACTATCCGAGGAATGCCGCCGAGTCGGATACAAATGAATTCTTGGGGGCCGAAACGTGCGGCGAGTGCCACCCCAAAGCCTACAAGCACTGGAAGACCACGGGACACGCCCGCGGGTCGATCTCGCTGAAGCAGGGACGCCCCGGTCAGGAAGCGACGTACATCAGCCGGCTGCACGATCCTGAGTGCGTCGCCTGCCATGTGACCGGCTGGGATCCGAAGGAATTTGTCCGGTACCGATCCGGATGGTCGGATGAAGTCTCGGGTGCGCATCTGGCGGGACAACAGTGTGAGAACTGCCATGGACCCGGCAGCCGGCATGTCGAGTTGGAAAGGCTGTTGGCGCAGGGGGCTGACAAAGCCGACTCGACACAGGTCGACCACTGGCGGGACTTCCTCCATCTGGAAGTTGATAAAGCGTTCGATCTGTGCGCGAAGTGCCACGACGGCGACAACGATCCCCACTTTCATACTCCCACCTTTTCCGAATACTGGGACAAGGTCAAGCACCCCTGGCGCGACTGATGAATTCGCTAACGACTCGAAGACTGATTCTGGCGCTGGGACTGTCAGCGATTTTCGGAGGCGCTTTTTATCTCCTGTCGCTGTTTCGTGGCGGACCCATTCTGCGGGACGCGACCGAAGAGCTGTACCCGGATCCGTATGCCGACATGGCTCCCTCCGCGAAAGGACCATGGCCACGCGTTGGAATCGACTCCGAGCTCATCGACTTCGGCAATGGACTCGAAGGGGACGAGTTGATTCGTAAGGTCGTATTGCGCAATGACGGCGAAGCTCCACTGCGGGTCAGATCGGGCAGTGTCGCCTGTGACTGCGAACTGGAAGGACTGCCCACCGAGCCGATCGCGCCTGGCGATTCCGTGGAGTTGAAGTACATCTGGAGGCCGATACTGGTCGCCAACGAACTCCGACAACCCTACGAGATCGTCACCAACGATCCCCAAAAACCACGGATCCGGCTGACGATCCAGGGTGAAACCGTGGAAGTGTACCGCATCCTGCCCGACAAGGTCTGGAAACTGCCGCTGCTGAGCGAAGCGGGGCCGAATGTGTTTTTGGGACGCGTGGTGAGTCAGGCCAAACCCGACTTTCGTGTGACCTCGGTCGATGTGGGGGGAGCCCCCATTGATGTGACGGTCCGGCCGCCGAATGCGGAAGACGCTGCCGCGACCTCTCGTCAAGACCTGGTTTGGGAGGTTCAAGTCGTCGTCCGACCGGAAATGCCTGTCGGTACGTTTGACTTTCCGATCATACTCCACACCGACATCCCCGAGGTGAAAAAACGGGAGAGTGTGGCTGAGACCACGGGGTTGGAATTGACGGTGAATGTCACTGGACGCCGCAAGGGACCGTTCCGCATCATCGGGAAAGGCTGGTACGAGGAGAAAGAACTGTTGTCGCTGGGGACATTTCCCGCAGCGACCGGGCGATCTCAAAAGTATTTGTTCATTTGTGAAGACGCGGCGCATCCTGAGATTCAGATTCAGAACATTGAATCCGATGCCGCCCCATTGAAATTCGAGTTGCGAAAAGACGTCGACTTTAAGGGACGCGGGGCCAAATTCGAACTGGTGATCACGTTTCCCCCCGGAGAGAGTCCCGCCAGTCGACGGGAGTCCAGCGCGGCGACGGTGCGGATTCAGACAGATCATCCCACTTGTCCTGAAATCGCGTTCTCCTGCGAATACACCGCAAGCTGACCCAGTACCTGTTCGGCAATCCGAGGCACGACGCGCCACCCGCGAGTCCATCATGAAACGCATTCGTGTGGGGAACGCCGCCGGCTTCTGGGGAGACAATCTCGACGCGCCGCGACGTTTGGTCGAGCGTGGGGAACTCGATTTCCTCACGCTGGAGTATCTCGCTGAGTTGACGTTGTCGATTCTCGCGGGGCAGCGTCGACGGAATCCCGCGCTGGGATTCGTTCCCGATACCGTCAGTTCCCTGGCGAGTCTGGCCCCCGCGTTGCGATCTCAGTCTCAACTGCACGTGGTGACCAATGGAGGGGGCATGAATCCCACGGGATGCGCGCAGGCGGCAGGCAATGCGCTTGTGGACGCCGGTCTCGCGGACCTGAAAATCGCCGCCGTGGCGGGGGACGATTTGTTGCCCCGTCTGGTGGAACTGACTGCTGGCGGCGAGAGGTTTGCGCACTTTGATTCCGACGCCCCGTTGGGTGAACTCGAAAGTCAGGTCGCAAGTGCCAACGCCTATCTGGGAGCCGAGGGGATCGTCGCGGCGCTGGCGCTGGGGGCGCGGGTCGTGTTGACCGGACGGGTGGCGGACGCTTCGTTGACCGTCGGGCCGGCGATCCATGCGTTGGGATGGAGTCCGACCGACTGGAACCGCCTGGCCGCCGCGACCGTGGCTGGGCACCTGATTGAATGCGGCGCACAGGTGACCGGAGGAATGTTCAGTGGCTGGGCTCCCGACCTGGTGTTGCGGAATCTGGGGTATCCGATCGCCGAGATCGCCGACTCGGGAGAAGTGTGGATCACGAAACCCCCAGGCACCGGCGGCCGAATCGATGAAGCGACGGTCGCGGAGCAGTTGGTCTACGAAATCGGCGACCCGGCACACTACCTGACTCCGGATGTCGACGCCAACTTTTCTCAGGTGACACTGACCATGGTGGGGCCAGATCGCGTCGAAGTGGCGAACGCGACGGGCGGACCTCCCCCGGCGACTTTCAAAGTGTCAATGACGTATCCGGCGGGATTTCGAGCGACGGGAACGCTGGTGATTTGCGGACAAAACGCCGTCCTGAAAGCGCGGACGTGCGGCGAGTTGATTCGCTCGCGCTTGGCGGAAGCGGGCGAAGTTCCGCAACGACTGGACGTCGAAATCCTGGGTTCGGGGGACGCCTTGGGGGGCGTGCTGCCGCGTGCGGACGACGCGCGGGAAGTGGTATTGCGGGTGAGCGCCGCCGATCCGTCGCGCGAACGGCTCGAGCGATTTGTCCGTGAGTTTTCGCCGTTGGTCGGTTCGGGACCACCTGGCGTCACCGGATACACCGGTCCCCGTCCTGCGCCGTATCCGTTGTTCGCCTACTGGCCGACGCGTATCGCGCGAGAGCGGGTGGAGCCTGTTGTCGAGATTCGAACGGCGAGGGAATGGGCGGGGAGTTAGTACCCGTCCAAGATCAAGTCCGTCGCCAATCCTCCAAGAGAACTGGCTCGCGTGAAACTCTTGAGGGAAATCGCGTGGAACAAATTCCACGCTACGGACACTTTTGATCGCATGGAGAATCGTTGTGGTTGAGTTGCCGTCGCCCCTTCCCCGGACCCCGGGGTTTTCGCAATAATCGCACCCCACTGGGATCGCGGTGTGATCCGAATCCGCCGGGCCGCCGTTTCCCAACTGGCCAGATCCTGACTTGACCTTTCCGCCGTCTCACAACACTTCGCGATACTCATGCCCGCTGATGAAGCCGATCGATTGCTGGTGGCCCGGATCCGGTCTGGGGACCAGACCGCATGGTCGGAGTGCATTGCGCGGTTTGAAGGTCGGCTGATCGCGTTTGTCGACAGTCGATTGCGAAACCGGGCGCAAAGTGAGGATGTGGTCCAGGAAACGTTTTTGGGGTTTGTGATTGGGCTACCGAATTACAATGACCAGACTCCGTTGGAGAGTTTCCTGTTTTCCATCGCCGCCCATAAACTGACCGACGTTCTCCGCCGGCAGGGGCGTCGACCGACCGTGCCGCTGCTGTTTGAAGACTCCGACTCCGACGCGTCGCAACCGCGGGCCAATGTCCGGATGGCGTCGAGCCTGGCACGCAGTCAGGAACGTCGCTTCGCGGAAGAGCGGGTGTTGCAGGACGCGTTGCAGTCGCTCATCCGGCAATGGATAGAAAAAGGGGAATTCGAAAGGCTGAAGTGCATTGAGCTTTTGTTCGTGCTGGGTTGGCCGAACAAAGATGTCGCCCAGCGGCTGGGAATCTCGGAGCAGGCGGTGGCGAACCACAAGCATTTTGTGGTGGCGAAAATCAAGGATTTCATCGCGAAATCGCACCTCCGCGAGACCCGGTTGGAGGATCTGGGGATTCAGGAGTTGTAGCCCGCACTCTCCGAGTGCGCGGCCCACTGTGCGATTTCCGTCGCTCGACGCATTCGGGGCTGGCGCAACCTTACAAGAAAGCCGGCCGTCGCTCGA
Organism: Planctomicrobium piriforme; assembly: GCA_945860955.1. Taxonomy (GTDB): domain Bacteria; phylum Planctomycetota; class Planctomycetia; order Planctomycetales; family Planctomycetaceae; genus UBA10511. The sequence goes on from CAMATH010000019.1 coordinate 5,337, forward strand.
TGAATCCGACGCCGCGCGGTCCCAGCGGGGGAGTGAACCGATGGTCGAAATCGGGGGCTTTGTTGACTGATGCGGGGGCCTTGATGTGAGTCTTGGGGCAGCCCTCAGTGCGTCGTCTTGCCTGTGGAAGCACAGCGGAGCCATTCTTGCGGAGAAAGACGGCTCCACGACGCTGTCAGCGACTTAAAGGGAACTGTCGAGTTTTCCCCTGGCGTCGCGCGAGGAACTCTGCATTCCCTTGCGGATTCCCAACAACGCCGCGAGCGGAAGCCCGACCTCGATGAGGATCGGAAACCACATCGCATACGGGAGCATCGCCATATTCGCCGCCGCCATCGCTTGCAGCGCTCCCCAGACGATTCCGCCATGCGCCGGATGCCGGCCCGTTCCCACGCGTGTCGCCAGCCAGGAACCCGCAAAGGACGCAGCGCACCAGCCGGCCGCGGCGCATGCCAGCAGCCAGGTGGGGTAGCGGGCGACTTGAGCCTTGCACACCTCCAAATCGGACTGATCGACTCCCGGCGGAAAGGGGTGAAAGATCGCGCTAATAATCTCCACTCCGACAACTATCGCGGCGGTGACAACCAGACCCGCGACGATGGCACCGACGCTGCGCAGAACCATGCGGACCACAATCAAATGTCCTCGATTTCAATGGGAATTTTGGACGACGCTTCTGGAACTTCCCGGACGTATTTCGGGATCGCATATCCCGGGAGTCGACCAGCAAGCTGTGCCACCAGCGCGAGCCCGACTCTTTCCGGAACTTCGAAATGGGCCGCGCCGGCGACTCGGTCGAGCTGGTGCAGGTAATAAGGGATCACTCCCAGGTCGACTAATCGCTCAGACAACAGCGCCAGCGTGTCCACCGAGTCATTCACTCCTGCCAGGAGGACAGACTGATTGAGAGTGGTGATCCCTGACCGGACGAGTCGGCGCAACGCGTCGGCACAGTCGCGGACAATCTCGTTCGGATGATTGGCGTGGATCACAACAACGGGAGTGGTTCGCGCGGCTGTCAGGATGTGAATCAACCGGTCACTGACTCGCGCGGGCAGGACCACGGGCAGCCGGGTGTGGATTCGCAGCCGGTTCACGTGCGGAATCGCATCAATATGTTCCACCAGGTCCGACAGCCGGCTGTCGCTGAGAACCAGCGGATCTCCCCCGCTCAGAATGACTTCGTGGATCGAAGAATCCGCCTGGATCTGATCCAGAGCGGGTCGCCAGTCCTCCCGGCGACGGGGCGCGGCGTCGTACGGATAATGCCGGCGGAAACAATACCGGCAGTGGACCGCGCACGCCCCGGCGGCGATTAGCAGAACACGTCCCTGGTACTTGTGGAGCAATCCGGGGGCGATTTCGGCGGCGGTGTCACCGACCGGATCATTCGAAAAACCCGTGACACCGTCCGCTTCTGCGTCCAGCGGAAGCACTTGACGAAGCAATGGGTCGCCGGGATCCCCGATTCGCATTCGTGCGAGAAAGCTGCGGGGAACAACCACCGGGAAGAGACTCGCGGCGCGTCGGGCCGCTTCCCTGACGGCAGTCGACAGCTCCAGGGCGTCACAGAGTACATCGGGATCCCGAATCGCGGCCGCGAGCTCGGTGGGCCAATGCGCGGTACCTGCCGAGAGATCGGTGACCTTTGATGGGACGACCTGTGGAAGGAGAGTCGCAGTCGGGGGAATGGGGTGTGGCAACCGGAAATCCGCTCTGTTATCTTGAAGTGCAGTTCACAAACTGCGTGAAATGAATAAGATCCGCATCTGAATTCACTTTTCAGAGGCGATTCTTCAGGATTGCTGTACTCAAGGAACGGAAGCGGGAACCAGACTGATGCCGAACATCAACGCGGGTGAGTTTCGTAAGGGAATCAAGGTCGTACTCGAAGGCGATCCCTACGACATGCTCGAAGTCAATTTCGTGAAGCCGGGGAAGGGGCAGGCGCTCTACAAGTGCCGGCTCCGAAACCTGCTCAAGAATACCATCATCGACCGCACGTTCAAGAGCGGCGATGGACTCGATTCGGCCGACGTGCGGAAGGGGGACGGGCAGTTCCTTTACGTTGAAAAAAATGGCCTGGTGTTCATGGATCAGGAGTCGTTTGAGCAGTACACGGTCAAGAAAGACCTGATGGAAGGCCGGGACGTCTGGCTCCAGGACGGTATGATTTGCGCGTTGACCTACTACAACGATGCCGTGATCGAGGTCGAACCTCCCCCGCACGTCAACATGAAGATCACCTACACCGAGCCCGCCGTCCGTGGCAATAGCTCGGGCAACATCACCAAGGCCGCAACGGTCGAGTCGGGAGCTGAGATTCAGGTTCCCTCGTTCATCGACGTCGGTGAGACCGTGCGCATCGATACACGAACCGGTTCCTACGTCGAACGGGTGAAGGTGTAACTTGCGGGTGGCGCGCGAATCGCGTTTCCCTGTCTTCTGAAGTCTTTCCGTTTCCCGCTGTGAATCGTCCCGGCGGGGAGAACACCCGGCAGTGAACCGCCATGAAGCCTGATCAGGCCGCGCACAATTACCGTCTCTACATCGAAACTGTCGGCTGCCAGATGAACATGCTGGACAGTGAACTGGTTGTGGCCGCTCTGCGCAAACAGGGATACCAGTTGACCGCCGACATCGCCGAGGCGGATACGATTCTGTTCAATACCTGCAGCGTACGGGAACACGCCGAACACAAGATCTACAGCGCCCTCGGCCGGCTGAAGCACAGCAGATCGCGGCGGCCGGATCAGGTGATCGGCGTGATTGGCTGCATGGCGCAGAAAGATCAGCAGTTGATCTTTCAAAAAGCGCCGCACGTCGACCTGGTTGTGGGAACGGGGCAATTGGCGCAGATACCGGAACTCGTCGCGCAGTCGCGGGCGGACCGCGAAAAACGCGTCGCGGTCAGTCTCGACCGACGCGACGCCACGAGGCAGCAGGTCTCCGACAGTTTCCAAAGCTACGATCCGCTGCGCGATCCGGAAATGCGTCCGTCGCCGTTTCAAGCCTTCGTGCGGATCATGATCGGATGCGACAAGTTCTGCACCTACTGCGTCGTTCCGATGACGCGCGGTCCCGAGCAGAGCCGGCCGCCGAAAGACGTGCTGCAGGAGGCGACTCGACTCGCCGGTGAAGGGGTTCGAGAAATCACTCTGCTGGGCCAGACGGTCAACAGTTACAAGTACACGGTGGATGGTCGGATCTGGCGGCTGTCGGATCTGCTGGAGTCGCTCAGTGGTGTCGCGGGAATCGAGCGGATCAAGTTCGTCACGAATTTCCCGCGAGATATGACCGACGACCTGCTTCAGGCGGTGCGTGACTTGCCGAAGGTCGCCCGTTATCTGCATGTGCCCGTGCAGTCGGGCTGCAACGACCAGCTCAAGCGGATGAAGCGGGGCTACACGGTCGAGGAGTATCGCGAGATGATGGCGCGGATTCGCGCGACGGTTCCGGGCTGCGCCGTTTCCAGCGATTTCATTGTCGGGTTTTGTGGCGAATCGGACGAGTCGTTCCAGAAGTCGGCGGATCTGCTGCGGGAATGCCGTTTCAAGAACAGCTTTATTTTCAAGTACAGCCCCAGGCCCGGGACCAAGGCCGACGAACTTTTCGCCGACGATGTGCCAGAAGAGGTGAAGCGCCGCCGCAATAATGAACTCCTCGCCATTCAAAACGCGATCAGTGAAGAAGACAACGTCGCGTTGATCGGACGTGAATTTGAAATTCTCGTCGAGGGCTTGAGCAAGACCGCCAAGAAGGAACAGCTTGACGATCCGCGAGTCGGCGGCACGATTCAGGAAAACACCGGTACGTGCGACGACCATCCGCAACTCGTCGGGCGGACCCGGTGCGATCGAATCGTCGTCTTCGAAGGAAATCCCCGGCTGGTCGGATCGCTGGTCGACGTTCACGTCACCGACTGCACGCAAACGACATTGATTGGTTCGATTGTGACGCGTGAATTTCAACACACGGGGTCGGATCTGTTGCCGATTCTGGCTTGAATTCATCTGAGCTTCAACGTTTCGCAATAGACGCTTGTTATGGTTCGTCATCCGATTGACAATCCACGACTGCCGTCGCCCGTCGTCGGGAAGGATTCCGGCGGCTGAGTCTGACACATTGGTCGAGCGATTGCGAAGATGCGAATACTCTACGGCGTGCATGGATACGGACGGGGGCATGCGACGCGGTCACTGGCGATCCTGGCCGAGTTGCGACAGTCGCACCAGGTTCTGGTTCTCGCGGGAGGCGATGCCTATGCGGCAATGGCGGCCGACCACCATGTGGTGCGGATTCCGACGCTGGGCTTCGCCTACGGCCAGCGGACCGGAAAACGGTCCAATTGGCTGACCTTCACTCGGAACATCTCCGCCGCCCTCGACTTGTGGTGGCGCGGACCGGTGTGTGACATGGTCGCCGACCAGTTCGCTGAATTCGGCCCGGACGTTGTCATTTCCGACGCCGAGGCTTTCACACACCACGTCGCGGCGCGTCTTAAAATTCCGCGAATCGGCATCGACCACATTGGGATCATGGCGCATTGCCGGCCGGCGGTCCCCAGGTTCGACCGGCTGAAAGCGTGGATCGACACGATCACATACCGGCAACTGATTGGCGATCCCGAACGTGTGATTGTCTCGAGCTTCTTCGACGCGCCGCCTCGCAGACCCGGCGTGCGCGTCGTGGGAACGATGCCGCGCCGCGAATTGTTTGAACTCGAATCCCGGGATGCCGGGCACCTGTTGGTCTATTTTAATAAAGGTGAGCATCAACTGAATCCACAGATGTTGGATACGCTGGCAACCTGCGGACTGCGTGTGCGTGTCTATGGAACGCGTTCGATCGGCCGACAAGGTGCGATTGAATTCCTTCCCTTGAGCAATTTACCATTTCTCGAAGACCTGGCAGGTTGTCGCGCCGTGATTTCGACCGCGGGAAACCAATTGATGGGAGAGGCGCTGCTGTTGGGGAAGCCGGTCCTGGTGATTCCCGAACAGTGCGTCGAACAACGAATGAACGCGCTGGCTGTCGAGCGAATGGGGATCGGCGAACAGATGTCGTCAAAGCAATTCACGCCCAACGCGCTCCGGTCGTTCCTCGATCGATCCCCCCAGTACTCGGCGAATACGGTTGGGAAATTCCGTGACGGCCGCAGTGAAGCCCTGGCGGCGATTCATCGATTCCTCTTGGAACTTGTCCCCGCGTCGGCGAACTGTACGGATACCGCGGCCGAACTCCGGCAGGTTCCACGCTGATCGCGTCCCCATTCCTGGTTCGTGAAGACGATTCCCTAATGCGCGTACTGAATCTTGCCTCGTCGATCCTCCGCAATCGTATCGGGGCGGTGCCCCGGCCGAGTTGGTGCACCTACCTCGTCTGCTACCGCTGCAATGCCCGCTGTCAGATGTGCGATTCCTGGCGACTGAAACCAGGTTCAGAATTGACCGCCGACCAGGTTGACGAAGTCTTCGCCAAAGTCGGTCGACTCGACGTGATCCGCCTCACGGGGGGAGAACCGTTTCTTCGAGACGACATGTCTCAGGTGGCCAAGGCCGTTGAGACACGGTCGCGTCCGTCTGTCTTGCACATCACCACAAATGGTTCGTTTCCCGAGAAGATCGACGAATTCGTGCGGAACTTCTCCAGTCCCGCGAAACTGCGATTTCTCGTGTCATTTGATGGAGGCCCCGCCGAACATGACGCCAATCGTGGGGCCCAAGTCACATTTCAGACCGCCTGTGAGAGCGTCGATCGACTGGTTGCATTGCGGGAATCGCATGGAATTCAAGTCTCGGTGAATCACACCGTCATTTCTCGCACGTCGTTGCGAAGTCACGTCGAGTTGCGCGCCCGATTCGCCCCGCAGCGGGTCGACGTGCAATCGGTACTGGCCTATGAAGACTCCAGCATGTATGGTCTCAAACGCCAGGGGAAAAAGTCGACCGATCTGATTGTCGCCGCCGGTTATCCGCTGCACCCTGACCTCGATCTGGCGGAGTCGATTGACTTCGCCGAACGGCAACTCGCCGAGGTCGACTTGATCCGTGACCGTTGGGTCCGCCGTGGAAAGCGATACTATCTCCGGGGGTTGCTCGCACGTCTCAAGAACGCCCAAGACGCGCGGCCAAGACCAAAATGCGTGGCATTGCGGAGTCATCTGAGAATCCTGCCGGACGGCGCAGTCACCGTCTGTCAATTCAATTCCGAACGGCTGGGGAATCTGCTCACGCAGTCGTTTGACGATCTCTGGAATTCGCAGCCAACGCGCGATGCACGGGCCTGGGTGGACGCCTGTCCCGGCTGCTGGGCGGAATGTGAAGTCATGCCCAGCTCGATCTATTCGGGTGATATTTTGATTCATGGCTAACGCCGTGGCCGTGCGTCAAGCTCGCCCGTTCGAACAAATCACGGAATCGATTCCCGACAGAACCTGAATTCTACTTGCGGTGGGCACTTGGTGTTCAATCCAGGGAACAGCTATCGGCCAATCTGGAACAATCGCACCAGGGACCGTACAGTCACAACTGGCACGATCAACACAACGCCGATAAGGGTCAATACCGACAGGTACAAGACAGACAGCACCGAGACAACCGACGGCTTTCCCGTCGCGAAAATAATTGGGTCGGCCAGCAGACGCTTGCAAGTCGAGTACCCCGTTCGACTCGACCGGGACCATGCCGCGAGCAGTGGACCGTAGTACTTGTACAGACACCAGCCAATTGCCAGCAGCGGATTCCACACAAACGTGCGACGACATCGGGCATGAACTTGTCGAGATTGTCGACTGTTCATGCCGTAGGTGGCTGTAACCACGAAACATGACGCACTGCCGCCGGCATTTGGGGGCTGGGCCGAGCCCGTCGACGGTGGTGGCGGATTTCCGTCGCGAATAATCTGTCCATGCTTGTCGATGCGCGCCATTTCAGCGAACTTCCAGGTGGGGTTGGTGAGTGAACCGTTCGTGAGTTGTCAAATTGTGACAAGTCGGCAGTGAGGGCAGTCGTCGCGTCTCCGGACCTCGATCGAACGGGTGATCTGCAGCGCGTGGTCAAACAGCTCACTTCGTTCGCCGCCGATGGATCTGCTGTTGGTATTGCACACCAGCGTGAACTGACGGAGATCTCTGAGCAGTCGCGGCTGGTATTCCGCCGGGTTCCCAAAACTCAATAGGTCCAGCGCGATCTTGGATCCGATCGTCGTTACGAAACCAATATCGACTGCGATTCCCGGCTCGAATTGCACTTCGGCCGGATTCAATTCGCCGATGTAGTGCTGTCGATTCGCTGACACTCGACCCGACAGTGCGTGTTCCGCGCCCCCAAAAACGCAGTAGTAGCACGGGGTGCTTCCCGGAAGGCTCCAGAACAATTCGCCGGCAAACGCGCGTTCCCACAATCCAATGGACAGAAACGGAATCCTCGCGATGCAGGAGATCTGGTTGGCGTACACGTCTCCCTCGCGGTTGTCGGCACAGCCGACGATGATGCTGCGGTCGTCGCACCACTCCTGGAATACGGCCGGCGGGACCATCTGCAATGTGGAATTCAGTGTGAGAATCCTGGCTTGCGGATGAATTTCGAGTATGCGGTCACGCAGCGCTTCGACCTTCCAGCGGCCAACATCGGTGATGCCGCACTGGTGACGACAGATGTTGTGGTACGCCAATACGTCATTGTCGACGAGAACAAATCGACCAACTCCGGAACGGGCCAGGTCGAGTGCCAGTTGACTGCCGACGGATCCACAACCCGAGATGATCGCACAACATCCCAACAATCGGGAACTCTCGAGAATTCCAGTGTTCCGAGAGAAAACATCCTGCGTCAGGGAGTACGACTGCGCCCGACAATTGGCGGTGCCGACTGTGAACTGAATCCCGTCGTGCGTATAACGGCCGACGAGACGCCCATGCTCCACGGGCGACACCTGCTGATCACCGGGCGCAAGAGTTCCGAGTTCCACGGGGGGACGAATCATGGGGGGGCGCGACGGGGGCGCTCCACACGCGAGGAGATTGTAGACACCGGTTCCCTCGTGCGCATATCCGAACAGTGGTCCGGACACGCGCGGCTGCGCTTCCATCCACTCCGAGGGAAACAATACTGTGGGAGTTGTTTGCGAATTCATGAGTGGGGCTCCTGCGGATAGAGAGGTCGAGGTTCGGAGTTGGGAACGGAAACGTCTTCCTGCGGTTCGTCGTGGTCGCTGGATTCCTGACGTTCTTCAAGCGAATTTGCTTGGTTCTGACTCGGGCTGACGAAATCAGGATCAAGCCACTGCGCGTAGAATGTCCGCAGGAAATCCGGCTGATACGCGACCTGTACGCCATCGACCGCGACGACTGGTTGCCCGTCGACTTGGTAAATGACCAGGTCGACTGTGGGGTGACCGCTGGTCTCGTTGGAAGCTGTCACCGCGACCCTGTAGCCCGGTTCCTGGGGCGAAACCAGGTACCGGGGGCGCGGTCGGAGTGAATCCACCCAGTCGAGTTCCGTTTCGATGAGGTCAAGAATCAATACCTGCTTGGGTGAACCCGGCCCAACATTCGGTTCCTGGTGAACTGCCCGGGCGACGTCTCGCGAATGCGTTCCGCCTGGATGCAGCACGCTCGGTTGGCGCGGCCCGGCATCGATTCCCAGAAAGCTCCACATACGATCGAAAAAACCGCCCGGGGGATCGGTTGACGGTTCGACAGAACGCGTTCGATCGGGTTCGCCGTCTGGCAATTCGTTTCGCCAGCGGACGCGAGTCTCCATTTCGCGAACATCGTTGTGTTCGGCGGCCTGTTGAAATCGACGTATCGCCTCTGGATTCCGCGGCTTGCGAGTCAGGCTCGACGCGATTTCGGTGGCGATCCGCTTCCGGACAAGGGTCTCCGGAAAATGCTGAATTCCAATCTCTACGGGCACCCGGGCATTTTGGCGCGGGGAGTCGATGCGATAAAAGGTCAATCGAAAAGTCGGATCGATATTGACCAGTCCAGAGACGATGGAATGACCGCACAATCGCAGGTATTCGCCATGGGTCTGATCGTCGGTGCGCGAAAATGTGTCCAGACTTCCCGGGTGCCGATGCCACAGTCCGATGAGCTGCAACGGAGTTTCGTAACGACGCGCCACTTTGTTTGCCAGGTGCGTCGCATATTCCGAATTGTATTCAAAGTAGGCAGGTTGCAGAATCGAACGGGGACCGGGATCGAGGACTTCGACAACGTAGTACGAACCGCTGATACACCGCCCGAGCAGAATCCCGCCGGTTTCCGTGTTGGGATGTTCCGCTGTCTCGAGCACCAGGTCGCGGAAGGAATCTTCAGTGAAATAGACTTTGGTCGTGAGATTCATGTGTGTCACCAATAGCAGGAGCCGAGTAATCGGTTGAAACATCCGCCGCATTGTCAGTGGCGCTCGGCCAGCGGCACCGAGTCACACGTGTTGCGAGAATTCGTCGAACGTGATTTCGTCGCTGAGGTACAGTTCGAACAACCCAATCCACTTGGCCGCCCACCCGAGCGCTGAAACCGCTGACGTCGTCACACGTCCGGTTTTGAAGTCCTCGCGTCTCGCGGTGCAGAGATAGACCGATCCTGCGCCGTCCCGCAACAGGTGCGGAATTGGAATTTGTTTCATCAATTCGTCAAGATCGGGATCAATCATATAGATCTTGACCGAGCCACCGTAGGTGTCGTTACTCGGATGATTGTGATCGTACACCGCATGCAGCGTGAAGGTCGGCCGGCCCCCGTCCATCAGCCCGGGGGCGATCTGACCGAACCAGGACAGGCGACCATCCGATTCCTTGCGAAGTGTGAAATTCCTGAATGGCGATTCTGGGCGAGTCATCGCATGACACTCAAGTCGAAACAACTCGGGGTCATTCTCGTACCAGTAGAAAGACGCCGCAAATCGCCCTGGGGGAACGCTAATCGTGGGGCGCTCAATCTCGCGAAGGGCGCGGTCGTCAGTATGCATGTGATCCACTCCGGGTTGATCGATTGGGGGGGGCGCACCAGGCGACCCATGGTGAAGCAATCAGACACAATTTATGTGGGGCGGTTGACGAAACGGCCAACGCCAACACGCACCGCCGCACGGCCGACAAAAAATTGACCTCAGGTGGCCAACTTTCCCTGAGGAACGACAATTGTCGGCCGTTCGGCTGTTGGGGATTCGCTGGCCTCATTTGGCAGCGTGAGGTGTCCCCCACTGGATACCACAACCGATTCACCGCGCAGCAATGCCTGACGCATCGATTTCCTGGCATTCTTCAGTGATTCGTCGTCCGACGGGGCGGCCAGAACGGAGTGAAGAATTCGAATCCGCATGTGTGACTCCTTTTTTACGATGGGTGTGGGAACACGTTGGAACGCGTCGGCCTTTGGCGAGTTGCGTTGTTCGATGCGAGTCGAGATCGCCGACGTACGACTCGATCGTTGTGTGAAGCAACGCTGAAACCTGCACAGATAGAAAGACGCGCGCGAGGAGATAAATTCAAATAAATCTGAATGGATTTCGAGTTCAGAGGAAACCAGCACTGCAGTAGGGTCTGCATGTCCACTTGTTGGGGGATGGTTCCGAGCACGGTTGTAGAACGCGAAATCCAGACGAAAATGTTCCAGCCAGTCACTTCGTGGCGGACGGGTCAATTGAGGCGTTGCGAAAGCCCCGCGCGCGTTGCGTGTCCGAAGTCATGCGGCGGGCCACGCTTTCAGGGAACGCAGGCGACGTGGCGCATCCAGCGGATTGGCAACCCCCGGGTGCTATCGGGTATGCTCAGGGTGTGTAAGCCGAGGGATTCTCGGTTCACGTCCTTCCGCTGGAACACCGCGCTGGAAGTTCGGATTTGCCACTGTTGCCATTGACTGACCCGCCTGATGCAGGGCTGCGGCCGGAAATGCCGCTGCCGGAAGCGGTCGCGCGCATGGTTCGGGGACGTCTTGCCGGCGTGGAATCATCGTTTAAAACGGCGGTGGAGTCGACCGATGGCGACCCGCAGCCGATCCACAAGTTGCGCGTCGCGACGCGTCGGCTGGCGACGACGCTCCAGGCCTTTTCCGACGAACTCCCCGCCCGAACCGCGAGCAAGCTCGATTCGGTTCTCGATGAGATCCGGCGGGAATGCGGAGCCGCGCGCGATCTCGATGTTCAACGTCTGTTTCTGGAGCGGTTGTTGTCCGAAGCCGATTCCACGGAATTGGCTGTGGTGGACCTGCTGTACGAGCGGGCGACGATTCGGCGTGAAGAGCTGGTGCCGAAACTCAGCCGTCGACTAGAGCGGTTTCAGCCCCGTCTGGCCAAGGTGGGGGGCGCTCTCGTAAAACGCTGCGAAGCGCGGCGGGATCGCACCGATGTCGATCGTGGTACGTTCGGGGAAGCCGCCCGACGGATGCTGATCCCGGCGTTGTCCGGTCTGACTTCCGATCGGGATTTGAACGGGGCGTCGTCACGGGAATTGCACGAATTGCGGCTGGCGGGGAAACGCCTGCGATACGCCTGTGAGCTGTTCGAACCGATTCTGGGTGCGGATTTCGATTCGCGGTTTGGGGTGCAAATGGCGCATCTCCAGGATCTTTTGGGGGAAGTCCACGACGCGGAAGTGGCCCAACTGCGGTATTGGGCGTTGCGTCAAAAATGGAACCGTGACCGACACAAACGGAGCTGGGATCGCAAACCCCAGGGACTGTTTTCGTGGAGGGACCTCCGTACCGGATTGAAATTCGTCGTGCGGGCGTATCGGCGCAAGGGAAAGAACTCGAAACAAGAGTTTCAAGAAATGTGGCCTGGATTTATCGGAGATGAGTTCCAGCTCCCGTTGGAGCGATTGTTACGAGACCTGTCCGATCTGCGAGATTCCGCCTGACGTCAGGCCCGGGCGGAACCGCCGCCAGTACCACTTCGCAATTCATTGACTGGATCCACTGAGACAAGCGACATGAGCATTTTTTGTCGAATTGACGACAAGCACGTTCCACTGTACCGGGTGCTTTGGGTGTCGGCGACGCCTCACTTTTGCGGCGAGGCTGACTGCCAGTGCGAAGGCCGGCATGAGATCGCGCTCGAAGGGGGAGAGTCGGTCTGGGCCAATTTCGAAGAGAAGGAGCGGTTGCTTCAGATGATTGAGGAATGGCAGCAGAACTAATGCAACCCTGGGAATTCTGGATCGATGTGGGCGGCACGTTCACCGACTGCATCGCCCGCAGTCCGGCGGGCGATCTCGTTCAATGCAAGGTTCTCAGCTCGGGGGTGACCAAAGGGCAAGTGGTCGAAACCCAGGGGACCAATCGTATCCTCGATCCGGGAAGAATCGGCGATCCTCCCGGGTTCTGGGTCGGATACGAACTCCGGCTGCTCGACCGCGAGGGATCCCCCGTGCTGGTGACTCGGGTCACCGGGTTCGACAGCCGGACCGGTTCGCTGACCTGTGCCGCGCTTCCGCCCGAGATGCCGCTCCCGGCTGCGTACGAACTCGCCTCGGGCGAGGAAGCGCCGACACTGGCGATCCGCAGGGTTCTGGGGATTCCGCTGGCGATGGCGCTTCCTGCGGTGTCCGTCCGACTGGGGACGACCCGGGGAACGAACGCGCTGTTGACCCGCCGCGGCGCGCGAACTGCGTTCATCACGACGCGCGGTTTCGCCGACGTGCTGCTGATCGCCAATCAGGATCGGCCCCGCCTGTTCGATCTGGAGATCCGCAAGCCGGAACCGGTGTTCGAACGTGTCGTGGAGATCGACGAACGGCTCGACGCGGAGGGGCATGTGCTGCGGGCACCCGACGCGGCGACCGTGGCGGAACAGATGCGGCAGCTCAAGTCGACCGGAGTCGAATCCGTTGGAATCTGTCTGTTGCACGCGTTCGCCAATCCCGCGCATGAAGAACTGGTCGAGCGACTGGCGCGAGAGACGGGATTCACCGAGGTCAGCACGTCAAGCCGCCTCGCGCCGTTGATAAAGATCGTCTCGCGGGGAGACACGACCGTGGTCGATGCGTACCTGAACCCGATTCTGCGGCGGTATGTGCAAACGCTGCGCGGGTCACTTCCCGGGAGTTCCTTGCGGTTGATGACATCGGCCGGTGGCTTGGTTGAAGCAGATCGATTTGTCGGAAAAGACAGTATTCTGTCGGGACCGGCAGGCGGGGTCATTGGATTCTCGCGCGTTGCGCAGCGAGCTGGCTTTGAGCGGTCGATCGGCTTCGACATGGGGGGCACGAGTACCGATGTCTCCCGGTTTGATGGCCGATATGACCTGGAGTACGAGACGAAGAAAGCGGGGGTGCGGGTGGTCGCGCCGATGCTGGCGATTGAAACGGTCGCCGCTGGCGGCGGCAGCGTTTGTGAATTCGATGGAGTGAAGTTGACCGTTGGCCCCGACAGCGCGGGGGCGAATCCAGGACCGGCCTGTTATGGACGGGGCGGTCCATTGACGGTGACCGATGTCAATTTGTTTCTCGGACGGATCATTACCGAGCGATTTCCGTTCCCGCTCGATTTGGCCGCTGTGGAGCGTCGACTGACGACGCTGTGCGATCGCATCGCCGTTGCGGGGGCGACGCGCTATTCGCCGGCGGAACTCGCGGACGGGTTTGTCCGGGTGGCGAACGCGAACATGATTCGCGCGATCCGGAATATCTCGGTCGCGAAGGGGTACGATCCGCGGGATTACGTGCTGGTCACGTTTGGCGGAGCCGGCGCGCAACATGCGTGCGCGATCGCGCGGGAGCTGGGGATCGCCCGGGTGTTGTCGCACCCGCTCTCGGGGTTGTTGAGCGCGTATGGAATCGGCCTCGCCGACGTGCGGCGGTTTGGCGAACGGTCGGTGCTACGACCGTGGTCGGTCGAAGAATGCGACCGATTGGAATCGCTGTTTTTGGAACTCGAGGCGAAGGCCCGGGCCGAGATTCTCGCGGAGGGGATCGCCGAATCCGAGATCCAGCCGGTCCGCCGATCGCTGGATTTGCGGTACCAGGGGGTGGAAGCGACGATCAATGTGGCGTGTCCACTGATCGCCGACGGTTCCCCCCATGGGGGACACCCACAAACCGATTTCGATTTCGCGGCCCGGTACCAGGAACTGCATCAGCAGACCTATGGCTATCGCCATCAGACGCGGGGTGTGGAAATCGTCGCGGCCCGGGTCGAATTGACGGGCCGGACTCCGGAACCGGTCGACACGTTCCGGGAGGCCGTGGACCGCCAGCTCGCTCCCGAGCGGATGGTCGAGACGTGGTTTGACGGTCGGCTGCTAGCGACCGGAGTCTTCACACGCGATCAGCTCGCCCCGGGTGACCGCATCACCGGTCCCGCCATCCTGTGCGAACCGACCTCCACTGTCGTTGTCGAGCCGGGTTTCATCGCGCGCATTCTTTCACGCGGGGAAATCCTGCTGGAAGACACCGGAACCGTCGGGCGGAACACGGTGTCGACCGAGGCCGACCCGGTGCAACTGGAGATCTTCAACAATCTGTTCGCGTCGATCGCCGAGCAGATGGGCATCACCCTGCAACGGACTTCGTTTTCGACGAACGTCAAAGAGCGGCTCGATTTCAGTTGTGCCGTGTTCGACGCGCAGGGAAACCTGGTGGTCAACGCCCCGCACATTCCGGTCCATCTGGGTGCGATGGGGGAGACGGTGAAGCGGATCATCGCCGACAATCCGGAAATCGCCCCGGGGGATGTGTTTGTCACCAACGATCCATACCGCGGCGGATCGCACCTGCCCGATGTCACCTTGATCACCCCGGTGCATCATGAGGCGACCGGCCGGCTGTTGTTTTTCACCGCCAGCCGGGCTCATCATGCCGAGATTGGCGGGATTGTCCCGGGGAGCATGCCCCCGTTCTCGAAGACTCTGGCGGAAGAAGGGGTACTGATCCGCAATTTTAAGCTAGTCGACCGGGGAGTCTCTCGCGAAGCCGATCTCCAAGCGCTGCTGCAGTCGGGCCCGTATCCGACGCGTTCAGTCCGCGACAACCTCGCCGACGTGTCGGCGGAGGCGGCGGCCAATCACAACGGCGTGCAGCAACTGCGGCAACTGGTCGATCGCTACACGTTGCCTGTTGTGGAAGCGTACATGGGGCACATCCAGCTTGTCGCCGAGCGTAAAATGCGACTGGCGCTGGCGGCGATCCCCGACGGGTTGTACGAGTTTCGCGATCACCTCGACCAGGGATCGGCGATTCAGGTGGCGATCACCATTGAAGGGGACTCGGCGGTGGTCGACTTCACCGGAACCGGGCCGGTCATTCAACTGGCGGCCGGCTCCGTGAATTCGGGGGGACTCAATCTCAACGCGAATCGGGCGATTGTGACGGCGGCGGTGCTGTATGTGTTCCGTTGTCTCATCAACGAAGACATTCCACTCAACAGCGGGGTTTTGGCACCGGTGAAACTGATTTTGCCGCCGTGCCTGCTGAATCCGCCCGAGCATGAGGATCCCGCGCAGTGCGCGGCGATCGTGGGGGGGAATGTGGAGACGTCGCAGCGGGTGGTAGACGTTTTGTTGGGGGCGCTGGGTGTCGCCGCCGCCAGTCAAGGAACGATGAACAACCTGACGTTCGGTGACGGGACGTTCGGATACTACGAGACGATTTGCGGTGGTTCGGGCGCGACGCGTCATGCCGACGGAGCCGACGCCGTCCACACGCACATGACCAATACGCGGTTGACCGATCCGGAGGTGATTGAGCGCCGATACCCGGTGAGGGTCTGGGAATTCGCGATCCGGCGTGGTTCGGGGGGACGAAATCCCAGCGGTGAGCCGGCCGGTCAGGTCGGACACCGTGGGGGAGATGGAGTTCGGCGAACGCTGGAATTCCTGAAGCCGTTGCGAGTGTCGATTCTGTCGGAACGGCGCGGGCCGTATGTTCCTTTTGGACTCGATGGCGGAAGCCCCGGAACATTGGGGGTCAACACGCTACGACGGGTGCAAACGGGTGAGACAGTGGATTTGGGGGGCAAGGTTCAGTTGGAGGTCGTCGCTGGAGATATTCTGACCCTTGAGACTCCCGGCGGTGGCGCGTGTGGCGTTTGAAATCGCCGATGAACGCGATTTTGTCGCGACGACACTCCGCGGCTTCGCTTCGGTTGCGCAAACAGCGGTGAACCGATATACTCGTTCTCATCCCACTGCCGGGGACTGCGAGAGTGGCGGAATTGGCATACGCGCCAGACTTAGGATCTGGTCCCGAAAGGGTTGAGGGTTCAAGTCCCTCCTCTCGCACTGTTTTCCGTTGAACGCTGATCGAAACGTTTCTCCGAGAGACCGCCTCATGTCCCTCCACGCGACCCGCCGCCAGTTCCTCAAGACCTCCACCGCTTTGGGAGTCGGGGCGTTTATCACCGGCCCCGATCTATTCGCGGTCGAACGATCTCCCCTGGAGCGACTCAACGTCGCGTCGATTGGTGTCGGTGGGAAGGGAGCGAGTGACTGCGACCACATCGCGTCGTTCGGCAATCTGGTGGCGATTTGCGACATCGACGACCAGCGGCTGCAAGCCAAAGGGCAGTCGCACCCGAAAGCACAGAAGTTCCACGACTTTCGCGAGATGCTCGACAAACTGGGCAAAGACATCGACGCGATCACCGTCAGCACCCCCGACCACACCCACGCGGTCGCCGCGATGGCGGGATTGCGGGCCGGCAAACACGTCTACTGTCAGAAGCCGCTGACCTGGTCGGTTCGAGAGGCTCGGGCATTGGCTCAGGTCGCGCGGGAGAAAAAGGTCTGCACCCAGATGGGGAACCAAGGGACCGCGCTGGACGGATTCCGAACGTCGATTGAAGTGATTCGGGCGGGGACGATCGGCCAGGTGACCGAGGTGCATGTCTGGACCGACCGGTGCGGCCCGTACTGGAAGCAGGCTCCCGATGTCGTCGCCCGGCCCGCCGACGCTCCCGCCGTTCCCGCGCACGTCAAATGGGATCTGTTCCTCGGTCCCGCACCCGAGCGGCCGTATCATCCCGCGTATCACCCGTTCGCCTGGCGTGGGTGGCGGGATTTTGGGACGGGGGCGCTGGGGGATATGGCGTGTCATACGGCGAATATGGCGTTCATGGCACTGCGGCTGGGATCTCCGACCTCGATTTCGGCGGAACATTCGCCGGTGAATTCGGAAACGTTCCAGCAGTGGGCGACAATCACCTACGAATTCCCCGCCCGGGGAAGCCTGGGTCCGTGCAAGCTGGTGTGGTGGGAAGGGATGCGCGACGGGAAGCGCAACCTCCCTTCGCCCGAATTGATGTTCGGTGAAAAGCCCTCAAATAGTGGTTTGCTGCTCAAGGGAACGCAGGGGACGCTCTTTTCCCCCAGTGACTACGGCCAGAGTTACGTGTTGTTTCCCAAGAAGGATTTCGAGGGATTTGTCGAGCCGACCAAAGTGCTGTCTCGGAATGGCAACGACAACAACGACTACAACCAGAAGAAGGAGTTTGTGGCCGCGATCAAGTTGGGCCGACCGGAAATCTCGCTGGCGAATTTCGATTACGCGGGCCCGTTCACCGAGGCGATGCTGCTGGGGAACATCTCCATCGTCACCGGCAAAAAGCTCGAATTCGACGGTGCCGGCCTGAAGTTCACCAACGCCCCCGAGGCGGACAAACTGCTGCACCGCGAATACCGCAAGGGATGGACGCTGTAAGGCGGTTTGCGATCGAGTCGATCGCGAACCTGCGGAGTTGAGATACAAGACCGGCGAGACGCGCAGCGTTTCGCCGGTCTTGCTTTTTGGTCGTTTCGCAATTGACTCTCATCCGTAGTTACGGGTAGTGTCCGCCTGCGAAATCCCTCGGTGGCGATGTTGAGATCGCGTCGGTGGATATCTTTGTGTCACCCCCCACAGGAGTTCTGATCATGCGTCGCAGTGTCTTGGCGCTGTTCGCGGTTGCGTTGACGATGAGTGTGATGGGGCCAACTGTCGGTCGCGCCTCGGTGGTCACCTACAACATCGACGTGACAGTCACCAGCGCTCCCAACGCCCCCGGATTGGTGACTCCCTGGACGTTCGGGGCACTCCCCCAGGTGTTTCACGGGACGTTCGACGCGGATGATACTGTCGCCGGCAATATCAGTAATCTGCAGTTGGTTGTCGGCGGCGTCGATGTCGCGGCCAGCCATCCCACGCCATTGCTGTTTCCGTTCAATCCAACGACTCTCGATTTACGGTTCACGCTGCTGAAACTCGGTCCGGGCTTCGTTGTTCAGTCGGGACTGTTTTTTGGTGATTTCACTCCCGGTGGCCCCAACGCTCCGTCAAATTATGTGCTGGCGTTCGACGACTCGACTTCGGGGCCTTTGGATCCGTACTACAACTCGCACTACAACTGGTCCGGAACTTTTGTGGTGAGCGCGCCGGGCGGAGCGGCCATTCCGGAACCTTCCACCTGGATTCTGTCGCTCATCGGAATCATGGGGCTGACCGCGTATGGCCGACGAAAGATCCGGCGGGTGTCGGTGGCGTAGTATTCTGCGATATTCACGCGAGTTTCGTTAGGTTGAAGTTCAAACGACGAGGGGCGTCGCCGAGTGGCGAGAGGCGCGGAGAAGATGCGAGCCTCAGACGGCGTCTCACTCATCACGGGACAAACGGGTCGCTTGAGCGGTTGCGCCAACCCCGAGTGCGTTGAGCGACGGAAACTGCACAGCGGGCCGCGTATTCTGAGAATGCGGGCTACGGGACCACGACGCACTGGGGACTGCCCCAGGACGCCGCGCGAAACAACGCGAATGGCGGATTAGGAGCGGTTCGGCGACAATCGGGCAAAGCTGACGGGTAGTTGAACTTTTCTCAGCACGGGGGGGGAAATCCGATTTTTCGCCGGTGCCAAGCCTGCCACGAGGCCGTGGTCGACGACCGGTTCCGGATCGTAGCGGCTCAAAGGCATCCCCTGGTTTTCGGTCGTGCGGAAAAAATCTGGACGTCGGAAAAAAAAACGAAATTTTACCCTTGCAGGTTACCGATCCCATTGTGTAGTATCCAGATGTTCAAACTGTTCGCAAAGTCATGAATGCCGCACGAGGCAAGGAGACTGATTCGATGAGTGCGAAATCCACGAAGCCGGCCAAAGGGGGGCGTGTCGCCGAAAACGCCGAGGCGAAGATGCTCGAAAATGCCGTCGGGCAGATCGAGAAGTCGTTTGGCAAAGGGGCGATCATGCGGCTTTCCGATGCCGCGAATACGCATGCGATCACGGGCATTCCGTCGGGGGCGCTGTCGCTCGACCTGGCGCTCGGCGGGGTCGGTTTCCCGCGCGGGCGAATCATCGAAATGTTCGGCCCCGAATCGAGCGGCAAGACCACCCTAGCACTGCACGTGATTGCGAATGCCCAGCGTCTCGGGGGAATCGCCGCGTTCATCGACGCGGAACACGCTCTCGACCCCTCGTGGGCGAAGCGGTTGGGAGTCGATCTCGAGGATCTGCTGGTCAGTCAACCCTCGTACGGCGAAGAAGCGCTGCAGATCGCCGAAATGCTGATCAAGTCGAACGCGGTGGATTGCATTGTCGTCGACTCGGTGGCCGCGCTGGTTCCGAAAGCGGAACTGGATGGGGACATTGGCGACACGCACGTCGGGTTGCAAGCCCGCATGATGAGCCAGGCGATGCGGAAACTGACCGGGGCGATCGCCAAGTCGAAGACCTGCGTCATCTTCATTAACCAGATTCGCGAGAAGATCGGGGTGATGTTCGGTAGCCCCGAAACGACACCGGGGGGGCGGGCTCTCAAGTTCTATAGTTCCTGCCGGGTCGACGTGCGCAAGCTCAGCACGTTGAAGGATGGCGAGACAACGATCGGGATCCGGATGAAGGTCAAGATCGTGAAGAACAAAGTGGCTCCCCCATTCCGCCAGGCGGAATTCGACATGCTGGGCGAAGAGGGGATCAGCATGGAAGGCGATGTGATCGACTTGGCGGTTGAAGATCACGTGATCGACCGCAGTGGCTCGTGGCTGGCGTTCGGCGACATCAAGCTGGGTCAGGGACGCGACAAGGCGCGGGTGTTCCTGAAGGAGAACCCGAAAGTGCTCGAGGAAATCAAGCAGCGGGTGATTGAAGCCCGGGGGGCGGTCGGTGCGATCGCCGCCACCGATCAGGTGGCCGATCCCGAGGAGGAAGAAGAACCGGAGGAGTAGCGCTGACACGCCACAAAGGCGGAAAAAACGTGATGACGCAGAGCCGCGCCCGCCAGGAAGCGGCAGCCATAAAACCGCTTCCTGTCGGTACTGATTCGATGTCGCATGGTCCGCAGTCGAAACGAGATCGTCGGCCCGTGCGCATGAGTTCGATTGACAATCCGTTCGGTGCCGGTCGACAATCAACCGGCATCCGAACCACGACTGCCGCCTGAATTGTGATTCACAGCGCGGTTCACGCTTCTCACCACATTTTGCAGCGCCCCGGCATGAAGACCGTGATGTCTCGCGATACCACGTTGGGCGGATTGGCGAAGGTCGTCCTGCGACCGTTCGCCGTGGTGATGATTTGGGTGTGTTGCGGGTTCGCGACCGTCGCGCCGGCGGCGGATGGTTTGGAGGCCGCAGCCGCCATTGAGGATGCCTTCGTTTCCATCATCGAAAAAGTGGAACCGTCGGTTGTGGCGATCTCTCGGGAGCGTGTCCCCGCGAATCAGCCCGAGGTACTTCGCGGCCCCTGGAATCCCCGTCGGGGCCGACTGCCGTTTATGGAGGAGCGGGCCGCCGAGAGCTTGGACCCAGTCGACCCGATGTTCGCCCCCAACGAGTTTGGAGCGGGGGTGATTATCGACGAGGCCGGTCTGATTCTCACGAATTATCATTTGGTTCAAGGATCGCGAATTGCCGGACGTGGTGAGAACCGGGGTGATCAGCGGTTGTTTGTGCGACTTTTCGACCGAAGGGTCTTTGAGGCGGAAATCAAAGCGGCCGACGCCCGCAGCGACCTGGCAGTACTCCAATTGATCTCCACCGGCCAGCCACCGGTGGCGGGGCTTCCGGTGGTCAAATTCGGGCCCACCACTCCAATGAAAAAGGGGCAGTTCGTGATCGCGCTCGGGAATCCCTATGCGATCGCGCGGGACGGGTCAGCGAGTGCCAGTTGGGGAATCATCAGCAATATCTCCCGCAGGCTGCCGCAGGAGCGGGATACCTCTCCTCTCGAACGCCAGCAGAAAGAGATGCTGTACCACCTGGGGGTGTTGTTGCAGGTCGACACACGATTGGAATTGGGCACGAGCGGTGGTGCCCTGTTGAATCTCAAGGGGGAACTGATCGGCCTGACCACGTCGCTCGCCGCCCTTTCGGGCTACGAAAAGTCAGCCGGTTTCGCGATTCGGCTCGATGAACCGATGTTACGGGTGATTGAGTCACTGCGTCAGGGGAAAGAGGTTGAATACGGGTTGCTGGGAGTGATGCCCGAAGATGTTCAGGTGGCGCTGGATCCCCAGTTGAGGAATCAGTCGAACCGAATCGCTCAGGGAGGGGCCGCTCGTGTGAAGAACGAACCCGAACATTTCCTGCCCGCGTACAATCGTCTGTCGGCAGGAGACTTAATCCTACGGATCAATGGTCAGCCGATATTGTCACGGACCGATTTGATGCGGGTGATTGGATTGGCCGGTCCGATGGCGAAAGTCCATGTTGATGTGTTTCGTCCCAGCGAACAGCGCGAAATCAAGACGGAAATCACTTTGGGAAAATGGCCGGTGGTCGACGAGGAGGGGGTCATCGCGAGCCGTCCCACCTGGGAGCCGTGGCGCGGCATGACGTTTGACTATTCGTCGGCCCGTTGGCGGGCGTTCGAGCGTATCAAACAGAAGAAACAGTTGTTTGAATCGATTCTGGTGCGGGATGTGCGCCCCGACAGCCCCACCGATCGGGCGAAACTCCAAAAGGAGGACCACATCACGCATGTCGCCGGAGCGGCTGTGAAGAATCCTCAGGAATTCCTGGAGCGTGTTCGCGGTCTGGACGGACCGGTGCAGCTTCAGGTCTGGTCAGAGTCCACCGGTCGCGGGGTGTCCCGCGAGATCACCATTCCGGCCCGCTGAATTCACGATACCGTCGCAAAGTGTGCTTCTCATGCCGCGCCGGGAAGACTAGAATCCGGCCCCAACCGTTCACAGGAAAATAGCCCGCGCCTGCCGCGCGGCTGCCACGGATTCAGGATCGATGAAGACCGACGAACTGCGCGAGAAGTACCTTTCTTTCTTTGAGTCCAAGGGCTGCGTCCGGAAACCGAGCGATGTTCTCGTCCCGCGCTGGGATCCGACGGTGTTGTTCACCCCCGCAGGAATGAACCAGTTCAAAAACCAGTTCCTGGGAATCGGGAAGCTGGAATTCACCCGCGCGACCACCTGCCAAAAGTGTCTGCGGACCGGCGATATCGAGAACGTGGGGGTGACGGCGTACCATCACACGTTCTTCGAAATGCTCGGCAACTTCTCGTTTGGCGACTACTTCAAGAATGAAGCGATCCACTGGGCGTTTGAGTTTCTGACGTCGCCGAAGTGGCTGGGACTGGCGAAAGATCGCCTGCAATACACCGTCTACCTTGATGACGACGAAGCGTACAACATCTGGCACAACGAAGTGGGGGTTCCCGCCTCGCAGATCCGCAGGGAAGGGGAGAGCGAGAATTTCTGGCCGGCAAGCGCCCCGTCGAACGGTCCCGACGGAGTTTGCGGACCGTGCAGCGAGATTTACTACCAGGCTCCGCACGCCAAGAGCAGCGTCGAAATCTGGAACCTGGTGTTCACGCAGTTCAATCGTGTGGGAAATCCCCCCGACAATCTTCGCCCGCTTCCCAAGAACAATATCGACACCGGGATGGGACTCGAGCGGACCGCCGCCGTTCTCCAGGGAGTCGACAGCAATTTCGAGAACGACCTCTTGCGTCCTTTGTGCGTCGCCGCGGGAGAGATTGTCGGCCGGGATTACAGCTACGCCGCCCCGCATGGTCGTCCGTTGCGGAGGATTGCCGACCATGTCCGCGCGGTCACCTTCAGCATTCACGAAGAGTGCGGCCCGGGGAACGAGAAGCAAGGTTATGTCGTGCGGCAGTTGCTGCGTCGCGCTGTGCTGGAGGGCTACCTGTTGGGGCAGCGGGCTCCGTTCCTGTACAAGCTGGTTCCGTCCGTCGCGACCGCGATGAGCGTTGGATATCCCGATCTCGCCGAAACTGTCGGACGGGTTCAAATGACGATTCGGGCCGAGGAGGAGCAATTCCTCGGGACGATCGATCGCGGCTACCGGAAGCTGGAAAAATGCGTTGAAACGGCCCGCAGCCAGAACAGCGACCTGATTTCCGGTGACGACGCGTTTGATCTGCATCAGACCGACGGGTTCCTGATTGAGCTGACCGAGGCGTTCGCAGCCCAGCACAACTTGCGGGTCGATCGGGGGGGCTACCGAACCCGGATGAAGCTCCACCAGGAGATCAGCGGCAGCGGCGCGTTCGCTGACTCGGTGATGAAGGCGGGACCGCTCGACACGCTGCGTGAAGCGTGTTCGCCTACGACGTTTCTTGGTTATGACGTGACCGAGGCGCAGGGAGAGGTGATTGGCGTGGTTGCCGAAGATCGGCTGGTCGATCAGTTGCACGAAGTCGGTCACGAGCATCCTGTCGTTGTCGTCCTCGATCGCACCCCGTTCTACGGTGAGGCAGGGGGGCAGGTGGGGGACATGGGAATTCTGGAGTCACCGGAGTGTCAGTTCCAGGTTCTGGACACCCAACGGCAGGCCGGCTTTTTTGTCCACATCGGCCATTTGCGGCGCGGTGTGTTGCGGCCGGGCATGAAGTTGACCGCCAAAGTCGACGGCGAGCGGCGCGCGGGAATTCGTCGGGCGCACTCGGCGACTCATCTTCTGCATCACGCGCTGCAAAAAGAACTGGGAAGCCACGCGACGCAGCGCGGTTCACGCGTCGAGTGCGACAACCTGCGATTCGACTTCACGCAACCGAGAGCGATTCCTCGCGAGACGCTGGACGCGATTGAACGGGAAGTCAACGCGCGAATCGCCGAAGGGGCGACCGTGACCACCAAGGTCATGAATCTGGACGAGGCGAAGAAATCAGGGGCGACGGCATTGTTTGGCGAGAAATACGCCGACGAAGTGCGTGTCGTCACGATGGGGGATTTCAGTCGTGAGCTGTGTGGGGGCACCCACCTGTCCAATACCGGACAGGTCGGGCTGTGCAAAATCGTCAGCGAGGAGTCGGTGTCGGCGGGAACCCGCCGGATCACCGCACTCACCGGGGTGAGAGCGCTGCAGAAGACACGCGCTGATGAGGCGCTGTTGCTCCAACTCGCCCAGCTTGTGAAAGCGACCCGGGTCGACGATCTGCCTCAACGGGTGGAATCGCTTATGGAGGAAGTCAAGACGCTGAAACGCGAACTGTCCAAGTGGACCACACAGGCGGCGGCAGGGCAGGTTGACGATCTGATCGCGGGTGCTGTCGAAATCGGCGGGGTGAAGGTGATCACCTACCGGTGCGACGATTGGGATGCTGACTCGATGCGCGCTCAGATCGACCAGTTGCGTCGCAAGGCTTCCCCCTTGGCGGTCCTGCTGGTCGCGGGAGGAGAAGGCAAAGTGCTGCTCGTCGCGGCGGTCGATAAAGAGCTGATCGAGCGGGGGGTGACCGCTGTCGACTGGGTGAAGGTGGCCGCGAAGCCGGTCGGCGGTGGCGGCGGAGGTCGCCCCGATCTCGCTCAGGCCGGTGGCAAGAAGCCCGAGAACATTGAGCAAGGATTGGCCGACGCGGTCGCCTTTTTGAAGGACAAGCTCAAGTAGAAGTCGGATTCTGGAGATGATTCCTCCCATGGAATCGATTCGCCTTGAGGACATCGCCCACGCCCGTTCGGGGGACAAGGGGAATCACGCCAATATCGGCGTGATCGCCTGGACCCCCGAGGGGTATGCGTTTTTGTGTCGTTGGCTATCGGAAGCGAAAGTCGCGCAGTTCCTGTTGCCGTTGCGTCCGCGCGGGGTGGAACGATTCGAGCTGCCCGGGATCCGCGCGCTGAACTTTTTGGTGCGCGACGTACTGGCGGGTGGCGCAAGCCTTTCGTCCCGTTCCGACTGTCAGGGAAAGGCGCTCGCCTCGGCGATTTTGGAGATGCCAATTCCCAAGCCTGCCAATCTCAACCAAATGTTGCGTCCCGTCGCAAGTTCCGCATCATGAACAGACCCGTCGCCTACGAAGTGGAATCGGGCATCGCCCGGCTGCGGTTGGCGCGTTCTTCCCGCAGAAATGCGCTCACACGCGAGATGCTCGATTTCGTCCTGCGGTCACTGCGCTCGGCCGCGGACGATCCATCACTGACGGTGTTGATCATCGAAGCCGAGGGGCCGGTGTTTTGCGCGGGAATGGACTTGGCGGAGATGGAAGAGACTGCGTCGCTGATTGATGCGGAAGAAGTCTGGCTAAACGACGCGCAGTTGTATCGGGATGTCGTGGGGGCACTGTTCGAGTTTCCCCTGCCAACGGTGGCCGTCGTCGCCGGTCCGGCCGTCGCCGGTGGAGTGGGGCTCGTCGCCGCCTGCGATATGGCTGTCGCGACGACCGCAGCGAAGTTTGCATTGCCCGAGCCACAGCGCGGGATCTCGGCGGCGATTGTGACCCCGATGTTGTTCCATCGCGTCGGAGCGAGCGCCGCCGCGCATTTGCTGCTGTCGGGAGAATCGTGGTCCGCCGAGGACGCGCGGCACTGGGGACTGGTTCATCGCGTGGTGGAACCCACCGAATTGGGCCAGGCCGTCACCGACTTGTGTCGATCGGTCACTCGCGGAGCGCCCATGGTGCTTCGTGAGACGAAGCGGTTTCTGCACCGCTGTTCCGCGAAAAAACTCAAGGAACAGCTCAACGAAGCGGCGCTGGTCTCGGGAAGAGCCCGGTCGACGCACGACGCTCGCGAAGGTCTCCGTGCATTCCAGGAAAAACGGCAGGCCCATTGGGACAGTCATTAAGTACCCCGGCGATGGTAGCCCCGAAGGGGGCCGATGTAAAAATTCTGACCGAACTGCGGAATGGGGTTGTGCGGCTCAAAGAGTGCGATCGACCGACGGAAAGAATTTGACAGGATGAAAGGGATGAACAGGACGGACTGGCTCGCCATTCCAGTTCTCTGGATAAGTGACTGAAATCGAAAAACTCCCAATCCACACGATCGACAGCCCCTTCAGCAATCCTGTCCATCCTCTTCATCCCTTTCATCCTGGCGAAAATTTCACGGCTCGCTTGGCGGCTATACCTCGCACTGTCGAAAACGAGACATTTTCGGGAGCCGCGCCCGTCAGGACGCGGTATCAGGCTCCCGCTTCCTGTCGGGCGCGGCTCCATCAAAATGCTTCAACGCGGACCGGGCGGAGTGTATGCAGCGCCTTGTGCTGGTGACCGGCGCGTGGTATCGGGGTATGATTCAGCGCGTACCCGCCGTGCGTTTCTCAACAGAGACTTCCCGAATTCATGTGCCTCGCGCTCCCCGGTCGACTCATGCGATGGATTGATCGCGATCCGCTCTTTGCGCGGGCTGAGGTGGAGTTTGACGGCATCCGTCGGATCTGCCACATGGCTTGTGTGCTGGAGGCGAACGAGGGGGACTATGTAATCGTCCATGCGGGGGTCGCTATCAGCCGCGTGGACGAGGCGGCGGCGCGAAAGACCCTCGCCGAACTCGACGCGTTTGGCACCGACCCGCACGAAGAATTGCGGGAAGAACTCCACGGTCATTGGGGCGGCGGTCCGTCAGTTCCATGAAATACCTGGACGAATTCCGTGATCCGGCTCTGGCGCAAGGGATTCTCGGCCGCATCCGTCACACGGCGACACGCCCATGGGCCATCATGGAAGTCTGTGGCGGTCAGACGCATAGTCTGCTGCGTCACGGAATCGAGCAGGAGCTGACAGGCGTTGTCGAATTGCTGCATGGTCCCGGTTGCCCGGTTTGTGTCACGCCCGCGGCGCAGATTGACATCGCGTGCCAATTGGCGCTTCGTCCGGGTGTCATCCTGGCCAGTTTCGGCGACATGTTGCGTGTTCCGGGCAACCGGGGATCGTTGCTGAACGCGAAAGGGCAGGGGGGGCGGGTACGACTGGTCTATTCGCCGCTCGACGCCGTCGAATTGGCAAAGCAGAATCCCACGGACGAGGTTGTGTTCTTCGCGGTCGGTTTTGAAACGACTGTGCCGACAACGGCGTTGGCGGTGTTGCAGGCAGACCGGTTGGGACTGACGAACTTCTGTGTGCTGACGGCCCATGTCCGCGTGCAACCAGCGATGGAAGCGATCGCCAGTGACCCGGCGTGCCGAGTCAATGGATTCCTCGCGGCCGGGCATGTCTGCACGGTGGCTGGTTTCGAGACGTACGACGAGTTCACGGCACGTTACAACATGCCGGTCGTGGTGACCGGATTCGAACCGGTCGATCTCCTGGAAGGGATTCACGAGTGCGTTCGACTGTTGGAGGCGGGATCGAATGTCGTCGTCAATCAATACGAACGCAGCGTCCGATCGGCGGGCAACGAGACGGCGCGTCAACTGATTGATCGGGTGTACCAGATTGCGGATCGTCCGTGGCGGGGACTCGGAGTGATTCCGCGTGGGGGACTGGTGATGAGGCCCGAATGGAGCCGATTTGACGCTACGACAAGGTTCGGGGAATTCGCCGATTGCGTTGGCGGGGAACATGACTGTCGCAGCGGCGATGTGCTTTCGGGTCGGATTCGCCCACCCGAGTGCGCCCAGTTTGGAATCGGGTGTACTCCCGAGACTCCGATGGGGGCCCCCATGGTCTCCAGTGAAGGAGCCTGCGCGGCGTATTACCGCTACGCGCGACAACCTGCGGGACTCGAATCCGGGACAGTAGCGGAATCGAGACTCGGGGGCTTGTGATGTCAGATTCCACCGACCGTTCGTTCCCACCGTTCGTCTTGTCTTGTCCGACACCGTTGACGGCTGGAGCGTCGCGAATCACGCTCGCCCATGGGGAAGGGGGGAGGCAGATGCGGCGACTGGTTCAGGAACGGATCGTGAAGCGATTGGCCGGCTCGAATCGGGGCGCGAGCCCCCCTTCCACAACAGGGATTCTTGCAAGGCTGGCCGACGCGGCGCAGTTACCACGTCCTGCTGGTTTGATCGCCTATACAACCGACAGTTTTGTGGTGACGCCCCTGTTCTTTCCAGGAGGCGATATCGGCGAACTCGCGGTCTACGGGACGGTCAACGATCTGGCAGTGAGCGGGGCGGTGCCGCGCTGGATGACGCTGTCACTCATCATCGAAGAAGGGTTATCCCTGGACATCCTCGACCGTGTTCTCGACAGCGTCGCCCGGGCAGCGAGTCTGGCCAATGTCGAGATTGTCTCCGGGGATACCAAAGTGGTTCCGCGCGGAGCGGCGGACGGGTTGTTTGTGAACACTTCGGGAATCGGCGATCTGATCGAACCGATTCCCGTCGGACCTCACTCGCTGGAACCCGGGGATGTGTTGCTGGTGTCGGGACCGATCGGGCGACACGGTCTGGCGATTCTGGCGGCGCGGGAGAATTTGGGCTTCGAGCCGGCTCCCACCAGTGATTGCGCTCCATTGACCGATGTGATGGCTGCACTGCGCGCGGGGGGAGTCACCATTCGAGCCGCGCGGGACGCGACACGCGGTGGCGTGGCCGCTGTCTGTCAAGAATGGGCCGAGGCGTCTGGCCACACGCTGACACTGGAAGAGCGACTGTTGCCCACGACTCCCGAAGTGCGCGGGGCGTGCGAACTGCTGGGATTGGATCCACTGTTTCTGGCGAATGAAGGCACGCTGGTGGTCGCGGTGCCCGCCAGATTCGCAGAGCGCGCGCTCGCGGCGATGAGAGCCGTCGCGAACTCAGCGGGAGCGACCCGACTGGGTACTGTGGTTCCGCGTGGCATCGCGGCGGTCACGGTGCGGGGGCTGCTGGGAAGTGAACGGCCATTGGATGAGCCGCAGGGGGGGATGCTCCCGCGGATTTGTTGAACCCGTCTCGGGCTTGATAAATCGAAAGTCCGACTTTAGATTTATCAATCATGCGCTACGTCACCCGCGAGTTGGAAACTGAGGTTCAGCGAGCCGCCAGGGCGTTTCCCGCGCTCATTCTTACCGGACCCCGGCGATCTGGGAAAACGAGCCTGTTGCGGCACGTGTTTCCCGACGCTTCCTATTTTCTGATGGAGGATCCCGATATCGTTTCCCGGTTACGCGACGCCCAGGGGCTGGAAGTTGACTTTCTGGTCCCCGGCAAGTCGGGACGGTTGACTCTGGTGGAATGCAAAGCGGCACGTAGCGTCCGGCCAAGCGACAGCTCGTCCCTCGCACGCGTCGCCGCCGCGATTCGCCTGGACCACACGTCCGCGACGCCTCCGGCAATGTACGTTGTTCACCAACCTGCCGCCGCGCTGCCGCATTTTGAGGTATTGGCACCGGAAGCCAAGGCGGTCTCGGTCGTGCGGCTGTTGGAAGAGATAAGTTAACACCTGTCCTATGCCCGAAGGGCAATGTGGATTGAAATCCACGTGAGCTTCCGCCAATCGCACTTGAAGCGCAGGTCTCCCGCGATCGGTTGAATTCGACGGATCACGAACCAATCACACCTCGCGCGTCTTCAGCAATTCCTGCAACCGATTGTCGTGCGGATAGGGGTGCCCGCTGTGCTGCGTGAACGCTTCTCCGAAGCTGACGCCGATTTGCGCCCCCCGGCGACCGCTCCATTTGCGACAGCTTTCGAGGTACTCGTCAATTCCATGCTGCTTCAGCAGCCAATTCCGCTGACTGGCATGGCAGGCGAGCATCTTGAGTTTGAGTTCAAACACCGGGGAAATGTCGATGACAAAACCGGAAGGAATCGGATTCCCGAAATAGTCGATTCCTTCGATCGGATCGACATAGTAGAGGTGCGGGATTTTCGCGGTTGGAGGGGAGGGATCCCACTGATGGGTCGCGTAATTGGGAACCGAAGCGCAGAAACAGGCGTCGCGGACCAGTCGACTGGTCGATTCATGGTCACACATGTAATCCACGGGAGGCGCAGTCAAGACGATGTCAGGGCGCGAACGACGCAGAAGTTCAGTCACCCGCCGACGCCCTTCATTGTCGTGGCAAATCTGCAGATCCAGGAATTCCAGGCAATGATAATCGGCCCCGATCAGTCCGGCAGCGGCCCGGGCCTCGCCTCGGCGAATGGCGGCGATTTCGAGCGGCCCCAGCTCGGCGCTGCCGCAGTCGCCCGCCGTCATCGTCGCGATGGTGATGTGGCAGCCCCGATCTTTGAGCAAAGCCAATGTTCCCGCGCACTGGAATTCGATGTCGTCGGGGTGGGCGTGTATGGCGAGAATTCGGGGTTGTTCGCTTGTGTTCATGAAAATGGTGCGTCCACTATGGTCTGTCGGGTCCACACGCTCTAGAATTTCCGACTGCTTTCCCTGGCTCGTCGGGCGCTCTGGGCTCGACCTCCAAGCAACCAGCATACCTCCCCTGCCTCCTGTATGACCACCTCGCGCACCCCTCCCCGGCACAAAGCGACCCAGACTTCGCAGTACCTTCGTAACACCAAGATTCCGACGTTGCTGTTCAACCACGTTTCGGAAGTGGACCGGCACGTGGCGTTGGTGGTGGAAGGGTTGATCCGCGAAAACAACTCGGCGGGGACGCCGACGGTCCTGGGGCTGCCCACCGGTTCCACGCCGATCGGCGTGTATCGCGAACTGATCCGGCTGCGGAAGGATGAGGGGCTCGATTTCTCGAACGTCGTCACGTTCAATCTCGACGAATACTACCCGATGGATCCCACGTCGATCCACAGCTACAACCGCTGGATGCGGGCGAACTTCTTCGACCACGTCAACATTCCCGAAGAGAACATTCACATTCCCCGGGGCGATTTGCCGCTCGACGAGGTCGAGAGTTTCTGCGAGGAATATGAGCGGGAAATTTCACGGTTGGGGGGAATCCAGTTGCAGCTCCTGGGAATCGGACGGACAGGGCATGTCGGATTCAACGAGCCGGGAAGTTCGCGGCACTCGCTCACGCGACTGGTGACGCTCGATCCTCAGACCCGCGCCGACGCCGCCAGCAGTTTTTTCAGCGCAGAGAGTGTGCCGTTGCAGGCGATCACGATGGGGATTTCAACGATTCTCAACGCGAAAAAAATCATCATCATGGCGCTGGGGGAACACAAGTCGGCGATCGTTCGGAAGACGGTTGAAGGGGATCCGACGTCGTCGGTCCCCGCGACGTTTCTCCAGGAACACGCCCACGCGGTGTTTGTGATCGACAGCGCGGCCGCCAGCCAGCTCACTTCGATTCAAACCCCGTGGATGGTCGGGCGCATCCAATGGACGCCACAACTGGAACGCAAAGCGGTGATCGGACTGGCCCGTCAAGTCGGGAAGCCACTGCAAAAACTCTGCGAAGCCGACTTCGTCGAGAATCACCTGCACGATCTGCTGCGTCAGCGAGGACCGATCAGCGCGGTGCGAGAACGGGTTTTTGAGGGGCTTCTGAGCGGAATCTTCACCAAGCCGGCCGGTGACTCCCGCCAGACCGTGCTGGTTTTCAGTCCGCATCCCGACGACGACGTGATTTCCATGGGGGGGACGCTGATCACGTTGGCCGACCAGGGACATGGCGTCCACATCGCCTATCAGACCAGCGGCAATATCGCGGTTCACGACTACGACGCGCTGCGCCATATCGACTTTGTTCGCGAACACAACGCGATGTTCGGACTGGAAAACCCGGCGACGCTGGAACTGGACCGCCGGATGCGCGACGCGATCTTCGCCAAGGCCCCGGGCGCTCCCGATTCCAAAGAAGTCCAGGCGATCAAGGGACTCATTCGTCAAACGGAGGCGACCCGGGCGGCGGCGACCGCAGGCGTCCCTTTGGAGCGACTGCACTTTCTCAACTTGCCCTTCTATCAGACTGGCAAGGTTGAGAAAGCACCCATTGGGGAGGCGGACGTCACGATCATCGCCGACCTGCTGCGTAAGCTGAAACCGTACCAGATTTACGTCGCGGGGGATTTGTCGGATCCCCACGGGACACACCGGATGTGCGCCCAGGCGATTCTCAAATCGCTACAGGTTGTCGCGGCCGAGGGAATCATTCCCGAGGTCTGGCTCTACCGCGGGGCGTGGCATGAATATGAACCGCATGAGATCGAGCGGGTGGTCCCCCTCTCGCCCGAACTGGTCGATCGCAAGAAGCAGGCGATTTTTCGACACGAGTCTCAGAAAGACGCGCCGCTGTTTCCGGGTGCTGACAAGCGGGAATTTTGGGTTCGGGCCGAGGAACGGACCAAGCGGACGGCCGCCTTGTACAACCAGCTTGGATTGCCCGAATACTACGCGCTTGAAGCGTTTGTGCGGTACAACGGGCAACTGTAGTTGGCAGCGGAAGATGGCCGTCGAGTTGAGCTCGACGAAACAGCGGCTCAATCGCGATTTGTGATTGGAGCGTTGTTCGATGTGGCGTGGTGCCTTCTCCGCCGTCACACCTCGTACGGCTTTCCCCGGACCGGAACGATCGGCTCTTCATCACAATAATCGCGCAGCACCTGCGAAAGTCCCAACAGCGAGTCGGGCTCGCCGTGAACGAGATAGGCCCGCCCGATCCCCGTTGTTTGCGCCATGTGATCGAACCACCATCGAAAGTCGTTCACGTCGGCGTGACCCGACAGCCCCTCCAGCAGCTCGACCTGTGCCTTGAGTTTGTACTCGCGGTCCAGAATTTTGAGAAACGGCTGCTTGTCGCGAATCCTGCGACCCAGGGTATGTTCCGCCTGGAACCCCAAAATCACGATCGTGTTTTTGGGATCTTCCACACCATGTTTCAAATGGTGCAGCACACGGCCACTCTCGCACATCCCGCTGGCGGCGATCACCACAAACGGCCCTGGGCGCTGGTTGAGTGCTTTGCTCTCGTCGGGAGTCAACACGTACGTCAACGAGGGAAAATCAAACGGATCCTTGTCGGTTTTGAGTGTGTGTTGCACCTCTTCATCAAACACATCCGGGTGATCGCGGAAGACTTGGGTCAACCGGTTTGAAAGCGGACTGTCGACAAAGACTGGTATGGTGGGAATCGTACCAGCGTTCGACATTTCGTTGAGAAAATAGACCAGTTGCTGCGTTCGCCCGAGACTGAAGGCGGGAATGATGATCTTCCCCTGGGTCGCCGCCGCCCGCTTGATCAACCGTTCGAGATCTCCTTTGATGTCGACCGCGGGGGCATGCACTTTGTTGCCGTAGGTCGATTCGGTAATCAGAATGTCGCACCCATTCACGAGTTCCGGATCGCGGAGCAATGGCATGGAACGCCGCCCCAGATCGCCGGTGAAGACCAGCCGCCGCGTCTCCCCCTTTTCCTGGAACTCAAGTTCCGTGATCGCCGACCCCAGAATGTGTCCCGCCTCGCGAAATCGAATCCGCAGGTCCGGGAAAATCTGCCGCCAGACGTCATACTTCAATCCCTCAAACAGCCGCACGGTCGCCTGAGCTTCCTTGCGGGTGTACAGCGGCTGGATCTGAGGTTCTCCCTTGCCCTTGCGTTTGTTCAGGTGGGCCGCGTCTTCCTCCTGGATCTTGGCGCTGTCATCCAGCATCACGGCGGCGATATCGGCTGTCGCATTCGTGCAGAAGATTGGACCACGAAATCCCTCGCCATACAGGCTCGGGAGATTCCCGCAATGGTCGATGTGCGCGTGGGACAGAATCACCGCGTCGAGCGCCCCCGGCTTGTGCAGGAACTGCTGGTTCTTCACCCGCGATTCCGCCCGACGTCCCTGGAACAGCCCGCAGTCCAGCAGAATTTTCAGTTCGCCACATTCAATCAGGTGCTGGCTTCCCGTGACTTCACCCGCCGCTCCACAGAACGTGATCTTCATTGTCGTCAGTCCGAATCGAGATGGCACCGTCGAGTTGTTCGCGCGGCACCAGTTCAGAATACGCTCGCCCTCGTGTCGCCGAAAGCGAGTCGGAGAAATTCCAAGCCGAAGCGCCATGCCGGCCGATTCGCCGCCTGTCGGCGTCAGGCGTTTCGTCGAGGGAGTGTCGATACAACCGGGGTGAGGAACCGTTGCAAATCGGTCTGATCGCCGACATGATCGGCGACCATGCACACTTCACTCACCTGCGCCGCGTGCGGCGAATCGTTCGACCTCGCTCAGCTCCAGAATCTCTGCGTCCGTTGCCATCGCCCGCTGGTCGCTGGGTACGATTTGGCCGCTCTGCGGGGAAAATTCACCCCCGAATTGGTTCGGGCCCGATCCGAGCGGTCGCTGTGGAAATTCTGGGAGGTACTTCCCGTTGATCGTCCTTCCGAGGCGGTTTCGCTGGGCGAAGGGGGGACTCCGTTGCTCAAGTGCGTGCCACGTGGACCGTTCTCGCGGTTCCCACGCATGTACATCAAGGATGAATCGTCGAATCCCACGGCGAGTTTCAAGGCGCGCGGAATGTCGACTGCGGTCACCCGCGCAGCGGCGCTGGGAGTGAAAACAATTGCGCTTCCCTCGGCGGGGAACGCTGCGGGGGCCGCCGCCTACTATGCGGCACGGGCGGGAATGCGATGCATCCTCTTCATGCCACAGGACACCCCTCCCGCGAACATCATCGAGTCGGTGGTCGCCGGTGCCGAGGTCTACCTGGTGAACGGACTCATCAGCGACTGCGGAAAACTCGTGCGCCAGGGGTGCGCGAAGAACGGCTGGTTCGACCTGTCAACGCTGAAGGAGCCGTTTCGATTGGAAGGGAAGAAGACGATGGGGTATGAAATCGCCTTCGACATGGCCGACGCGAATGGAACGCGAAGCCTGAAGTTGCCCGATGTGATCTTCTATCCCGCCGGGGGGGGAACGGGACTCGTGGGAATGTGGAAGGCGTTCGACGAAATGCAGCAATTGGGCTGGATTGGCCCCGAACGTCCGAAGATGGTCCTTGTGCAGGCGGCCGGCTGTGCGCCGATTGTGCGGGCGTTCGAGCAGAACGCGAACCATGCCGAACTATTTCCCAACGCTGCCACGGTCGCGAGTGGGCTGAGGGTCCCGGTCGCGGTGGGAGATTTCATGATGTTGAAAGCTGTGCGAGAGAGTCACGGCACAGCTCTGACGGTTACGGATGCCGAGTTGCTGGCAGGAGTCAATGACATCGCCCGGCACCAGGGAATCTTCGCCTGTCCGGAAGGGGGAGCGGTGTGGCGGGCGGCGTGTCACCTGGCGGACACGGGATGGATGTCACCCGATGCCGAGATTGTGCTGTTCAATACCGGAAGTGGCCTGAAGTACAACCACCTGTTCGAACCACAGGGCCTCCCCGTCCTCGACCACACGAGCGCCACCTGCCTCGACCAGGTCCGGGCTTGACCCAGGCGAGCGGACTGGCGTCAGCCCCCTGCCGCCAGTCCCTTGTGTACGCACACACAGTCCCTGGATTCGAAAAGTTCAAGACCCACAACTTCGCGAACAGCTCTAGTCCGACGATGGGAATGCCGATACTTTGTGGCACCCCGATAACGATCGCGATCGAAAAAAAGTTGAAACCGCGCGAACCGGGAGAATTTCCCTGTGTCCTACGATTGACACAACTGTTACGACTGAATAGGATGTGCGTACCCAGTGGGGGGTTAGCTCAGCTGGGAGAGCGACAGGCTGGCAGTCTGTAGGTCAGGGGTTCGATCCCCCTACCCTCCACCATAGGCCGCCACACGAGAAATCGTGTGGCGGCCTTTTTTTTGTTACGACCCGCGCGAAGTGGAGTGATTGACCGTATTGCACCTTCTGAAATCGTAAAAACACGCGGCAGGAGTCGGTAAGCACTCTCTTCCCTTAATCGCAGTCTAGCCCATTTGCGAAAACCCATTGGCGAGCAGTACGGCGTCAGTCGCCTGAATTTTCGCATTCTGCGACGTGCGATGAACCCATCCAGGATGAAGACCGACATCTTTGTCATGCCGCGGCTCCAGTGTCGGAATGCGATTGCTTGGACTGAATCGATGTCGCATTCACCACCAGGATGAGCGTAAAATCGCCCCTTCCGGATTTGCCGAACTCACCATGGTGACCGTATCCTAAGCCCAGCGAATCAGACCAAAACAGAACCTGACTGGAAATCGATATCCATGTCGTGCGTCATTCCGTTCCGCCGGGGAATCTGGCTTCTGTTGTGCTTGGCCAGTTTGGCACGGGAAGGTGCTGTTGCGCGCGCCGAGGTCCGGGTCGAAATCTGCGAAAGCGGTCTGGACGACAAAGACGCCTGGCCCGAAATGGCCCCAGTCGCAACAGAATTCTTTTCTGTCCCGGCGTTCGCGATCGATCAGATTCCGCCGAAGTACGTCGACGACGGAATCCGGGGGACACGTCCCAGTCCTTCACTGGTTCGCCTGACGGGGACTGTCGATTTTCCCTCGGGAAAGCACCGAATTCTGATTCGCGCCCGCAGCGCGGCACGACTCACTCTGAATGGAACTCTGCTTGTCGAGACCCCGTTCGCCCCGAAAAACGGGGGTGATGGTTCGCAGGCCGACACCGAACGACTAGTTCCACTCGATCTTGGGCGCGGTTACCGCTTCGCGCCGAACGGCGAATACGAACGGATCGCCGAATTCGAAACGACAGGCGGTCCGGTCGATGTGAAATTCGAAGTGTTCGCAGGGGGAAGAGAGGGAAAAACTCCGCGGCGGGTCGAAGTGGGGGAAACGGTTGTCGCGATCGCGAAATCGGAGAATGACGTCTGGGAGTTGCTGACCCCCGGCCCCCACGGAGTGCGGTACACCGATGCCGACTGGGCGCACTACCGCGACGGTCTGGAGAAATCCCTTGCCGAGCGGAACGCGGCGACCCGTGCGAGACTGCGGGAGAACAGCGCCGATTATTGGACGCCAAGGCGGAAAGAGGCTGAGTCATGGCTGGCGGCTACACCCGAAGTGACGGTTCCCGTTCCGCCAGCGGGCTTCCCGATTCAAACACCGATCGACAATTTCATCGCCGACCGGTATGCGACTGTAAAAAACCAAAACCGTCAGAGATCGCCAGACAAAATCGACTTTTTCCGTGATGTCAGTCCCCTGCTGGAAAGCCGTTGCGTCGATTGCCACCGTGGCGCGAACGCGAAGGGGGGCTTTCGACTGGACCGGGCGGAGGCCGCGCGGCGTGGTGGGGAGAGCGGGCCGGCGTTTCAGGCGGGAGTCGCCGAGAGTGAGCTGATGCGACGCGTGACGAGCCATGATCCGGGCGAAAAGATGCCCCCCAAAGGCGAGCGTCTCACGTCCGCCGAGATTTTGGTGTTGGATCGATGGATTTCCGAAGGTGCCAGTTGGCCCGATTTGCCCCTGCTGAGAGATTCCTTCACCGGGCCGGTCGATGACGCCGGTTTCTTGCGTCGGCTCATGCTGGATACCGTCGGAGTCCCGCCAACAATGGGAGAACTGGGCGAGTTTCTCGCCGATACCCGGCCCGACAAGCGAGCAACTTGGATCGATCGCTTGCTGGACGACCCGCGCTGGGCCGACCACTGGATGCCGCTCTGGCAGGATATGCTCGCGGAAAACCCCAACATCCTGAACCCAACACTCAACAACACCGGCCCATTCCGCTGGTGGCTGTATGAATCGTTGCGGGACGACTTGCCCCTCGATCGGATGGTGACGCAACTGGTGTTGCAGCGTGGCGGAGATCGCGAAGGGGGACCGGCGGGATTTGGGGAAGCCTCGCAAAACGACGTTCCCTATGCGGCCAAAGGGGCGATTCTGAGTGCCGCCTTTTTGGGGGTCGACTTGAAATGCGCTCGCTGTCATGACTCTCCCACCGGAGCATTCCAGCAAGAGCAGTTGTTCCAGATCGGGGCGTTGCTCGCCGCGAAACCGTTGGACGTGCCGGCGACCAGCAGCGTCGATCCCGCGAAACTCCAGACTCTCGGACGAACACCGTTGATCCGTGTGACGCTTGCCCCCGGCAGTCACGTTGAACCCAAATGGCCCTTTCCTCTGTTTGCGAATCCCGAAGTGTTGACTCCACTTGTGAGGAATCCGGAAGATCACCGCGAGCGACTTGCCGCCCTGCTGACGGCTCCACACAACGAGCGTTTCGCTCAGGTGTTGGCGAACCATATCTGGCGACACTTCATGGGACGCGGAATTGTTGAGCCGGTGGAGGATTGGGAGCAGGGAATTCCGACGCATCCGGAACTGCTGCGCTGGTTGGGGCGTGAGCTGGTGCGCGGTGGATATCGGGTCAAATCGCTCTCCCGGCTGATTCTGAATTCCGCCGCTTATCAGCGTGCCGTCGATCCCCTGCTCCGCACTTCCGATCCACTCTATGCTGCCCCCGAGCCACGACGACTCAGTGCGGAACAGATCGTCGATTCCCTGTTTGCCGTCTCGGGAAAGCCGTTTCGGACGGAGGCACTGTGTCTTGATTTGAATGGTCGCCGGGTTACGTCGAATTCGATCGATCTGGGAACGCCCCGGCGCGCCTGGATGCTCGCGTCGCTTTCGAATGAGCGGGACCGTCCGAGCCTGTCGCTCCCCCGATTGCAGGCGGTGGCGGACGTGCTGACCGCTTTGGGATGGCGGGGGGCTCGACAGGATCCGAGTTTCTCGCGAGACGCGTCTCCCAACGCCCTGCAGCCGGCGATTCTCGCGAACGGCGTCATGATGCAGTGGATCACCCGATTGAGTGATGACCACGGGCTGACCGAGTTCGCGCTACGGGAACAGCCGGTGGAGACGCTGGTGGATAACCTCTTTCTGCGTCTTCTCTCCCGCGTCCCGACGCCACCGGAGCGGACTCGCTACACGCAGTGGCTGTCCGACGGTTTTGCGACCCGCCGGGTGGCCAATCCGGTCTATGAAACGCCAGCCCACGTCGCGCCAAAATTCATCACCTGGACCAATCATCTGCAGCCCGAGTCGGATCCAGCGGCGCAGGAGCGTATCGCGGCGGCGCAGCGGGGCGATTCACCGACCCCGCGAATCGAACCGAACTGGCGCGCCCACTGCGAAGATGCGATCTGGGCGATTCTCAATTCTCCCGAGATGTTGTTTCGACCATGACCAGTCCCCTCGCGCGACGTGACCTCCTCAAGTTCAGCCTGGCCGCCGCTGCTAACGCACTGGCCCGGCCAGCTTGGGGCGAACCCTCGAACACACCGCCGTTGGGAAAGGCCGAACATTGCATCCTGTTCTGGCTGGGAGGCGGGATGGCACAGGTTGATACGTTCGATCCCAAACGCCTGGGAGACGCGCATTCCAAACCGTCTCGCTCCGGAAGCTATTACAACTCGATTGAGACGGCCGTCCCCGGGGTGCGCGTCACCGAACATCTGGCGCAGACGGCGAAGGTCATGGATCGCGTGACTGTGGTGCGCACAGTCAACCATCGCGTCGTCGACGAGCACGCATTCGCCACGAATCTGGTTCACACCGGCCGGACAATCAGCGGCAGCACGGTGTATCCCTCGATCGGCAGCATCGTCGCGCAGCAGCGCGGTCCGGTCGATCCCGCGGTCCCGGCCTACATGCTGATTGGGATCCCCAATGTCAGCCGAGGTCCGGGGTTTCTGGGGGCGAAACACGGATTTGTGTACCTCACCGACACCAACAGTGGGCCCGCCGGCTTTTCCCGACCGATCGATGTCGACTCGCAGCGGGTCGCCAACCGACTGGCGTTGCTTGAGCCGACTCAACAGCGGTTTCCAAGCGACTCGCTTCCCGCCGACTACCGGTCCGCCCAGGCGGAAGCGTTGCGTCTGTCTGGCCCGGAATTCATGCGACACTTTGATTTGACGCAGGAGAGTGGTTCCATTCGGCAGCGTTATGGCGGGGAGTTCGGCCAGCGCTGCCTGCTCTCCCGCAGACTGGTTCAAGCCGGTGTGCGATTCATCGAAGTGTCTCACAACCTCAATTTCATCAATGGAACCGGGTGGGACAGCCACAGGAGCGGCCAGCAACAACTCCACGGACTAATTCAAGAACTCGACACCGCGCTCTCCGCATTGATCGAAGATCTGGAACGACAAAAACTACTGGACAAGACCCTGATCGTCGTCGCAACCGAATTCGGACGTCCCGCCGCTTTCGACGACGGAGGCGGGCGTGGCCATCAGGGGTCAACCTTCTCGCTGGTGCTGGCCGGTGGAGGACTGCGTCATCAAGGAGCCTACGGCGTGACCGACGACGATTGCAAAGAGATCCTCGAAAATCCGGTCAGCATTCCCGATTTTCACGCGACCATCCACGCGGCCCTCGGAATCGATCCCCGACACGAATTGCGCGACGGTGCCCGACCCGTGTCGATCACTGACGGCGGAATCCCGATCGCAAAGCTCCTGAGTTGACGTGGCGGCGGCCGTCACAAAGGCGTTTGTTTGAGACATCGTCGTCGCTGCCACGCCGGGGTCGATGGACTTCCCCGATTGCGGGCGAACCCATAGGTTCCGGGTTCGCCCGTCGGAGATGACCGGACGGACGCGGAATTCATCGTCGGATTTCGACTGATCGTCCCTCCGACATACGGTCACCAAACAGCAGCGTTCCGTTGGCATCGGTCAGCGAGATCCGGACCGAGTCTTCGCAATCATCGTCTCCGAGTTTTAACTGCAACTGCAGGCCGATATCGGCGACGGTGACGGGGTGTAGCGGGTCGGTGATGTCGACCAGAATCGCTCCCGAAACCAGCCGTGCCCGGCTTTCATCGTCGTCCGACGAGGTCAGTTTCAGCAACGTCAACGTGGTTGATCGAATCTCGTAGACCTTGGCTCCCGATCGAAAGACAACGGTTACTCCGCCGTCCAGATTGGAAACACCGGGTCCAAATTTGACCCCGATTCCAAAATCAACGCGCGAACCCGGATTCGCGGCGTAGATTCCCGCCGCGACCTCGCTGGCAAAACTCCCTCCCCCATGAATCGAATGTGCCACCGGCTTCGACACCGTCACCAGGATGTCGTCCGCCGACTGATTGCGGGCGTACGCGCCACTCACAATCACGCCGACCCGCACCGTTCGGGATTGCGCGCTGCCTAGATTGAACAGCCAGTCGAAGGTCGCGACGCCATTGGTTCGATCGGTCAGAGTTCTCACCGGGACATTGCTCGCGATCACCTGATTCGTCTCACGATCGACAAACGTGACGGTCGCATTGTGAACGTCGCCGGCAAACCGGTCGTAGTCCGCCGAGCGCGGGAAATTCGCGATGTCACTGACCCGAGCCGAGAGTCGTACCGTCGTCGAACTCTGACTGGCCGACGCAGTGAGCTTTTCAATCGTGCCGAGGTACCGGACGCGAGCGTCCTCCGGGATGATTTCCAGTTGTCCGTTGAGGAACATGAAAACGTAATTCGTCGCCGACAGTGATCCCGGGGCGGTGTAGATCACCGCATTACCCGGCAGAGTCGAACGAGTTGCCGACGTCGTGACGACCGGATATCCGTGGACGCCACTGGTCACCAGCGTCTCTCCTCCGACAAAACCACTGATCGTCACAGACAGCGCGGGATTCGGATCGGAATATTGGCGGGTCGCGTTGTTCGCGGAGACTGTCAGGACGGCTGGCAGAATGCGGGCGGTTGTCTGTGCCGTCGTGTTGACGGTGTAGTTGGCGGCGTTCGGGCCTGTCAGCGACAGAGTTGCCACCACTGACTGGATCCCGACCCCCGGATCGACGAAGTGGGGATTGGAGACAACCAGATCGACCTGGTCACCATTGAGGATTCCCGAGACGCTTCCAACAACTGTCGCGACGGTGCTTCCGTCGTAGATTTTGTCTTGAGCCGAGATTGTCCCCACGAGCGCCGTGACTCCCAGCGGGGTGATAGTCGCCAGATCGAATGCGACTCCGTTCACGGTGTAATTGCTGGTGTCGGAACCGACGAGTGAAAGGTTTGCGGAAACCTGCCATGTACCGACCGCCGAGCTGGCAAACTGGGGTGAACTCAGAACGACCGAGACATCGTCACCGATAACCACGCCAATCAATGTGGCCGAGGCCGTTGCGATGTTTGTGCCATCGTAGACTTTGTCGTTCGCCGAGATCGCACCGACGAGAGACTTCGCTGAGATGGTCGCGGTGTCGCTGGCGGTCGCGTTCACGACATAGTTGCCGGCGTCAGCCCCAGTCAAAGCCAGATCCGCCGACACCGTCCAGGTCCCCACGCTCCGGTCCGCAAACGTCGCATTGCTGACAGAGACCGACACATCATCGCCGAGCACCACCCCCGACAATTCGCCGATCGCGGTCGCGGTCGTCGTGCCGTCGTAAACGCGGTCGTCCGCATCGATCGTTCCGACGAGAGGCTTTGCCGAGATGGTCGCGGTGTCGCTGGCGGTTGCGTTGACGATGTAGTTGCCGGCGTCAGCCCCAGTCAAAGCCAGATCCGCCGACACCGTCCAAGTCCCCACGCTCCGGTCCGCAAACGTCGCGTTGCTAACAGAGACCGACACATCATCGCCGAACACCACTCCCGACAGACCGCCAATCGCGGTCGCGGTCGTTGCTCCGTCGTAAACGCGGTCGTCCGCCGCGATCGTACTGACCAGAGACTTTGCCGAGATGGTCGCGGTGTTGCTCGCGGTCGCATTCACGACATAGTTGCCGGCGTCAGCCCCAGTCAAAGCCAGGTCCGCCGACACCGTCCAGGTTCCCACGCTCCGGTCCGCAAACGTCGCGTTGCTGGCAGTGACCGACACATCATCGCCGAGCACCACCCCCGACAATTCGCCGATCGCGGTCGCGTCCGTCGTGCCGTCGTAGACGCGGTCGTCTGCCGAGATCGTTCCCAACAGTGATTTCGCCGAGATCGTCGCGGTATCGCTGGCGGTCGAGTTGACGATGTAGTTGCCGGCGTCCGTCCCAGTCAAAGCCAGATCCGCCGACATCGTCCAGGTCCCCACGCTCCGGTCCGCAAACGTCGCGTTGCTGACAGAGACCGACACATCATCGCCGAACACCACTCCCGACAGACCGCCAATCGCGGTCGCGGTCGTTGTTCCGTCGTAAACGCGGTCGTCCGCCGCGATCGTACCGACGAGAGACTTCGTTGAGATCGTCGCGGTGTCACTCGCGGTCGCATTCACGACATAGTTCCCGGCGTCGGCACCAGCCAACGCCAAGTCAGCCGACACAGTCCAAGTTCCCACGCGCCGGTCGGCGAATTGCGCGTTGCTCGCTCCAATCGAAACGTCGTCTCCCGCCAGAACGCCCGCGACGGCGCTGACGAACGTCGCCGTCGTTGTTCCGTCGTAGACTCGGCTCACCGCCGCGATCGTCCCGACCACGACCCTCCGCTCGATATTCGCCGTCGGATTCGCAACAGCGGCCAATGTGTAATTCGCCACTTCCGTGCCAGACAGCGTGAAACCCGATCCCGTGACTGAGACCCCGCTGCCCGCATTTCGAGAGTTGAAAACCGCGCTCCCTCCCACGAGAGAAATGCCGGCATGGTCGGCTGCGGGGACTGCCAGCAGATCTCGGCTGGTGATCAGCGCTGCGGTCGACCCGTCGTAGACTTTGTCGGCGACGCTGTACATTCCGGTCACCGCCAGTCGGCTGATGCTGGCCAGACTCGTCGCCGACGTTGTCGACAGCACATAATTGCTGGCCGCTGTTCCCGACAGTGCGATCCCCGACGCCGTCACCAGTTTGTTCACTGCGACATTCTTGTTGGCGAACGCAATACTGCTCGCCACAAAGTCAACTTGGCCCACATCCGCCGGAATGATCCCTGCCAATGATTGCGCGGAGACAGTCGCGACAGTGGTGGCGTCATACACCCGACTGTTCGCCACAATCGACGGAGAGACCGTTTTTCGAGCGATTGTGAATGTGATCGGTGACGAAGTGACGGAATTCGCACCGGTCGCCGTCACGGTGAACGTGTAGGTTCCCGCGGGTGTGGTTGTGGACGTCGCCAGAAACAGTGTCGCGCCAGGGGAATTGTTCGCCGTCCCGGGGCCGAAGGTGAGAGTTGACGGAATCAACGTCGCGGTGAGGCCTGCCGGGAGCGGTCCATCCAGGCTGAGTGTGGCTGTCTCCTGGCCGGACGAGAGCCGATTGGTCGTCACAGAAAACGGGCTGCTGGAGGCGGTGCCATAAACCGGGGAAGTGATCTGCGAGGTCACACTGATCGAGCTGAGTGTGGCCGGCACGGCGTCGGTAAAGTCGGTTGTGG
Organism: Planctomicrobium piriforme; assembly: GCA_945860955.1. Taxonomy (GTDB): domain Bacteria; phylum Planctomycetota; class Planctomycetia; order Planctomycetales; family Planctomycetaceae; genus UBA10511. Next base: position 49,489 of record CAMATH010000019.1, read on the forward strand.
CCACCACCCCAGAAAAGAGTCCCACGGCGGTCAACCGCAAGGACGCACCGCCATATTGCGGGTCGACGAACCAGGTTGTCCCGATCACCCCATTCACGGTGCCGTCGGTATCGGGATAGTTCCAGATCTGGTTGTCACCCAGATAGGGTTCGAACCCGCCGACACCGTCTGTCACAACCCACGGCAGATTGCCGGGGGGCGAACTGGAAACTCCGTCGGTTCTCTCGACCTGGAATTGGACCGATTCTCCTGGGGAAAAATCGTCGACAGGATTCCCGTCGGAGGTGGCCGTAAAATGTGCAATCGATCCGGGGGAATAGTCCGGAAGATCTGTCGTCACGATCGCCGAGAGCAAAAGGCGCGATTCGAGTTCCTGGATCCGTCGCCCGTCCAGACGACGCTTCCGCAGCGTCCGGGATGAATTCTGGATCCGTCCAGCCAACCAAAGTGTCCAGCGATACATGTCGCGACGCGTCCACAAGCTCATCGTCCACTCCACGAAAAAGGACACAAATCTAGAGAACCAAAAATACGAAGTGGAGAATACCGATGCGTTTTGGTTTTCACAAGGATTGGTCTAGGATGGGTTCTAAGTCGCAAAGTCGATACCTGTGATCAAGCTTGTTGTTCCAATCGACGAGTGCCGATATAGAGATTGTCAGAGATCAGCGGACTTGTGGTGGAATCACCTTAAATCCACCACGCTGACCCGGCAGAGGTTGACTTCCAAGCGGTCGATTTCTATACATACGAATAGATGGTGGGTCGGTTTCCGCTTGCCTCAACCGACGCCGATCACCTAAAATGAATCAATCGACGTTTGTTTGAACACCTTTTCCCCCCCCTCCAACACCAACCGGTTTCGTTTGCGTTTCAGCGATTTTCCCCACGAAAGCTCAACAGCCATCCGCAGCAATCGCTCGATTGCCCCCAGGGATCGGCTTCCAGTCCCCAGCAGCTTTCCGTTGACCGCGACGATTCCTCCCAACCTGTAACTCAACGACAACACACCCTGGATTCCTGACCGCACGGCCCAAGATTTTTCCCAGAAATCCTGGCCGGTCCGTCGCCGACTTCCGCCCCTCCAAGGGCTCACCGGCTTCAGATCCGTGGTTTCGGCTCCAACTGCGAACAAGAACTCCGCCAAGGATTGGTGATCAGGTTCGTCTCGTGGGGGTGCGGTGGTCCACAGAGGAGACGAACCGTGAGTACACTCACACTGAACACTCCCGAAACCGAACTCGGTCTTCGGACACGTGTGGATTCCCCCGCGATGGGGCCACGAACTGTCCCCGCCCCCCGGCGATGGTTGATCACGCGGCGGGCCGCTTTTGCCGGCCTCGCGTTTGCCGCCCTGGCGGGTGGAAGTGCCTGGTCGTGGCAGAACCACGGGCACCATTCCTCGATCGGCGATTCCGCGGCGCTCGAGGTGACGGACAAACTGGTCTACCACACGGTTCAACGGCACGCGCTGCCGATCACCATTACGGAACGCGGCACCCTGTCGAGCCAGAAGGAAACCAAGATCCTGTGCGATCTGGAGACCGTCCCCGGCCAGTCGGGAACTCGCATTCTGTGGATTGTTCCGAACGGAACCGCCATCAAGCAGGGAGATCTGCTGGTGGAATTTGACTCGGCTCCGCTGAAAGATCGGCTCAATACCCAATCGGTCGTTTTCGAGCAGTCTCGCGCCGCCCAGATTCAGGCGACCGTCCGGGTCGATAACCAGAAGACACAAAACGAGACGAACTTGGCGGCGGCGACGTTGAAGGTCGAAATGGCAAAGCTCGCCCTCAAGATGTACGAGGACGAATCGGGGGGGACGTTCAAAATCTCGGTTGGAGATCTCGAATCGAAGATCCAGGAAGCCAAGAACCAGATCAAAGAAGCCCAAGCCGCCCTGAAGATGAAAGCGGGACGGCGGACCGGTGTCGAGACCCTGTTCAAACTGGGGTATCGCGGCAAGGGGGATCTCGATCAGGCGATGCACGAACACCTCTCTGCTGACTTCGCCTTGGTCCGTTCCACCAATGCCCTGGTAACCGCCGAAGCGAACAAGCAGAAGCTGAAACAGTACGAATACCCAATGCGGGTTTTGGAACTGAAGGGTGCGATCGCGACGGCCGAGCGGGCTTTGACGCAGGTCGCCCGGGATAACGAAGCCCTTGTGGCGCAAGTCACGGCGGCGAAAAACGCGGCCGACCGCGCATTTATCACTGAGGAAGAGAAGCTGAGGCGATTCAAAGAACAATTGGAGAAGAGCAAGGTCTATGCCCCGCACGACGGGCTGGTGGCGCATTCTCCCGATCGCACCCCCTGGGGGCGACTGGTCGCCGACGGCGAACTGGTGACCGAGCGATTCAAGATCCTGTCGCTCCCCGACCTCAATCGGATGCAGGTGAAGCTGGGGATCCATGAATCGGTGGTGGATCGCGTGAAAATGGCCCTCCCCGCCACGGTGCGGATCGACGCGTTTCCCGACGCCTCCTACCAGGGCTCGGTGAACTCCGTTGCCGTTTTGCCGACGCAGGACAGCAGCCTGAGTTCCGATGTGAAGGTTTACGATGTGGTCGTCACGATCGACGAAGACGTCGAACACTTGAAACCGGGGATGACCGCGGTCGTCGACATTCACGTCCAGAAACTGGAAGACGTCGTCACAATTCCCGTGCAGGCGGTGATGCAGGAAGAGGATGAAACCTGGTGTTACGTCGCCGGACCGGACGGTGTGGAACGCCGGAACCTAAAGCTCGGCGTTTCGAACAGCGCGATGGTTCAGGTTTTGGAGGGAGTGGAGGCCGACGATCGCGTCGTACTCAATCCCCAGGCGATCACTGCACAGCCGACAGAACCGACGGGCCCGCCAGCCTGAGGTTCGCGTTCCGTTCCGCGTTCGGTTGCCAATGACGGAACGATTCCCGACACAACGGGGAATGCGATGTCGTCACCGAGCCGCGACGGTCAGTTTGCGGCCAACGGCTTCCGCTTCCTGACGGGCGCGGCTCTGTTAAGAACTTTTGTTTACGACCGCTCGGGGTATTGCGCTCCGAGCGTGTTGCATTGCCAACAGGAGTTACGCCGACTCTTCGCGACACGGGTTTTTGTCCTTACCCTCCCCCCAGGCATTGTTCACCCCGACCTCATGCTTTCCTGGTCCTACTGGTCCATAGCGGTCTGGACGGCGATGAAGAACCTGAGATTGCGCAAAATGCGCAGCGGGTTGGCGCTGTTGGGGGTGATCCTGGGGGTCGGTTCCGTTATCGCCATGTTGGCGATCGGCGAAGGTTCTAAAACCCAGGCGATCGCGCAAATCCGCGAATTGGGGGCGACCAACGTCATTGTCCGGAGCGTCAAACCCGGTTCCCGTGCGTCATCCGACGGCGAAAACACGGGGGGGCAGCAGAAGGTCAGTCGCATTGTCGAATACGGTCTGAAGTACGCCGACCTCAAACGATTTCGCGAGGCGCTGCCGACGGTTGAGCGGGCGATTCCGGTTTCACTGGTCCGCAAAGACGCTCACAACGGAGCGAAACGGCTCCGCAACGCCCGAATTCGCGGCGTCACTCCCGAATACCCAAAAGTGAAACCCCTAAAGCTCGGTCGAGGACGGTTTCTTGTCTCCACCGACCAGACGGCGGCGGCGAATGTCGCAGTCCTGGGGGCCGACGCGGCGACCGAACTCTTCGGATACGAAGACCCGCTGGGGAAAGACCTGCTGTTGGGAACCATGGCGTTCAAGGTCGTCGGGGTGTTGAAGTCGCCTCGCGGAACGCTGGACGCGCAGGAAATCTTTGTCCCGCTGGAAACCACGCGACGCCGGTTCGGTGAACTCCAGATCGTGCGGACCGCCGGCAGCGTCGATTACGAAAAGACGCAGCTCAACGAGATCATTCTCAGCACAAAATCGATTGACGATGTCGCCGCGACGGCCGACATGGCGCGCAAGCTGCTCGATGCGGGGCATGCCAAGAAGGACGATTTTGAGATTCAGGTTCCGCTCGAATTGCTCGAGCGGGCCGAGGAACAGCAATATCTGTGGAATCTGGTCCTCGGATCGATCGCGGGGATTTCGCTGGTTGTGGGGGGGATTGGCATCATGAACATCATGCTCGCCAACGTCACGGAACAGACACGGGAAATCGGAATCCGGCGGGCGATTGGCGCACGCCGCTCTGATATCGTCGCACAGTTCCTTACCGAGTCGGTCGTGCTGTGCAGCGTGGGGGGATTACTGGGAATTGTGGTCGGCGTCACGATTCCGCAGATCGTGCAGCATTTCGCTGGGATCGAGGCGGTGGTGCGACTCTGGTCCGTCCTGCTGGCGTTCTCCATCTCGACGATCATGGGACTGATCTTCGGAATCTACCCGGCGGCCCGAGCCGCGCGTATGGACCCGATTCAGGCGCTACGGAATATGTAGCGGTGTCCGCGACTTATTCGCTACAGTTCATCCACGGGTTCGTCGTCATCCACAACCAGCATCGCATCGAATGTCGCTTGTGTTGTGTGCCTGCTGAAAAACTCCACCGCACGTCAACGCGCAGCACAAAAAAACCCTGGCAATGTGTACTCGACGGAACAAGCCGCGTCGGCGACAACATCATCCGGTTTCACGGCAGCTCCCCCCTCTCTCTGCGAGGGATGTCATCAGGCACATCCAACACGACTGAGGGGAGGGTGGCCAGGTGTGAGCGGGCCAGCGATCGGGCAGACTGATCCCAAACACTAGATTCGACACTCATGGAATCAATCCTGTTCATCCCTTTCATCCTGTCCAAAATCTCCTCAGTTGATCAGATCAACGGGATCATCCCGCGATGCGGACCGCGTCAAACCCCAACAAACGCCCACTTCAGCAAATCGACGAGCTTTGGGGCCTTCCCCTGACTGAGCATTCCGATCCGGAAAATCCGGCCCGCCACAACCACACACAACACGGTGAAGGCGATCGTCAGCGCCACCCCCAATAGAATCTGCCACAATGGGACCGCCGAACTGGCGGCGATCCGCAAGACCATGGTGAGCGGCGTCACCGGCGGGATCAGCGAGAACCAGGTCGCGAACGAACCATTGGGATTCTGAACGATACTCAACCAGACAAACATCGGCACAATCAACGGCATCCAGACCAGCATCATGTACCCTTGCGCCTCCTGAAGGTTGTTCGACGCCGACGCGAACGCCATCGTGATGCCGCTGAACATCAAGACGGCACAGACATGAAACAGCAGGAACCACGGAACGACGCGCCACGGAACTTTGTCGAGCACGTCGTTGAACCACGCGATTCCGAATCCCGCCGACGCGTAGATCACGAAGACCGTCAGTGAGCCGGCGACATTCCCCAACAGCTTGCCCCCCATCAGTTGCGTTGAGTTCACACTTCCCAGCAGCACCTCGCCGACGCGTTGCTGCTTCTCTTCCAGCACGCATTCCAGCATGGGCTGCAAGGCCATGAAGATCAACATGAACATCAGCATCATGCAGCCCATCGGGACGAACAACGTCTCCATGGCGTTTGATTTGGCGGCTGGCTGAACCGGACCGGTCCCCGACGAATTCCGTGTGAGCAACCCCCGTCCGTCGACGACGACCTGTGAAGTGACGCCGTTGACCAAATCGGCGTCCAGCCCCGACTCGGCGATTCGCGCCCGGCGCACCTCGCCGTTGATCACACTGTCCAGCCAGCGTTTGGTATCGGACATCGCCGAGTTTTCCGAGTGATACGTCACGGGGGGTTCCGTGAGTCGCATCTCAAATACCGCCGGCGCGATGTCGGCGAACGCGTGCAGTTTCCGCTGACGGACGCGATCAGAGAGGTCGAGCTTCAACTCGTCGGACGCTCCTTCGATGGGGATCGATTCCAGAACGATCTTCGGTCCGATCTGCTTCTTCGTCGTCGAATCGAACACCACCGTCGTGTTGTATTGAAGGGCGGCCTGTTCCAGCACGGGATACAGCCTCCCTGATCGATCAATGACGGCGAGCTTCTTGTCGTCCAGGTCGAGTGACTTCCCAATCAGCTGAGGAATGATCGCCCCCCCCAGAAACATGATCGGGACAATCGCCAGTCCAATCAGGAAGCCCTTGGTGACGATCATCGCGCGGTATTCGCGGATGGCGATGGTCAGTATTTTGTGCATGATGGATTCAGGCGGCCCCGGCGATTCGTACGAAGATGTCGTGCAGCGACGGGGAAGTCCGTTCAAAGTGATCGAGTGTGGTGTGGGACAGAACCTGCTTCAGGACCGCCTGGGAATCCCCGTTCGATTCGAGACGCAACTCCTGGTATTGCCCGTAATCATTGACCTGGACGACACCTTGCAGGTTTCGCAGACAGGTGGCATCGCCGACCCGGATTCGCAGCGTGTCGAGGCCGTATTGCCCCTTGATCTCTGCGAGAGTGCCATCCAGAACTTTGTTCCCTTTGTAGATCATGCAGACCCGATCACACATTTTTTCGGCGACGTGCATGTCATGAGTCGAGAAGAGAACGGTCGTCCCCTGTTTGCGCAGGTCGAGTATCGTGTCCTTCAGCAGTTCCATGTTCACCGGATCGAGTCCGCTGAATGGCTCATCCAGGATCAGCAGTTTCGGTCGCGCGATGACGGCGGAAATGAACTGCACTTTCTGCGACATTCCCTTCGACAGGCCGTCGACCCGCTTCTTCGCCGAGTCGGCCAGCCCCAACCGCGCGAGCCACTCCTCCGCCTCGCGACGACAATTGCGCAGTCCCTTGAGCTTGCCGAAGAACTCGATGACGTCGCGAACGATCATCTTGCGGTACAACCCCCGTTCTTCGGGGAGATAACCGAGCCGGTCGTCGGCAGCCGACCCCTGGTCGGCTCCCAGTACCGAAACTCGACCGGAATCCGGGAAAAAGATCCGCAGTATCATCCGGATTGTCGTGGTCTTGCCCGACCCGTTCGGACCGATGAAACCGTACACGGTCCCCTCGGGAATCGACAGATCGAGCCGATTGACCGCGACCTGCGGGCCAAACGTCTTCGTCACCTGGTCCAACTCAACGACGTTCGACATGACACCAATCGCCAGAATCCGGGAATCAAAACACATTCGGGAACTGGCCGCTGGTCCGGCCAGCGACCAGTTCCACGATCGTTGTCTCACAAGAACGGCGAATTACTTGCCGCGGATCATTTTGGATTCGATGGTGAGATCCAGCTCGGCGGGCAGCGGGTTGTTGTTGACCTCAAACGCGATCGTTCCGACGATGTGCAGTTTGCCGGACTCTTCCGCGACATTTCCCTGCTCGCGGTCAAAATAGAGGACGCCCCCCGACTTGTCCGCCTTCAGATTGCTCCCTTTCACCTGGAGCGGCAGTGGCGAATCTTCCAGCGCGAAGGTCACGGTCACGACTTCGTAGGTGATCTTGTCGAGCGTTTTTCCATCCTTTTTTTCAGTCCCGACGTACTTGTACTTCGAATTGAAGGTCATGACCTGTCCCGCACCCAGATTCACCGAACTGGTACGGTCCCAGACGTCCCCCTCGGATACCGGATTGGTGGGAATCTGGGTGGCCTGCTCTTTGAACTGCTTCTTGATCGATTCGGGATTCAGTTGACCTTTGACCTGCTGTTGAATGGCCGCGTCCAGCGTGTTGAGAAACTGCTGGTCGAATTCGACTTCCTCCAGGACGTTGTCTTTGTCATGAATAAAGGTCATCGACTGCTGCGAAATGGCCTTGTGGATCGGACGAGCCGCCTCTTGCGGCGAAGTTCCCTTGGCATCGGGATTCTTCGAGTCAAAAACGTACTCGCTACCGGCCACATTGATGCTGATGTAGAACTCTTCAGGCTTCTCTTCGACCCGCAATCGTCCCAGGCCATCCCGTTTGCCCGAAGTCGATTTGACTTTGCGCCGATTCTCAACTGAGGAGTCCTGGTTCATCCCCGCGATCTTCAGGTTCTGCTCGATCTTGGTTGTCGTTTCGGCGGTCGTGGTTGAGTTCTCTCGCATCTTGAACTCGAACTTGACCTGGGCCTGTGCCGACGCGGCGCAGAACGACAAAGCGCACAACAACAAAAAGGAACGACGCAACATGGTGGAACTCCTGAGATTGAGAAACGGAAACTAGACGACGCGAAGCGGCGGAACGCCGCACGAACGCGAATGGTTAATGGCCTTGGGACTCGACCGCTGTGACAGTCCGCAGCGCTTCCTTGAGAATCTCGCCAGCGTCCGCAGGAATCGAGGTTTTCCACTGATCGCGCACAACCGTCAGTGAATCCAGCGAAGCCATGGCTGCGGGGCGATCTCCCGTGCGGAACTGCGCCAGCGCTCGGAACGACGCATACTCGATGAACTTTCCCGCGGCTTCTGAGTCACCATTCGCGGCTGGCGGCATCCGCTCGGGCAGCGCGGCCAATGCCAATGCGAAATCCCCCTGCCGATATCGAACCATCGCCATCAGTTCACGAGCTGTTTCCACGTACTCCGGCTCCTCTCGCAACACTTCCGCTCCCTGTTGAGCGAGACCGTAGTTCTCTGGCGGGAGATTGGGCGTGATCACCACCCGCCGCGTCGCCCGCGCCAGCAATTCCAGTTGCGACGCGACCGACTTCGCAACCGCATCCCCCGATTCCCTCTGGCGCTGGATCCGAATCGCCTCGATCACGAACGGAATCATCTCGGCCCATTTGCGTCTCTGTTCCAGCAGCCGTGAAAATCCAACGAACTGCTGTGCCAGCATCAAATTGTCGGGACCGTATAAACTTCCCATCTCGGTCATGCACTGTCGGAACAGCTCAATCGATTCGTCGATCGACTCTTCGCGCTTCACCAGAATCTGAAACAGTCCGTCGAGCGCCAAAAGGTGATATTCACGGGATGGATGAGGCGTCGCCCGATAGATGCGAATCGCTTCACGCAGATACGGCTCGGCTTCGGCGTTTCTGCCGCGCTGCCGCAACCAGAGTGCGTACGCCACCTGGTGATACCCCACCGTCGGGTGATCGGCCGGGAGCAACGCTCGCCAGGCGTCAATCATTTCCAAAAACATCGGCTCGGCTTCGGCGTCGCGTCCCGCGAGAATCAACGCGTTGGCGAGTTTCCCTAACAATTCGGCTTTGCGGAATTTCTGGGGTGCCGACGTCCCCGAGAGCAGTTCCAGCGCCTCGCGCAAATGATCGATGCCCCCCCGCGAATCCCCGTTGAGCTTTTCGCACTCGGCCAATTCGACAAAGCTGTCGTACAACTCCAGCCGGGACGCGGGAGGCAGTTCTCTCGCGATCGCCACCGACTCCGCCAGCACCGGCAGCGCGTCGAGCGCGTCCCCCTGACGAAGCTGCATGCTGCCGAGATGCCCGAGGGCTCGCGCCAGCATCATTCGATTGCCCCGGTCCCGCCAGATGGCAATCGCCCGCTGGTACAACGGTTTCGCTTTGGCGAAATCCCCCCCGTGATCAAGCTGCCATGCCAAACTTCCCAAAGCGGTCGCCACCGTTGTGTGGTCGTTCCCAAACAGCCGCTGCGCCTGGTCGGTGGCCCGTTCGACGTCGACCACCCGCGCGGTCGCTCCGGACTGGTCCGACGCCATCAGAATCTCTTCCAGGAACCCGGCGATCTCCCGGGCCCGCGCCGCTTCACTGCGGGCCTTGAGAAACCCCACACTCGCCAGTCCCAGCCCCATCAGCAGCGCCAGCAGGATCGATGCGCTCAACCCCGCCACCACACGATGACGCCGCGCGAATTTCCACGCGGAATACCACAAGGTGGGTGGCCCCGCCTTCACCGGTTGGTGCGTCAGATGTCGCTCGAGGTCATCGGCCAGTTCCCCGGCCGTCGCGTACCGTCGGGTCCGGTCTTTTTCCAGCGACTTCATCACAATCCAGTCGAGGTCGCCACGAATCAACCGGCAAAGCGACGCCGGCTCGACTCCCCGGTGCTTCGCGATATCGGTCGCCTCGTTCTTCAGCGTGCTGACACGCTGCGACGGTTCGGGAGGGTCCTCCTCACGAATCAGCCGCTGCATCTCGACGTAGCCGGCCGTACTCAGTCGCTCGGCGGAGATCGGTGTCGAACCCGTCAGAAGTTCATACAGCATCACCCCCAGCGAATAGACATCCGACCGAGTGTCGACATCCAGTCCCGACATCTCAGCCTGTTCGGGACTCATGTATTGCGGAGTGCCGATGATCTGCCGAAACTCGGTGAACAGCGTCTTTTCGGTGAGCCGCTGATTGGTCGCTTTCGCGATGCCGAAGTCAATCACTTTGGGAACCGGGCGCCCGTCGTGCGAGGTGACCAGCACGTTGGCGGGCTTCAGATCGCGGTGGATGACCCCTTTCTGATGCGCATGCTGCACAGCCCGGCAGACATCGACAAACAGCCGGATCCTCTCGTGCGCCGGGAGATTGTTTTGGTCGCAGTACGCATTGATCGGAATCCCGCGCACCAGTTCCATGACGAAATACGGCCGTCCCGTCGCCGTCGCGCCAGCGTCAAACACCCGCGCGATATTCGGGTGGTCCATCAGCGCGAGCGCCTGCCGCTCGGATTCAAACCGGGCGATCACCTGCCGAGTGTCCATCCCCAGCTTGATGATCTTGAGAGCGACCTTTCTGCGGATCGGCTCGACCTGCTCGGCCATGTAGACAACCCCAAAACCCCCTTCGCCGATCTGCTGCAGAAGCCGATACCGATCGATCGAACTCCCCGCCCCTTCCTCCAGAACCGTCGGTGCGATCGTCGGTGCCAGAAACCGCCCGGCGTCGTCGTGGGCCCGCAATAGCGTATCCACACGCCCGCGCAGGTCGGCGTCCCGCCCGCACGCCCCGTCGAGGTAGGCGGCGCGTTCAGCCGGAGAATGACGCTCTCGGGCGGCGTTGAAGATCGATTCGAGGTGAGGATCGGGCATGGTGGAATTCTCTCACCCCTTCATGCGTAACGGAAGCCGATTGCGCCTCACGAAAAATGTACGGATTAGAAAAAAGTCAAAAAGAAGGAACCACGGAAGGCACGGAATACACGAACACGGACGGAAACGAAACAACCAAACTCCCGACTGGCATTCCATTGAAGACTCGCCTGAATACCAGACGTAATCGCTGCACGACACACAAATTTTTCCATTGGACGATCCTGCCATCAATCCGCACGTGAAATCAGTTTGGCTCGGGAACACCCAGCGCCCGGCGGGCCTCTCGTACCAGAAGCTGGTACTCCAGGCGGTCGTAAAGGGTGTCCGGGTTGTCCTTTTCCAACGAATTGAAGATCTCTTCCGACTGACGAAGCAGGGCGCGGGCCTCTTGGGATTGATTGAGCTGATGCTGCGCCAGGGAAATCATTGCCAGATGCTTCGCCCGAATGGTCTGCAACTCCTGCGGCCCCATCATCGCCCCGACCTCCTTCGTGCTTTGCAGTGGTTCCTTCAGATCTGAACTGTCGACAGGTGCCATCAAAATGCACTTCGCCGAATTCTGCTGATGTTCGAGCGCCATTTTGGCTTCCCCCTGTCGCAGGGCCAGCATCGCCCGGGTCCAGAGCGTCGCGGAACGCAGGATCGGGTTCTCTGGGGTTTTCTTCATGACGTCGGATTGGGAGAGCGTGTTTTGAGCGAGCTGTGTCAGTTCGCCGTCCTGGCCAAGCAGGCACGCCGCGCAAACCATCCAACGGGGGAGCTCGTCGGGGGAATTGGCGAATTGCTGGTTCATTCGCCGGCAGTGATCACGATAGCCCGCGCGGTCTTCCGACAGTGCCAACAGGATGGCCAGCCGGTACCACGTGTAAGGGTTGTCTGGTGTTTCCTGGACCAACTCCCGTCCGAGTTCGATGGCATCATCCAACCGGCCGACCATCGCGAACGCGTCGAGAATGGAATCTCGCAGATTACGCAGGCGGGCCAAACCGCCAGTGTCCACATAGGACCCAATCCCCGACCGGTCCGGAGTGAATGTGAGTGCTGCCTGGTAGGCGCCGATGGCCCCCGCGAAATCGTGAATCCTGGTCAGCGACAGGACCCATTGCACCGACACATTGTAATCCTCCAGCGCGTAGGTCTCGACGGCATTGCGCCAAACCTCCGTCACCCCTCGCCAATCTCCCGCCTGCTCAAACCGCAGCGCTTCCGCCTCAAATCGGTGAACGACGGGAGCGCCATCAACAGTCACACGTTTCAGTCGCATCTCCCGCAGTGGAGTGAGATCAACGACCTGGGTGAAATCCAAGTTCAGCGTTTCCAGAGGCATTCCCGCCAAGGGAGACAAGTCGGATACGGGGCATTTCATGAGGTTCAATCGAATCAATCGCATCCCCCGCAGCGAGCTCAGATCCGAAACCCGGGTTGCGAGGAGATTCAAATCGTCAAGCGGCATTCCAACCAGGGGTGCCAGGTCGGAAACGGCACAATGGGCAATGTTCAATTGCTTCAGTGGCAGTCCCATCAGCGACGCAAGATCGACAGGCTCCGGCGTGGCGAGGTCAGCCGACCGTTGGAGTTCCAAAGATCGCAACCGTGTCAGGGAGCGAAGAGGAGAAATGTCGGTTACGTGTTCCATCGGCACGACCAGGTGGATGACCCAATCGTTCTCCATCGTGGGCAGAATCTCTCCATCAAACTCCGGGTTGCGCTTCTGCAATTCCGCTTGAATCTCGGCAATTTGTGCGGTCGCGGAGAGTCCGGAAATGCGCTCAATGTCAGCTTCCGTGAGTGGTTGTGCGGTCACTGCGACTTCGCGCCGGCGCGCGCGTTCGATTTCCTCATTCACGGCCAGTAGACATTGCGAGAAGTACTCCCGTTGCGCGGTGTCGGCCGACTGTTCGACGAGAGTCTGAAACTCACGTTGGGCGTCGGCGAATTGCCCAAGGTTCCAGTAGCAGCGGGCCAGCGTCGCCGCTGTGTCACTCACTCCACGGTCACGTGCCCGGATCAGAAATTCCATTCCCCACTGATCCAGGCCACGGAACGCATACCACTCTCCCAATGACGCCTCGGCGTGTGGGTCGCTGGTATCCTTCAACAGCGCCGCCTGAGCGGCCACGACGCGCCGCTCAAGCTCCCGATTCGCCGTGGCTCGCGAGACGTCCCACAGCCAGACATTTCCATCGATGTCGCCCGAGAGCGCAGTCCGGTCGTCGGGTGAAATCCCGAGGCTGACGATGGGGTCGGTGTGGTCGCGAAATGTTCGAAGTTCCTTTCCGCTTGCCAGATCCCACAGCCGCACGGTCTTATCATACCCTGTCGATAGGGCGAACCGACCGTCGTTCGTCATTTTGGCAGCGTAGACTGGCTCCGTATGTCCGCTCATCGTACGGAGCAATTCACCGCTTTCCAGATTCCCGAGCTTTACGGTATTGTCAGCGCCAGCGAAGAGAGCCGTGACGCCGTCGGCCGCGATCGAGACACTGAGAACGCCCGCGTTCCCGTCGAATGACCTCAGTGTCTTTCCGCTTACCAGATCCCAAAGTCTTAATGTTTTGTCGTCGCTCCCCGAGATGGCGGCCCGGCCGTCAGGAGACAATGCGACGCATCTCACCGGCCCGGAATGACCAACGAAGGTGCGCAATTCGCTCCCGCTGGCCAGATCCCAGAGCTTGAGAGTCGCATCTTCGCTCCCCGACAATGCGGTGCGCCCGTCTCTCGAAAGTGTGGCGCACGACACCTGGTCGGTATGTCCCGACAGACTCTGCGCGATTTCCCCGGTCGTCAGATCGAGAACAAACAGGGTTTTCTCGCCGAAATTCTTTGCCAGAGCGGATTGACTGTCGGCATCGAACAAGAACCAGGCCCTCTCGGATTGGTCCCGGGGAACGGTTTTTAAGACGTGTCCACTGGCCAGGTCGCGAGACTTCATTGTCGTCCCCCAACCATCGGAAATCGCGCTCCGGCCGTCGGGAGCGAATACGATGTTGCTGACAGGTATCCGTCCCCCCTTCCAATGGCGCCGCTCCTTTCCCTCTGCGAGGTTCCAAAGCGTCAACGCAAAATTCCGAGGCTGGCCGTGACTTCCGGAAAGTGCGACGCGACCATCGGGCGAGATCCCGGCACTCGTGACCCGGTTGACGTCGCCGAAAGTTCGCAGGCTTTTTCCGCTTTCCAGATCCCAGAGTCTCAGCGTTCCGTCATGGCTGCCCGAGAACGCCGCATGGCCGTCTGGAGTGAAGACCACACGAGTCACGAAGTCCGTATGCCCCAGGAATGTGCGCCGCTCGATTCTCCGTTCCAGATCCCAGAGCTTCATGGTTCCGTCAGAACTTCCCGAAAGTGCCAGTTGGCCGTCGGATGAGATTGCGACCCCGGTCACACCGGCGGCGAGTCCAGCAAACGTATGGCGGAGTTCGCCAGTCGCCAGATCCCACAGCCTCAATGTCTTATCTGCACTTCCGGAAACGGCGGTCAGTCCGTCGGGCGAGATCGCGACGCAAAGGACGTCTTCGGAGTGCCCGGTGAAGGACCGCAATTCTTGGCCTTCACGCAGATTCCAGAGCTTCAGAGTTTTATCCCGGCTGGCCGAGAGTGCGGTCTTGCCATCGGGAGAGAGTGCGACGTCGGTCACATCGTCCAAGTGTCCCAAAAAAGTGCGGATTGTCCTTCCGCTGGCCAGATCCCAGAGCCGAATCGTCTTGTCTGCACTCGCCGAGACTGCCGTTGCGCCATCTGGTGAGATCGCAACCCGGGAAATCCAGCCAGTGTGCCCATCAAACACACGGAGTCGGCGTCCAGATGCCAGGTCCCACGACCACAGTGCGCCCCCATCCGTCCCGATCAGTGCCGTTCGATTGTCCGGGGTGATCTCAATGCAACTCACACTTTCGCGAATCTCCGTTCGCAACAGCGGCAATCCCGTCCGTTCCGCCAGATCCCACAACGCCGCCTCCGGCACCAGCAGCGGCTCCTTCAATTCCACGAACTTGTCGTACGCTTCCTTGTACCGCGCATACGCCTCGGGAATCCGCGATGCCAAAGACAACGCGTCTCCCTGGGCGATCAGACCATGCGCCAGTTGCCGTTCCGCCTCTTTCCGCGCGTCGTCGGCACGCCGCGCCTCGTCGGCCAGCACCTCCTCGGCCCGCATGGCGCGCACCAGCCCGATCGCGGTTCCAATGATCCCGCCGACCAGCGCCAAAAGCACCAGGCTCGCCGCGAACACCGGTCCCTTGTTCCGTTGCAGAAACTTTCCGATGCGGTATTTCGCGTTGGGGGGACGCGCCTCAACCGGTTCGTCGGCCAGGTAGCGTTCGACGTCCCGGGCGAGCGCGTTCACCGTCTCGTAACGCCGGTCGCGTTGCTTTTCCAGGCATTTCATCACCACCCAGTCCAGCTCGCCGCGCAACAAGGCCGTCAACTGACGCGGTTCCGCCTGCCGGGCCGCCGCCAATTGCACCAGCTTGGGGGCGGTCACAAGCCGGGCGGACGGGCGAGGCGGTTCATCCTGTTGAATCTTGCGCAGGACTTCAGTCAGCCCCCCGGGTTTGAACAGCTTGGATTCAATCGGCCGCAAACCGGTGAGCAGTTCGTACAGAATCACCCCCAGCGAGTAGATGTCGGACCGGGTGTCGACATCGCCCCCCGAAAGACCGGCCTGTTCGGGAGACATGTAATCCAGTGTTCCGACCACCGCTCCATAAGTCGTCGCCATGGTCTCTTCGGTCAGCTTCCCCTGAGTCGCCTTGGCGAGTCCGAAGTCGATCACCTTGGGAACCGGGTGGCCGTCGGCGAGCCCCACAAGAATGTTCCCGGGTTTCAAGTCGCGATGCACAATCCCTTTCTGATGCGCATGTTGCACCCCCTTGCAGATCAGGACGAACAACTCCAGCCGCTGGCGGATCGTCAGTCGAGCCGCGTCGCAGTACTTCGACAACGGCTGTCCATCCACCAGTTCCATCACGAAAAAGGGGAGTCGACCTTCTGTCAACCCTCCATCGAGAATACGGGCGATGCTGGGATGATCCATCATCGCAAGCGCCTGCCGCTCGGCTTCAAATCGATTCACGACGTCGCGCGAGTCCATGCCTCCCTTGATCAGCTTCAGAGCCACCCGACGCTTGACCGGCTCGCTTTGCTGGGCGACCCAGACTTCCCCCATCCCTCCCTGTCCCAACAACTCCACCAGCGCATACCGACCGGCGATGACGACCTGGGGCGCTGCCTTGGAAGTGGCCTCTGTCTGGCTGACCGATGGCGCGGGGTCGGCGTTCAACGTATCCGCCGCGGCTTGTGCGTCTGGCCCTGTGATCGTCGCGTCTGGATCCGCGGCGTAGGCCGCGGTGGCGAGTTCGTGATTTTCGAATCCCGATTGAATGGCCGTCGGGGTCTCCAGCGAACTGTCGGAAAACTCACGGGTGGACAACAGCTCTGCAACGAGTCGTCTCAGTTCGTGATCGCCACCACAGGCGGTTTCGAGAAACGCATTTCGATCTGTCTGGGGCAATCCCGCAGCGGCATCGAGCAGTTGGGCAATTCTTTCAGGATCATGCGACATCAGTGCGGCTCGGCGAACACGTTGGAAAGCTGTCCTATTGTCACCGACCGGGAACCTGCAATCAACAGACCATTCCTGCATGCGGTACTCGTACGAATTCCGAAGTCGGAAGTCTGATTTGACATTCGCGACACACGGGTGGTAGCCTGCCCCAACACGGGCCGATGCCGACAAAATGTAGTCGAGACGCTCCGCGGCTCGCCAAAACGCACCACAGGTGCCGGTCGGAAGCGTCGACCGACAGCCAGTTCCTCGTCACCACCCATCGCGTGCCGCGCACTCAGACAACGTAGCCGTCTTTTTCTGAAAGACTGGCCCGATGTGCGGACAACGTACAAGCGACGCACTGGGGGCTGCCCCAGGACTCACAACGAAGCCCACACATTCGACTTCGACCCGCGGTTCACTTCTCTACTGGGACCGTGCGGCGTTCAATTCATCCGGCGACGGACGGCTCGCTTGGGGGTTGCGCCAACCCCGAGTGCGTTGATTGACGAAGTTCGGACAGCGGGCCGCGCACTCGGAGAGTGCGGGCTACATTTCAGAAACGGCGTCAATCGCGGCTGTGTCGAGCGGTTGAACTCGGATTTCAGGTCATGCAGTTTTGCTCGGAATTCTCTCGAAAAATGCGGTCCCGGCGAGATCCATCCCGTCTTTCACTCCGTTTCAACGGAACGCCAGGGGAGCACGGGAGAGACTCTTCCCGGGATCCGAACGCTGGCGGGCCTTGTCGCCGGGGCCTATATTGGCGGCTTGAACCCATCTCGACGGTTTCTCCGGGAGTTTTTGCAGCGATGTCCACAGTCAGTTCCGCGGGAGCGAAAGAGGCGCAGCCGAGGTCGATCTACCTCGTTTCGTACCCCAAGATCGTGTTTCTGTACCCGACCATGATCGCGGCGTTGATCGCCGGGATTTACATGTCGTTCGTCCCGGCTCCGGAACCGGCCGCTCCGCCGGCTGCGGCGGCAGAGCAGGGGCGGGCGACGGAAGCCCCCGCGGTCGCATCCGCCGGGGAGCCGCGAGCCGACGTCTACATCGTGGGGTCGGCGTTCCTGCTGGTGTTCTCGCTGAATCTGATCGTTTTCGCATTTGACTTTCCGCGAACGACATCGCTGACCCTGTTCTTTTTCATCGCCGCCTCGGTGATGGGGGTGCTGCTGCTGTTTCGGTTTAATGAAGACATCCTGCCGGTGCTCACCCGGATGCTGAAGGCGTACCAGCCTTTGGCGAATCCGACGTTCTATTTTTCGATCTTCGGCGTCATCTCGACGATTCTGCTGGTGGTGTTCATCAACGTGCAATTCGATTACTGGGAAGTCGCCCCGAACGAGCTGCTGCACCATCACGGCTTCCTGAGCAACCTCGAGCGGTTCTCGGCCCCGTCGTTGAAGATCGACAAAGAAATCACCGACATCTTTGAGTTCTTTTTATTGCGGTCGGGGAGGCTGATTCTCCATCCCAGCAACGAACCCCGGGCGTTCGTGCTGGAGAACGTGATGAACATCACCCGCAAAGAAGCTCAGTTGACCAAAATGCTCGGTGCGCTGCAGGTACAGATGCGGCCCCCACAAGCGAACGAATAATCTGTCTTGGAATTTCCGGTCCTTCGTTTCCATTGATCCACTTCGAGGAGTTTCTCCCATGCGGACCCCCCGTTCCCGGCTGTTTCTCTGTCTGGCCCTCATCCTCTCGGCCGGCGCGCTCTCCTTCGCCGCCGACGAAAAGAAATCGGACGACGGCTGGGTTTCCCTCTTCAACGGCAAGGACCTCAAAGGCTGGAAGGCGAGCGAGGGCGTGGAGTGGAAGATTGAAGACGGCTTGATCGTCACCCCCCCGAAACGGTCGCACCTCTTCACCGACGCCGAGTACAAGAATTTCGAATTCAAGGCCGACGTGATGACCACCAAGGGAAGCAACTCGGGAATCTACTTCCACACCAAGTACGAAGATACCTTCCCGAACAACGGGATGGAGTGCCAGGTGAACCAGACGCATGGCGATCCGGTGAAGAGCGGCAGCCTGTACAACATCGTCAAGCGGTTCGAGACCCCCGCGAAGGACGATGAGTGGTACACACAGCACATCATCGTCAAAGGCAAGTCGATCACGATCAAGATCAATGACAAAGTGCTGTACGAATTCGTGGAACCCGAGGGGGTCACTGGTGGCCGTCGGCTGGGTAAAGGGAGCTTCGCGCTGCAGGCTCACGACCCGAAGAGCGTTGTGAAGTACAAGAACATCATGGTCAAGCCGCTCGCCGACTGATGCGAGAATCGGTTGATTGAGTCTGAAAAACAGGCGTCAGCACGCGTTGGTGCTGACGCCTGTTGTCTTAAAGTAGCCGTCTTTCTCTGAAAGACTGCCCCGATGTGCCCCCGCCGACAAAGCTCCGCACTGGGGGCTGCGCCAGGACTCACAACAAAGCTCCCGTAACGGGATCCGATGTCGACCAGCGGTTCACTCCCTCGCTGGGATCGTGCGGCGTCGGATTCATTTCGCGACGGACGGCTCGCTTGTGAGGTTGCGCCAGCCCGGAGTGCGTCGAGTGACGGAGAGCGCACATTGGGCCGCGCATTCGGAACGTAGGCGTCTTTCTCCGAAAGGCTGCCCCCGATGTGCCCCCGCCGACAAAGCTCCGCACTGGGGGTGCGCCAGGACTCACAACAAAGCTCCCGTAACGGCATCCGATTTCGACCCTCCGTTCACTCCCGCGCTGGGACCGTGCGGCGTCGGATTCATTTCGCGACGGACGGCTCGCTTGTGAGGTTGCGGCAGCCCGGAGTGCGTCGAGTGACGGAGAGCGCACATTGGGCCGCGCACTCAGAGAGTGCGGGCTACATTCTCCGAGTGCGGGCTACATTCTCCGAGTGCCGGCGACATTACTCGGGATGCAGGTCACGCAACTCGCGGGAATACCACGGATACGGCGGAAGGTTCCCGTAGGGGGCGCCGGCTGCCGGGTCGAGAGTGTACTGCGGAATTGGCTGCAGCTTTTCGTCGCGGACACCCGACCAGAATCCGTTGTCGTCGAGTTGCAGCAGTTCCAGATCCAGGAAGAACTGGATGCGGTTGACGATGTAACCCAGGTGGTTGTCGGCGACCCCTCCGACCGCCAGTCGAAACGCGTCCTGGGCTTCCAAAAAGTCGCGGGCCGCGACCCCGGGAAAACCGAGCGCCAATTCGAGTTGCGTGCTGTTGACACGTTCATTGGCGAGTGCCGCGCTGGCGATGCCGATCTGAAACTGATTCCGCGCCAGGGCCAGGTTTCGTAGATCGTCGCGGACCGCGAGTTTGATGCTGTCTTCCTGCTGCATCACGTTACGCCGGCCCACCTGGTAATTGATCTGCGCGATTCGGTAGGTGTTTCGCTGCTGCTGTCGATTGAATGGCAGATCGAGCGACAGTCGCAACTCGGTCCGTGCCGAGTCGAACTTCGTGTCGTACGGACCGAAGGAATCGGTTCCCAACACTTCTGTCGCCTGCAGATTCAGCACCGATCGCAGATCGTCAGCGGCGAGTTTCACCGCCCGGCGGGCGTCGGCGAGTTCTCCGCGGCGGTTCATGAGATCGAGCCGCAGCGCCAGGCCGGTCAGCATCGCGTCGTCGAGTTCAATCGCGACCGGCGTCAGCGCCGTCGACTCGTCGGCGAGCAATGCCTCGGCCGGCCCCAAGACGCGATCAACAAGTTCCATTAGCTTTTGCTGGCGTTCTTCTTCGGTGGTGGGGAGTTCCGCTCCGCCTGGGAGACGGTCGGCGAGTGCCAGCAGCTCTTCCCCTTGTTGCTGCAACCGGGCCGACGCCCTTTCCAGCGCAGGGAGATCTTCGAGTTGCGCCGAGTCGAGCGTGTCGGCGAGTTTTGCTCGCAATGCCAGGAGATTGCCCTGAAAATTTAGCAACCGACTGCTCAGTTCCCGCTGCGCCGCGTTGTCGGAGATCCGCAGTTTGGCGGCGGCGAGGTGCTGTTCGATCTGCCGACTCTGGGCGTCGAGAAGCTCCAGTCGCCGTTGGATCAAACGGACGGCCGCCGGCTCAACCGCCGACTCGACTTCCGCAAGGCCGCGGCGTTGCGCTTCGACCGCGAGGCGGGCGTCGGCGAGTGCGAGTTGCGCTCCCAGATGATCGAGTTCTTCAAACACAATCGCCCCTGGCGCGCCCCGTCGGGTCTTCTGCCATTGCGCGATGCGCTGATGCAACACCACCGCCGCGTTGACCAACAAGGTGATCTGCGGGGTTTTTCCTCCCCGTTCGTCAAGCAGTCGCTCGCGCGTTCTGCGGACCGCCTCAGCCGCGACGGCGGTTTCATCGCGGCTGGTCACATCCTCCAGTTCGGTGAGATCGACCCGCATCGGAAGCTCGATCGGCAATCCCAGATCAAATTTCAATCGATCGAGCAGACGCTCCAATGTCACCCCCGCCGTGATCAGTCGGCTGCGGCCGGCGAGCATGTTCTGTTCAATCTGTTCGGTCTGAATTCGGGACCGCAGCCCCGCCTCCAGTTCGATTAGCGCCTGTTTGAGCGCACCCGAGAGAGAGAAGTAGTTCTGCGACTCAATGGCGATCTGTCGATAGGATCGCAGGATCAGATAGTACTCGGTCGCCAGTTGAACGAAATAGGTCTTGCGGAATCGCAGGTAGGTTCGGGCGGCGTACACCAGATTGCGTTCCGCCCGGGTCAACGGTTCAAACCGGATGTCCCGCTGAATCAGTGGCTGTGTGATGTCGAACACCAGTTGCGACGAGATGTCGGCGGCGAAACCGTTGGGGCCGTTGAACGTGAGCAGCACATTGTTGGCGAGACGTCCGACAAATGTGCCCCCCGTGACCATCAACTGATCGACTTCGCCGTTCGCGGTGGTACGCAGGTCGGCGACGTAGTTGCCATCAAGGTTGATGTTGCGATGCAGGATGTCGCCACCGTTGCCGAAGGGGGTGAACTTCAGCAGGTAGTCAAACTGTTCGAGCGAAACCGCGAGAGCCGCCTTGTAGAGGGTTTCTTTCTGGGTCTGGAGTTCTCGGCTGTTTAGCAGCCCCAGTTCGACGATGTTTTCCAGGGTCAGGCCGCGTCCATTGGGACTGAGGTCGTCACCCGGGGACTGTCCGAAGCTCCGTTCGTATTCCGCCGCCAGTTGGCGAAACTCAAGCATGCGCGACTGGCACGAGAGGGGGAGCGCATTCCACTGAGACGGGGAGACCTGGCTTGTGGTGAGTTCCGGAGAAACGAGGGACCGATCGGGATCCTCGAATTCGGATGCGTCGGGTTGGCCACCCACGAGGACGATGTTGGTGCGCCTCGAACTCGCTGGTTTACCAGATTGAGCACGGTCGGTTCCCGACGAATTGGAGCGACTTTTCGCATTGAGGGAATTTCGGTTTCGAATGCGAACCGCCGCCGCGTCGGGGGGAAGTTGCGAATCAAGGTCGCCCGGCGTCGGGGGAGGGGGGACGGTGTCGGGACTTGCGGGCGATCCCTGCTCGAACGGCGTGGCCAAATCCGATTCCAGCGGGGGAATCGGATAGCTGTAGAGTGCGGGCTGCGGGTCCGGGAGGCTACTGCAATCCGGGTCGTCCCAATCGGCCAGACGCGACCGCTGATCGGGGGCGAGGTCAAATTCCGGGGGAGCCCACGGCGTCGGCGCGAGGCGGTCGTCGAGAATGGAATACGAATCGACATCCGCACGTTGGCGCCATTGGCGACGCGAGCAGCCGGCGTTGGCCAGCGACAGGACGATGCCAAGCAGCAGCAGGATCCGGATGTTCAGGCGAGGGGACAACACGGTACCGTGGCGGGCGTTCAGCGGTCGGACTGCGATCCACCGACCGGCCGGTGAATCGAGCAATCATGCAGTTGCGCACGTTGATGTATCGGTTGTTTCGGTTGTAGGGATTAGGATTAGTGTCCGTGGTAGATTTCACCAACAGAATTCGTGACCCACGGTGTCCCGTCGGCCCCGACCGAAATATTCACTCCCCCCCCTCCGATCTGCTCCCAATCATTGCCGTTCCAGCGGTAGATTCCTCCGTCGTTTCCTTTTCCGACGCGGTTGGTTCCCAACATCCAGAGGGATCCGTCTCCACCGGCGGCGATGTCGATTCCCAATCCGGGAAGCGGACCTGTCCAACCGGTGCTTTGACAGACGTAGACCTCGCCGGCCGAATTCAATAGCCAGGCCGAACCGTCGGCGGAACACGCGATACGCACGCCCGCGCCCCCCAGATTCTCCCAATTTTGGCCATTCCAGCGGTAGGCACCGAAGTCGCCGCCGTTGCCTACCTGGTTGTTGCCAACGATCCAGACGTCTCCCTGTGTTCCGACAGCGATATCAATGGCGCCGCCGGGCAAAGGCCCGTTCCAGCGCCCTCCCTGGCGGACGTAGATTTGACCGGCGGTATTGACGACCCACACCGAACCGTCAGGGCCGCCCGCGATTCGAACACCGCCTCCACCCAAATCGGCCCAATTTCGCCCGTCCCATCCGTAGGCCCCGCAATCCCCCGAATTGCCAACTCGGTTTGTGCCGATGACCCACAAGGAGCCGTCCGCACCGACGCTGATGTCGTGTGCGAGTCCTGCGAATTTGTCGAACTTCAAAGCGCGCGCCATGGGATGACCTTTGTCTGGAGGCGGAGAATTCTGGCCCACAGGATACACGACCGGCGGGTACCAAGCTAAGAATGTCCCATCCTGCGGTCGGCCCGGCTTGCTCCCTACTCCCCCAACCCTTACAATTCAGCATCAACAACCGCTGATTCTTAACCAAATCAGCACTCGTCGGATCGGAGTTCAACACATGCTGTCAATTCTTGGCCGGAACCAGCGGTTCTGCGACAATCTGTCGCGGCGCAGCGTATTGCGGATTGGTGCCTTGGGATTGGGGGCAGGGGCGTTGAATCTGGCTGACATTTACCGGTTGGAGGCGGCTGACCCCGCACCCAAGCGACATAAGTCGGTGATCCACATTTTCCTTGGGGGTGGTCCGCCGCACCAGGATATGTGGGAAATCAAGACGTCGGCCCCCCGGGAAATTCGCGGGGAATTCAATCCGATCGCGACAAATGTCCCAGGGATTGAGATTGGCGAGGTCTTCACCCGCATTGCCGGCATTATGGACAAATGTGTCGTGCTGCGGGCGGTTGTGGGAGCGGTCGATCGGCACGAACCGTTCCAATGCCATACCGGCTGGACCCGGGATAATCTGGCGGTTGTCGGAGGTCGGCCTTCAGTCGGCAGCGCCCTGACGCGTTTGTTTGGACCGGTCGACCGGTCGGTTCCCCCGTTTGTCGGACTGGCGAATGCCGGGGTGTGGAAAGACCCGGGTCAGCCGGGCTACGTCGGGCCGGCCTACGCGCCATTTCTGCCGGACGGTCCCGGCATGGCGAACATGAAGCTCAACGACGTGACGCTGGAACGGCTGGATGATCGCAAGCAACTGCACGCCAGTTTCAACGCGTTTCAAAAAGTCGTCGACAATGAGGGGAAGGCCCGGGCGGTCGATGCCTTCAACGAACGGGCGTTTGATGTGCTGACCTCGAGCCGACTGCTCGAAGCACTGGATCTATCGAAGGAAGACCCGGCGGTGCGCGAACGGTACGGCAATGGCCAGCCGTACAAATATCAGTATGACGGCGCTCCGACGATCAATGAGCATTTGCTGATGGCACGCCGACTCGTCGAGGTCGGGGTGCGGTGTGTCACGCTGACCTATGGTCGCTGGGACAGCCACGGAGCGAATTTTGATCTCGTCCGGGACCATGGATCGAAACTCGATCAGGGATTCAGCGCGCTTGTCGAAGATTTGGACCGGCGCGGAATGTTGGAGGATACGACGGTCATTGCCTGGGGAGAGTTTGGTCGAACGCCGCGGGTCAACAAAGACGCCGGGCGAGACCACTGGCCCCAGGTGAGCTGCGCGCTGCTCGCGGGAGGTGGAATGCGGACCGGCCAGGCGATCGGTTCGACGAACCGATTGGGCGAGGTCGCGCAATCGCGTCCCGTCCACATGCAGGAAGTGGTGGCCACGCTGTACCACAATCTGGGGATCGACCTGATGTCAACGACGATTAAGGATTCCGCAGGTCGGCCACAGTATCTGTGCGAAATGGCCCCGGTCAAAGAACTGGTCACGTGACCGTGGCGTGGAGCAATCCTCGGATGTACCCGTACGCGAACAGTCGCCCCAACATGGTGTATCCGGGTTCTCCGTCGTCTTCTCCCACCAGTTGCGGAACGTGGTCCGGGCGAAGGCATCCTGTGAATCCCACTTCGCGATAGGCGCGGATCGCGGCGGCCATGTCGGTGGGGCCGTTGTCGTGGAATGTCTCGATAAAATCGTCGCGCGTCCCCCGGACATCGCGGAAGTGGACGTAGCGAATGTGCGGACCGAGCCGGCGAATCGCGGCGGGGATATCGACTCCCATCTCGGCGAACGTACCCTGGCAGAAGCAAATTTTGTTGTGGGGGCTGGGGACGAGCCGCATGAGCTGTTCGAAGCTCTCCACGCTGTTCATGATCCGGGATTTCCCCAGAAACTCGTCGAGGGGAGGATCATCGGGGTGCATGGCGAGCGTGACACCGGTCGCTTCGGCGACGGGAATCACGCCGTTCAGAAACCGTTCGAGATTGGCCCACAGTTCCGGTTTCGAGATGGGATTGCCGGTGACGGAGCTGGCGGTTTTGGAGAGGGAACGAGCCTGTTCGACATCAGCGAAACGAAACGCCGTCGTTTTCGCGCCGGCCCGTTCGGGTGCGTCGAGTCGGGTGCGGACCCAGTCGGTTCCCGCCATGAAGTTGTAACAGAGCAGGGGGATTCCCAGTTCCGCCATGTCGCGCAGAAGCTGTTGGACGGCACGCAACTCGGTTCCGTCATCCATTCCCATTTTCGTGTTCTCGATGGGGAGATAGCCCTCGACGACCGACAAAGTCATTCCGAACGACTCGATCTTCTGCTGGGTCGCTCTCAGTTCCGCAAGTCCGCCGGTGGGGTACCGGGAAACAATGTCGGTAACGCCACATTGGGCGGCCAGTTGAAGGTTTTCGGCGGAGATGGGGGTGAGGACGCTGGCGAGTTTCATGGAGGCGTTCGGCTCTGTCATTCGCGACGTATCGATGTGGGGTGTCAAGAAACCGGGTCAGCGGGAGGGCGAGGCTCCTGCCGAGCCGCCGATGTGCTTTCGAGAGCAATACGACGTTTTCCGGGCGGCACTCGACCCGAGTACCTCCGACGTCGCCGGTGCGTTGTCGCAAGCTGAAAATCGGGGACTGGGCGGAAAACGACATCCGCCTTCACCGACCGTTTGACGCGAGCGATCATTCCACATTCCGCCGATAAAGTCAAAACGGCTGGACACGATCCAGGACAATGGCCCGGGATATTGGGACTGGGGACTGTCTGTTTGCAATCGGGACCGGAATCGCTACAATCGCGGTTTCCGCCGTGCTGCGGTAGAAGATTGGATTCGAAGAGGACTTGTGCGATGGGAATGCGTTGCGACTTGTGTGAGAAGGAAACCGTGCGCGGCAATTCGTTGGCGCAGCGTGGAAAGGCGAAGTACCTGGGAGGAAACGGTCGCAAGACGACTGGAATCACCCGGCGTGCGTTTCGTCCGAACCTGCAACGGGTACGTGTCCAGGATGGCGAGCGGGTCGTGACCAAGCGCGTCTGCACCCAGTGCCTGAAGAGCGGCAAAGTGGTGAAGGCGATTGTGCGCAAGCCGTTCACGCTTCCCACCACGTAAAGCCGGCGGGATTCGTTATGGCGTCGCAACTCGATCGCGAAACGGTCTTGAAGGTGGCTCGACTTGGTCGGCTGAAGCTCGCCGACCACGAGGTCGACGACTACCTTAACAAGCTCGGGCAGATCCTGACGTACGTAGAACAGCTCAACGAAGTCGATACCGAAGACGTTGAGCCGATGGCGCATGCGGTCGAGTTGCAGAACGTCTTTCGAGAGGATGTCGTGCGGCCGTCGCTGCCGCGCGACTTGGCGCTGTCGAACGCGCCGAAAACCGACGGGCAGTTCTTTCTGGTGCCGCAGATTATTGACGCGGGTGGGTGACCCGTCGAGGCAGGGCAGGGGGGGCAAGTGAGTTTTTCGTGGGATTCGCGTTGCGCAGTAAGTGCCCCTCGATCACCAAAACTCGGGTTTTCTAGGGTTCATCACGGCGAATCCGCCGTTGCATACCGAACGGGATGCAAGATCGTAGACGGGGGTCGGAGCGAAGCGCAGACCCACGGAAACCGGCGTGTCAGATACAGCATCCCGGAAGGATGCCAGAACCGTGGTCGGGTGTCCTGATCCCGATTCCAAGATCTCCACAACGTTGGTCTCCGAACGCATCCGCTTGCGATCACGGAATTCCCCGAATTGTTGCACTTGCTTGTCCAGTCCGAGAATTCGTGATGCGCCAACCGCTGTGCGGCAACGTCGTATTGATCACGATACACGGCACGTTTCTGTGAATGTGCGGGTTGGCTCCGTTTCGACTACAATGACATGAACCCCGCCGATTCTACCTGCCAGGGAAGCGCGTTTCGAAATGCCGTTGGTGTCGAGTCCCATTGAGGAAGTTCTGGCCGCTTTGCGCGCGGGCCGGGTAATCATTGTCGTTGACGCCGCCGAGCGGGAGAACGAAGGGGACTTCGTCTGTGCGGCGGAGTCGATCACCCCGGAGACAGTGAATTTTCTGCTGGAGATTGGTCGGGGATTGCTCTGCGCCCCGATGGCCCAGGAGGTCGCCGACCGGCTGCAACTGTCGGCGATGGTTCCTCCCAGTCAGAACAACGCCCCGATGGGGACGGCGTTTCTGATCCCGATCGACCACCGCGATTCAGGAACCGGGGTCAGTCTGGAAAGTCGCACGCTTACCCTGCGTCAACTTGCCGACCCGAAATCGACCGCCGACGATTTCGTCCGACCCGGGCACATTCCCCCGCTGGCGGCGAAATCGGGCGGTGTTCTGCGGCGAGCCGGCCACACCGAGGCGACGGTCGACCTCATGAAACTGGCGGGATTACAGCCGGTTGGAGTGTTGATCGAGATTCTCAGTCGCCACGGAACGCGCATGGCCGACGACGCGGAATTCGCGGCGTTGTCCCAGGAATTCAACCTGCCGATCATCACGATCGAAGAGCTGATTCGGCATCGTCGGCTGAGCGAGCGGTTGGTTGAGCGCGAAGTCGAGGCGAGAATTCCGTCGAAATATGGCGAGCTGTCGGTCATCGCCTATCGCGTGGAACACGAAGAGCAGGTGCCACTGGCGATTGTTCTGGGAGATCTGGCATCCAAGCCGGCACCGCTGGTACGCATGCACTCGTCGTGCTTCACGGGGGATCTGCTGGCGTCGCTGCGGTGCGACTGCGGCGATCAACTGCACATGGCTTTGTCGATGGTTTCGGCCGAAGGGGCGGGAGCGGTGGTCTATCTGCCGCAGGAGGGGCGCGGAATCGGGCTGATTCCGAAGCTGAAGGCGTATGTTTTGCAGGACCAGGGGTTGGATACCGTCGAAGCGAATCACAAACTGGGATTCAAAGCCGACATGCGTGATTATATGGTCGGCTTGCAGATCTTGAAGGATCTGGGACTGTCAAAAATTCGGCTGTTGACGAATAACCCGAAAAAGACAAACGCATTTGTCTATTCGGGGGTCGATTTGGAAGTCGTTGAGCAGATTCCCATCATCGCGCCACCGGAAAAAGAACGTGCCGAGTATCTGGCGACGAAGCGGGATAAAATGGGGCATCAACTGCCGGAGAATCCTGTACCGTAACTGGAACGGATCGCATGAACCAGTGTCGCGCGCACTCTCTGAGTGCGCGGACCACTGTGGGTTCTTCGTCGGTCGACGTACTACGGGTTGGCGCAACCGCACAGGTTAGAACCCGTCCAGGATCAAAACCGTCGTATTGTAGGGTTTATCGCGGCGCAGTCGCCGTCGCATCCCGAACGGGATGCCAGAAAGTAGCCGGGGGTCGAAGCGCAGCGTAGACCCCCGGGACGCGGCGTGATTGGAACAGCATCCCGGAGGGATGCCAGAAACGCGTTCGGCTATTTAGGTCACGATCCTGAATTTCCCGCTGTCAGGCCAGCGCGAGAGCGATTCGTTCGTATGCCGCGAAACACGGATACCCATGCGAGAGTCTCACACGGCAACCACGCTTCTGGCATCCCTCCGGGATGCGCACAAATCAGCAACCCTATCCGGGGGTCTCCGCTACGCTACGACCCCGTAACTGCTCAATAACCCCTCGGAAACTGGTATTTACTCAAAGTCGGTTTTTCGGGGAATGTATGGCGCATGAGCCAGTCAGACCCCCAGCCAATCCAACCGATCGTCATCGCGGGAATCGAGATCCCGGCGGCGGAGCAGACGCC
>CAMATH010000020.1 GCA_945860955.1 Planctomicrobium piriforme
GCAAAGCCCGAAACTCGGGCGGCAAGGCGGCGATCTGTTCGGGAGTGATCGGAGGTTGCGACAGCGACATGGCGGTGATGTCGCTGATTTTTCCGTTTGCGCGAAGGCCAAATTGTCCCTCGGATCATTCCGACCCGTGAACGGTTACCTCTGGTCGTGGTGTGTCTGGCGATCTCGCGCCCATCGGCGACCGCGACCGGGTCGGAGCCTTCGCGAAAACGTGGCAATACGCCAGTTGCCGATTCGAATCCGATTCGCGAACTGTTTCAAGGCGAACGACTCGACCTCTGGTCACTGACGGCCCCAGAAGCCAGCGTGCTGCCTTCCGTACGAGCGAATGATCGCGTTCGTTCGCCTGTCGATCGCTTCATCGTGTCGCGATTGGAGTCGCTCGGCATCACGCCCAATTCTCCCGCCGACCCCGGCACACTCATCCGCCGACTTTCGCTCGACCTGCTGGGACTCCCCCCCACCGCCGACGAGGTCGCGGCGTTTGTGAAGGAATGCGAGGCCGAACGAACGCGGCGAACGGCACAACTGTCTCGCGGCAACGCGTACGATCGTCTGGTAGACCGACTGCTCGCGTCGCCCCGGTATGGGAAACGCCAGGCTCGCTTGTGGCTGGATGTGGTTCGGTACGCCGACACGAACGGCTACGAGCGCGACGAGTTTCGTCCGCTGATCTGGCAGTACCGCGACTACGTGATTCGCGCCTTCAACGACGACAAGCCGTTCGATCAGTTCATTCGCGAGCAGCTCGCGGGGGACGAACTGGTCCCCTCGCCACCACGCGATTCTGCGGAAGCCGACGCGTTGATTGCGACCGGTTATTTGCGTTTGGGACAATGGGACAGCACCGCTGCCATCTTTCAGGAAGAGGACCGGTTGCGGAGCGATATGCAGGCCGACCTCGTCAACACGACGGCGTCGGCCTTTTTGGGACTGACGATCGGATGTTGTCAATGCCATGATCACAAATACGACCCATTCAGCCAGGCCGACCATTACCGTCTGCGGGCGTTTTTCGCGCCGCTGCAGCCGCGCGATGACTTGGTGGTCTCCACCGAGGCGGAACTCGCCGAGATCGCGACCCACAACTCGGCGGTCGACGGCGAAGCGCAGCCCCTGCGGGAATCGTTGGCCGCTCTCCTCAATGAGGCCCGCGACCGAATTCACGCCCAGCGCCAGGAAGAATTGTCAGACGAAGTGCGCACGCTGCTGGACACCGAGCCGGCAACGTGGGATGAGAAGACCAAAGCCGAACTGGAACCGATTGTCGCCCGGCTCAATGTCAGCGACGACGACGCGAAAGGTGCGTTTGATGAAGCGGCCCGCGCGCGGTTCGACGAGTTAACCCAACAGGTCGCGACGTGTGAATCGAAACTGCGTAAGCCCCGTCTGGCGTGTGGGGCGACCGATTCGGGCGAGACCGCGCCGGCCACATTTGTGCTGTATCAGGGGGACCACAGTTCGCCGCGCGAAGAGGTTCCGCCGGGGTTTGTTTCCGTCCTGTCACCCGAACCCGCTGTTTGCGAACCGCCGCGTGAAGCGACCAGCGGTCGTCGGCTGGCGCTCGCCCGCTGGATCGCGTCGGCGGAAAATCCCTGGACGGCGCGAGTCTTCGTGAATCGCGTCTGGCAACAGCATTTTGGGGTCGGACTGGCGGCGACCGCCAACGACTTCGGTTACAGCGGTTCGCCCCCCACGCATCCCGAATTGCTGGACTGGTTGGCGCGAGAGTTTGTTCGCGGCGGCTGGTCGGTCAAGGAACTTCACCGTCTCATCCTGAAGTCGGCAACCTATCGGCAGAGCAGTCGCGCCCCATTGGAGCTATCGTCCACACTCAGACAACGCGCGGTCGAACAGCATGATCCGGGCAATTCCCTGTATTGGCGTCAGAACGTGCGGCGGCTTGACGCCGAATCGTTGCGTGATTCGCTGTTGTCGGTCGCCGGCCTGTTGCGCCCGTACGATTCGGGGCGTGCATTGTGGCCCGAGGTCCCCGAGGAACTGCTGCACGCGCAGCCAGCGATCCTCGAAGCGCAAAAGGGGGATGACGGGGGGCGGATGCAGGGGTGGTACACAGATCCGGTGGAAGAGACCGATGTGCGCAGCGTGTTTCTGGTGCGCAAGCGCTGTCTGCCGATGCCGTTCCTGCAGGCATTCGATCTTCCCGATTCGACGGTGTCGTGCGCCCGGCGTGATACGACTGTCGTCGCTCCGCAGGCGCTCATGTTGTTGAACAGTCCCGAAGCGATCCGGATCGCGCAGGGGGTCGCCGACCGGGTGCGGGAGCAAGCGTCCGATGACCCGCGATCGCTGGTCGAGACCACCTTCCGCGTCGTGCTCGCGCGGGAACCCGATGACGGGGAACGCGAACTGGGACTTGAGGCATTGCGCAGGCTGATCGAGACGCGGGGTGGGGCGAACGCAGCAGCCGGCCGACTCGCGTTGATTGATCTTTGTCGGGCGATCCTCAATCTGAATGAATTCGCCTACGTCGATTGAACGCCATGTCACCAACTCGATTTCCGATGACGAACTCACCTTTCAGTCGACGTGAGTTGTTGGCTCACACCGGCGGAGGCTTTGCCGGGGTGGCGCTTGCCAGTCTGCTCGCAGACGAAGCCAGCGCGTCGGGACGGACACAGGTCGATCTTCTCCAGCCACTCGTCGAGCGAATGCCCCACTTCGCCCCGTCGGCGAAACAGGTGATTTTCCTGTTCATGTATGGCGGGCCGAGTACGTTTGACCTGTTCGACTACAAACCGAGGCTGATGGAACTGCACGGGCAGCCGGTCCCCGCGTCGTTCAAAGAGCGGCCTGACAAAGTGGGCGGAGTGTTCAATCACTGCAAAGACGAGTTGATGGCTGGCCCCTGGAAATGGTCGCGACATGGTGAAACGGGGCGGTGGTTTTCCGACCTGCTCCCGCACACGGCGAAGCATGCCGACGAATTGTGCGTGGTGCATTCGATGTTCAGTGAGAGTTCGAACCACGGGCCGGCGACCCTCCTGATGAACACGGGGGCGACTTTGGGAGGTCGGCCGAGTCTCGGTTCGTGGGTCACTTACGGACTCGGGTCGGCCAACCAGAACCTGCCCGGGTACATTCTGCTGTACCAGGTGGGTGGACTGGGTGGATCGGCCAACTGGAGCAACGGGTTTCTCCCCGCGGCGTTTCAGGGAACGCGATTTCGACAGGAGGGAACCCCGGTCCTCAACCTGCAGCCTCCCCCCGAGTTCGCCGCCGTCCAGCGCTCGACGCTGGATCTCGCCCAAAAACTCAATCGGAAGCACGCGGACAAACGCCCAGGCGTTCCCGATCTCGACGGACGCATCGCGTCGTACGAACTGGCGTATCGCATGCAGTCGGCGGCGCTCGACGTGGGCGAACTGTCGCTCGAAACTGCCGCGACGCAAGAGAGCTACGGACTGAACGACGAGAACAAAGACAAGGCGCTTTTCGGGCGAATGTGCCTGTTCTCGCGGCGGTTGATTGAAAAGGGGGTGCGCTGCGTTCAGATCTACAACGCGGTCGACAAGCTCGGCTGGGACGGGCACGACAACAACACCGACTACAACCGCCGCAACGCGGCGCAGACCGATCAACCGGTCGCTGCCCTGCTGGCCGACCTCAAACAACGCGGCCTGCTCGACACGACACTGGTGATCTGGGGAGGTGAGTTTGGTCGCACGCCGATGATGCAGGGGAACGAAGGTCGGAATCACAATCCGTATGGCTTTGGCATGTGGATGGCGGGAGGGGGCGTCACGGCGGGGGCGACCATCGGCGCGACCGACGACATTGGACTGCGTGCGGTTGAAGAACCGCAGCCTGTGAAGAACCTGCACGCGACCATTCTCACGGCACTGGGACTCAATCCCGACGACCTCTATTACGAACATCACGGCCGGCAGGAACGACTGACGGGGGGTCGCGGCGAGCTGGAAGACGATACCGGGAGTGTTGGAATAGGCCCGTCGCGGTCAGAGCGGCGTGAATCAAACTCAGATTCCTTGGTCTGGATCCTCCAGGGCTCTTTGGCGCTGCGTATCACGGCTTTCGTTTCGTTTTTCAGTGATCCCCTCAGGTTCGCGAATATCGCCGTTGAACACCCCGATCACCTCCGAGACAGGGAACAACGCAACCATCACCTCACCACCGTCAGCGTGAGACAGGATACCATAGGAGCCATAGTCGGTTGAATTGGAGGCATTCTGAATATATTTGAGCGAGTGGCCGAAAACCGCAACGGTTCGGTTATCACGCAACAACACCGTGAACCGGTTCCCGTCACCAAAAGAACTGCGGGAAAACCGTATCTCCAACTGCTGATCGGAAGGCGTGTTTGAGAATGACACATGACACGTTGACGGAGGAACTCGCTTCAGCGAATCCTGAGAAACGGGCGGAAGCACGACAATATCGCCATCTCCCCGGTACGGAGTGACCGACTGCGGACGTTGTTCGTTGCAGATCGCAGCGACTCTCGCGAGAGCGGCACGAAATACGGACTTCGGGACCGGAATATTCAACGATTCATGATCCTCTGCCCCGAGCCTCCGAACTGCGCAGTGGCTGTCCCGGAAGTTGATTCGCAGTTGGTAGAACCGACATAGGTCCAACAGGTCATCGACGAGCCCGACAACTCCACGCGGCGATGGGTGGAACGCCATCCGGACGCGATCCGCGAAAACGCGAGAAGAGAACTCCGAAGGGTGAATCATGTGAGGCTCCGTATCACAGCCGTATTCGCGATCTGCGACCAATCGGACAAAAGCTCCTCAAGCCCCGAACCGGGGTCAAACTGTACGAACCCTTGGCTCAGGGGAAACCATTCCGTCACGGCTCGCTGAACAATCTCGTTCGGCACCTGTAACACCAGTATAACCGGCCCTCCCTCGTCGGGGAACTCCTTCGCTTTTCCATGGGCATAATCGTCTGGATCGCCGAAAAGGAATGGACCGCAATCCAAGCTCGTCGAGAATCCTTCGACCTCGATCACCTGCCCGCCGGGTTCACGGAACCGCGTGACTGGTCCGTGAGCCAGAATCTGCTCCGCCCGTTGACGAGTCGTCCCGTGAAGCAGGATCATGGTGGAACACAGTTACGACGTGATTCGTGCCGAACGCCAAACGAAGCATATAAAGTCACTGATCCTATGATCAATGGGGGGATGATCAAAATCTGTTGTCAGCACGCTCCTAGCCATACGGCCGCGACATGGGCAACATCGGCTGAATTCGAAGCTTCAAATTGACCAGGAGTCGCGGCAATGCGAAACTGGCTACGTAGCCAGGATCGTTTCTGGGGCAACCGCTGAACCGTTGTAACAAGTCGCTTACCCGTTGGACCCGAAACGCCATGAAGTCACATCAACGCTCCCTATCGTGCTGGATTATTCTGCTGGCAGCGGGTGTCTGCGCCCAGGCATACGTCGCCGACGCGGGAATTGTGCTGACCGTACGTGACACGATTTCTGGAATCGGCGGCGATAGCCTGGTCGCTGTCGCCGATCTCGACCACGACGGAATCCGTGACGTTGTCACGCGCAATCCCGGCGGATTCACCATCTACGAGCAGACTGGCGCAACCAGTGCGGTGCGGTTCAGCGCCGGATTCGTCATGCGGGGTGCTGTGGCAAACGACATTGACGGCGACGGCAACATCGAGATTCTGGTTTCGCCCCCCGACACAGCCACAGTCTATCGGGCCACGGGGAATGACACTTATTCACCGATCTACAGCGCGACAGGCGGTTACGGAATCATCGGCGGATTGATGTCGGTCGGTGACGTCAACGGAAATGGCAACAAAGAGTTTCTGATTCCATCGAAATCCAACGGACTGTACGCTCTGGAATCGCAGGGGGGCGACGCGTTTTCAGTCATCGCGGCGTCGAATAATCCGGTCGAAATCGCCGCCCCGACCGCCGACCTTGATGGCGACAGTCAACCGGAAATCGTTGCGGGTGGCGACAACTCCGTCAACACCTATGTCTACCACCTTGTCGGCGGCAGTTTGCAAACAGTATTCCACTCGGCGACCGACGGGCTGTTGGGCGTTGGCGACACCGACGGTGACGGCCGGGCCGAGATCATCACCCGGCACAACGGGTTCGATACGCTCGGTTCGCTCGTCAGCGACGGGATGGGTGGTTACGTCGTCGCAGCCGAGGTTGCGTTGCCCGGTCAGGCATTCGTACTCGACTACAACACTCCCGTGATGGACGTCGACGGGGACGGAGTTGACGAGGTGGCGGTCGTGAAACGCAGCGCGACGACCCGCTTCGACGAACTCACGTTCTGGTCCCGAGCGGGAACTGGTCAATTTCACAACATCTTCGACTCCGGATCGATGTTCACCCTTTCCAATCAGGATTTCACGTCGATACTCAAGATCGGCGACACCGATGGAAACGGGCGTTCGGAATTGGCGCTGCTTCAAGGGGGGACACTCTACATTCTGGAAGCGACCTCGTCGGTTCCCGAGCCGTCGACAATCGTCCTGGCGTTGATTGCCGCTGCCACAGTGTGTGCCATTCGAATGGCGAGTTCGCGGCGTTTTTCGATTTCCTAAGGGGTGGGGTGGTCGACATGCGGAAATGCGGCGAAGAGGCGAAGCCACGACGGGGGGCAAGCGCGAATGAGGTGCGCCCAGTTTGACGCGAGGGCGTCACAAGGGCGTGCTGCGCACGATGACTGGCGCGTGTTCGAATTCGCGTCGATCGACGCCATATCACGCCAAGGTCACACGCCTTGCGCGAGCGACTCCCGCAGGGCTTGCCTCTTCGCCGCGACTTGGGAAGTTGGACCAGCAATTGAATATCCGGAATCCAGTCGGTCCGCTGGCTTCACCCCGCTGCCGACGTATAATCAACGTTCGATCACAATTCGGCCGCCGCCGGTTCGCGGCGGTCGCATTTTCGCATCCGACACAACCGACCGACATGTACTACATCGATCCCCACGTCCACATGGTCTCCCGCGTGACCGACGACTACGAGCGGATGGCCCGGATGGGCTGTGTCGCCATCAGCGAGCCGGCGTTCTGGGCTGGTTACGACCGGGGCAGTGTGGACGGGTTTCGCGACTACTTTCGGCAACTGACCGATTTCGAACCCAAACGGGCCGCCGCGGTCGGAATCCAGCACTACACCTGGTTGTGCATCAACGCGAAAGAGGCCGAAAACGTGGCGCTCTCGCGGGAAGTCATCGCCATGATTCCCGAGTTCCTCAACCGACCCAACGTCCTGGGAATCGGCGAAATCGGGCTCAACAAGAACACACTCAACGAAGCGACCGTCTTCCAGGAACAGGTCGACCTGGCAATGAAGACCCGAGAATTGATCCTCATCCATACCCCGCATTTGCAGGACAAGTACAAGGGAACCCGGATGATCGTCGACATGCTTCTGAACGACAAGCGGGTCGAACCGGAACGGGTGCTGATTGACCACGTCGAGGAACACACCGTCCGACTCGCGCGTGAGGATGGGTTCTGGTGCGCGATGACGCTGTACCCCACCACCAAGTGCACTCCCGCGCGGGCTGCGGACATCATCGAACGCTATGGCGATGACCGGATCATGGTGAATTCCGCCGGCGACTGGGGACCGTCGAATCCTCTAGCGGTTCCCGATTTTGTCATGGAAATGCGGCGTCGCGGCCACTCGGATTCGCAAATCAAAAAGGTCGTGTACGACAACCCGCTGGAGTTCTTTCGACAATCGAAACACTTCCGGTTCACACCACCCGACACGCTTGCAGGGCGCGAGCCGGCAGACGCGATTTGAGAGTTGGGCGGTCAGTTGTCAGTTGTCAGTGGGCAGTGGGCAGTGGGCGGTGGGAGTTTGATTTTTTCCCACTGCCATTAACTGTCCGCCGTTGGAACCACCCCCCGGTCCCATTTCGATCACCCAGTCGGCGACGGCGATCACGTCGCGCTGATGTTCGACCACCAGCAGCGAATGCCCTGCGGAGAGGATATGGTCGAAGCCCCGCAGCAGCCGCGCGACATCCGCCGGATGCAGTCCGCGGGTCGGTTCATCCAGGACGATCAGGCAATTCCCTCCACGGATCCGCGACAGGCATTCCGCCAGTCTCAGTCGCTGCGTTTCTCCCGCCGAGAGCCCGTACGCCGGCTGTCCCAGCGTCAACGCGTCCAGCCCCACATCCAGTAACAGTTTCAGTTTCCGCTGAATGCGCGACTGCCCCCGGAGGATTGGCAACAGCTCTTTGGCAGACTGAGCCAATAGCTCAGCGATCGACATCCCCCGGTATTTGATTTCGAGGATCTCCTGGCGAAAACGCGTTCCATGACAGTCGGGGCAGGGAGTTTCGAGATCGGGAAGAAACTGCATGTCGACTTCAATCACCCCCAGACCGCCACACGTTTCACAGCAGCCGGGACTGCCCGCATGGGAGCTGAAATGCCCCGGGCCGAAATTCCGTGCCTGGGCCTCGCCGCCACTGGCGAAGAGTTGACGAATCGGCCCGCTCAAACCGAGAAAACTGGCGGGGGTGTTACGGCGGGACCGCCCGAGCGGAGCCTGTTCGATTCGCTGCACGTCGCGCAACCGTTCCGCCCCGACGACGGTTCCCTTCGGCACTCCTCCCGTCGTGCCGGGGCGCAGTGCCTGTTCAACCAGCCCGGCCACGCAGTCATTCACCAGCGTACTCTTTCCACTCCCGGAGACACCCGTCACCACGCAGAGAACTCCCAGTGGGAGCCGCACGGAAATGTTGTCGAGATTCCGCGAGGTCAGACCGCTGAAATCCAACCATCCCAACGGTTCGCGAACCGATTTTCCCGGCTGCGCTTCGGTCGGTTCGGTCAACCGATTGAGGAACATGCCAGTGACCGATCCAGGCGCGTTGCGCAATTCGTTTGGTGCCCCTTGAAACACCACCGTCCCGCCGTCTCGCCCCGCCCCGGGGCCCAGGTCGATCACGTGGTCGCATTCCGCGACGACCGCGAGGTTGTGTTCAACCAGCACCACGGAGTTTCCCGCGTCCCGCAAGTTGCGGAGCGAGGTCAGCAGCTTGGAAATGTCGCGCGGATGCAGCCCGGAGGTCGGCTCATCCAGCACGTACAGCATGTGGACCAGATCGGTCGCCAAAGCTCCCGCCAGCCGAACCCGCTGGGCTTCACCCGCCGACAGCGTCCTCAAAGGCCGATCGAGTTCCACATACCCCAATCCCAGTTCCACCAGCAGTCGCAACCGGGCCTCAATGGCGAGATGTGTCTGCCGCAACAGGTGGTGATTCCCGTCACCGCTCCGCAACCGCTCACTCCAGTCCGCCAGCAACCTGTTGGCTGTCGACTTCAGCAGGTCGGCGATCGATTGTCCCGCGAATTGCCAGGCGAGGGACTCGGGTTTCAGACGCCCGCCCCCGCACGCGGCGCACGGAACGTGTTCCCTCCGTTTCTCGCGTACGATCCCCAGCCCCTTGCATTTCGGACACGCAGCGCGGGGTTGATTGTAACTGAACAGCAGGGGATCGGGATTGGCGAACGTGGTGCCACAGGGAACGCAACGAAGCATCTCGGACCACGTTTCAACATGCCATACTTGCCCGTCGATCATCCGCATATCCGCGTTGGTGGCCGCGGAATTTTTGTCCGTTGAGTGGGTCTGTCCGGTCTGAACCGCCGTTTCGGTTCCCGTCCATTGTGAAAAGGTGACGCTCACCCCGTGGCCATACCGGCACGCCTGTTCCAGGCTTTCGGTCAGGCGGGGGAGCGGACTCCCCGCGGTCAGTCGGTCGACAACAAGGGTGATCGCTCCTGCGGGCGCATTCCCCGCACGGATCAATTCCATCAGATCATTTGCCGGCAGGGTTTGTTCGCCGACGATCGTCCGGACGAAACCTGCCTGGAGACATCGGTTCAGACGATCCATCAGATCCGGGTCACTCAGGCGCGCGCGATCGGAGCGGCTCGCGATTTCAAACCCGATCTGGACCCGGGTCGCCGGGACTTTTTGAGTGATTAAAGCGGCAGCTTGCGGCGGCGAGAATCCCTGGATGGCCCGTTGGCAGCCAGGACAGTGTAACCGGCCCGCCCGGGCGAACAGCGAGCGGAACAATGGGTGCAGTTCCGC
This sequence comes from Planctomicrobium piriforme, assembly GCA_945860955.1. Classification (GTDB taxonomy): domain Bacteria; phylum Planctomycetota; class Planctomycetia; order Planctomycetales; family Planctomycetaceae; genus UBA10511. The sequence goes on from CAMATH010000020.1 coordinate 10,109, forward strand.
CGCCGTCGCGACTGTCGGTCGCCAGGAAGTCTCGGCGAACCGCTGGCGGACGGCGATCGCGGGAGGGATCTGCCCGATGAAATCGACCTCGGGGCGCTCGATCGGATCGAGCAGGCCCCGGGCGGCTGTCGACAGGGTCTCCACGTATCTGCGCCGCCCCTCAGCGAACAGCGTCTCAAAGGCCAGACTCGACTTGCCGGCACCGCTGACACCGGTGATTGCCACCAGTCGCCCCAGCGGGATTTCGAGATCGAGATTTCGCAGATTGCGGACACGTATGCCGCGAAGTTCGATGACAGCGTTCTTCGCGGACATAGGAGAATCAGGAACCGCAGGCGGAGACAATCGAGTGAGCTGTGTGGGGGGAGGAGATCGGCGTCGGGGCACGCGGGCTTTTCCCCAGCCCCGTCATGAGCGACAATAGCAGGAACCCCTTCACCGCTTCCATTCATCATCGCTCCATCCTGGAGAAACTAGCCTTGGCGACCGATTCTCTGCGATCGTCGTCGGCGAACGTGTCGCCCCCTTCCTCAGCCGCTGATACTCCCGCCAAGGGGTTGTCGTGGCGGTTCAACAGTCGCTTCCTGGCGGCGATGACGCTGTCGTTGTTGTTACATGTCGGGGCGGTGGCCGTGCTGGCATTCGCGACATACGCCATTGAATCTCCCGAACTCGCGATCGCGATCGAGTCCCTCTTTCAAGATGACGTCCGCGCTCCGGAAGAGTTCACCAAAGCGCTCAATGAGGATTTGCAGATCGCGGACCAAGTGAACATTGTCGCCGGCGGAGCGGTGGGGGGCGGAGTCGGGTCGAGTGGTGCCAGCGGCGCGGTTCAAGTCGCGCAGACGAAAATTGACGGCAGCGAAAGCCTCACCGATGTCGTGGTGGTTCCGAATGTGGGGAATCTGAATCTGCCGGGACTCGAAAAGCTCGGCGACGATCTGGGAAGTGAACAGGTCGCGGGGGAGACCGGCGCGCTGGTCGAGGGGTACGGCCCCGCACTCGATCGGCTGACCCAGGAACTCGCCCGCCTGATGCGGCAGAACAAGATTCTTGTCGTCTGGTTGTTCGACGAATCCGAGAGCATGCGGGACGACCAGAAGGATCTGCAGGGGCGGATCCACAAAGTCTATGAGGAACTCAAACTCTTCAAGGAGGATGTTCCCGCCGACGTCATGCTCTCCGCCGTTGTCAGTTATGGCAAAGAGCTGCATTACCAGACCAACCGCAAGAAACCGACCGCCGACGAAAAGGCGATTCTGAAAGCGATCGACCAGATTCCCGTCGACAAAACGGGCGTCGAAAACACCTGTCAGGCGGTTGAGTCAGTTCTCGACGAATACCGCAACTACGCGCTCGCGGGGAAACGCAAGGTTGTGGTCGTGCTGATCAGCGACGAATCGGGTGACGACGGAGAGCGGGTCGAAGAAGCTCGCAAAAAGGCGATCGCAATGCGGTCCCCCATCTACGTCCTGGGGCGTGAAAGCGTTTTCGGGTATCTCTACGCGCATGTCCGCTGGGTTCATCCCCAGACGGGGGGCACCCATTATCTTCCGGTTCGCCGAGGGCCGGAAACTCCCTTCGCCGAGCAGTTGCCGTTTGACGGTTTCCGCAGACGTTTCGACGCGGCGATGAGCGGGTTTGGACCGTACGAACAGGTGCGGCTGGCGCGGGACACCGGTGGGATTTTCTTTCTGCTGCCGCATGAGGAGCAGGATCTGAATGACTTTGAAGCGCGGAAATACGCCGCCCTCGACATGAAAGAGTACGTGCCCGACGTCGATTCCCGGCGTTCCTACGCCGACCAGCGCGATAAGAGTCCGCTGAGAAAAGCGGTGTGGGAGGTGATTGGAATCCTGAATCCGTTCGATGATCGCAATCGCGAGCTGGAGATTCCGATTGACAACTGGTACGCACGGGAGCCGGGGGGTTATCAGGAACCGGTGGCCCAAACCCTGGCGCGATGCCGAAAGACGTTTCTCGCGCTGACGGAAGCCGAGCGTCGGCTGATGGCCGTGCGCCCGTTCCGCGCGACGGAGCCATCCCGGCGATGGCGGGCGAACTATGACTTGGTGCTGGGGCAGTTGATGTCGTACCGCGTCCGGCTGTTTCAATACGCCATCGCGCTGGAACAGTTCGCCCGGGGTGTGCCGACCCACAAATTTGAAAACCCCAAAAGCAATCAGTGGGCGGTGAGCATTGGGACGGGGGAAATGCTCCGACCCGACGAGCAGCAACTGCGCCAGACGAAAGTGACGCTCGAAGAACTGGAAAAGGCCCGAGCGTCGGCGCTGGAACAGTTTCAGACGGTGGAACGGGAGCATCCGAACACCCCCTGGGCGGCCCGGGCGGCGTGGGAACGCTCGCGGGGTTACGGAATGAAAATGGTCGAGCGCTATATTCCACCACCTCCCCCTCCCGACCCGAATGCCCCACCCCGTCCACCAATTCAACCGCCGCCGAATTTGTGACTGTCGATTGGGCGACCCTGTCTTTTCACCGTCAGTTCTCACTTCCCCGGGAAACGGCTTTTCAGATAAATTCAGATTGATGTTCTGTTGAATTGAACGCCTCTCCTTCGAGATCCCGTCCATGAAGTCCGTCGCCAGCTTGGGCGGGTGCCCGGGGTTTCTGCATTCGCTCCGATTTTCACGCCGCTCGGTCATCCAGGCTGGGCTCCTGGGTTCGACCGGATTCGGTTTGGGAAACCTTTTGGCGAATGAAGCGCGTGCCGAATCGACCGGGGGGAAAAACAATGTCATTCTGCTCTGGATGCGGGGCGGTCCCAGCCATATCGACATGTGGGATCCCAAGCCCGAGGCTCCCGCCGAGTACCGTGGGGAGTTTGGCACAATTCCCACCGAGGTGCCGGGGATTTATCTGACCGACATACTCCCCCGCAGTGCGGCCGTCATGCGGGACTGGTCGATCGTCCGCAGTCTCAACCACATCGACGCCGGGCATTCGACGGGCGACCAGATCTGTTTCACCGGGTATCCCTCAGGCCCCAACGGCGATGAGAATATCCATCCCAGTTGCTGTGCGATTGCCGCCGAGCGGTTGGGGGGGCTGGACCGGGAACTGCCGGCGTCCGTCATGATTCCCAAACTGGTTCCGGGAACCGGGGCCGCGTACCTGGGAGTCGCGAACAAGCCGTTCGAGACGCTCGCCGACCCGGCAGCCAACGGACCGTTTCGGGTTCCGAATTTCGAGCTGGCTCAAGGATTGGATGTCGATCGTCTGGCGGGGAGGCGCGAACTGCTGACCGGATTCGACCGCTTGCGTCAACAACTCGATACACGTGGCCAATTGCGGGCGGTGAATGACTTCCAGCGGCAGGCGTGGGGGATTCTCACCAGCCCCCGGGCGCGGGACGCGTTTGACCTCGACGCCGAGCCAGCGGCAGTCCGGGAGCGCTATGGATTCATTCCCGCGTTTGACCCTGGTGCGTCGAACCGTTGCGGAGCCCCCGCCTGGAGCCAGCGAATTCTGCTGGCCCGTCGCCTGATTGAAGCGGGAGTGCGAATGGTGACGGTCGATCTGCGGTGGTGGGACACCCATGTGCAAGGGTTCGATTCGCTCCGCCGGGGATTTCTCCCCCGTTTTGATCAGGCGTATTCCGCACTGATTGAGGACTTGCGAACCCGCGGACTGCTGGAATCGACGCTGGTGGTCGCCTGCGGTGAGTTTGGTCGCACCCCGCGGGTGAATAACGACGCCGGCCGCGACCATTACCCCAATGTCTTTAGCGCCGCGCTCGCGGGGGGACCGGTGCGCGGGGGACGCGTTCTGGGCGAAAGCGACGCCAAGGGGGCGTTTCCCAAATCGAACCCGAAGTCGCCGCAAGACGTATTGGCGACCATTTACCGCCATCTGGGAATCGACCCGAGCCGGCAATACACCAACTCCGCGGGACGGCCGGTCTCGATTCTCCCGTCCGGTTCCCCACTGGTGGAGTTGTCCTAGACGCCACACGGTCGAGAACCCGACGTACACGCAGAGCCGCGCCCGTCAGGAAGCGGTGGACATTAACCAATCCTGGAGTCTCGCTCCATGCGGACGCTGATCGGGTTGCTGACCGTTCTTTCCATGGTGCTTTCGCTCCGAGCCAGTCGCGCCGACGAGCCGTTGGCGTTTCCGCGAACGCCCCCAACAGAACCCGCCGACGCTCTCCAGACGTTTGAGACAATTGCCGGGTTCGAAATGCAGCTCGTCGCCAGCGAACCACTGGTCGCCTCGCCCGTCGCAATCGAGTACGACGAGTGGGGGAACGGCTGGGTTCTCGAAATGCACGATTACCCATTCACCGACAAAGAGACCGACAAGCCTTTCGCTGACAAGTCGGCCGACCCGCCTCTGGGACGGATTCGCGTTCTCAAAGACACCAATGGCGATGGCCAGTTCGATCAATCGACCGTCTTTATTGAGGGAATCTCCTGGCCGACCGGACTGGCGTTCTGGAAGGGGGGCGTTTACGTCGCGGCGACTCCCGACCTGTGGTACCTGAAGGACACCGACGGTGACGGCGTCGCCGATGTCCGGGAGAAACTCTACACCGGGTTCCGCAAGTTCAACATCCAGGCGGTGATGAACAATCTGCGATGGGGACTGGACCATTCGATCTACGGGACGGGGGGAACGAACGGCGGTTCGATCCAGTCACTCATCGACCCCCAGGCACCCGCCCTTCCCTTCGCCGCCAACGACTTTCGTCTGAATCCAGTCACCCGTAAATTCGAGACGCAGGCGGGCGGGGCACGATTCGGCCACGCACTTGACGATTTTGGCAACCGCTTCCTGTGCAACATCCGCAATCCGGTGATCCATGTCGTCTTGCCGGCCCATTATCTCGCCCGCAATCCATACGTCCCTGTCCGCAGCAGTCTGTTCGATTGTGCCGAGACGGGGGACACGCTTCCGGTCTACCGCAGCAGCCCCGCCGAGCCCTGGCGGGCGTTTCGGGCCGCGCGCTGGACAACCGACCTTGAGGGAAAGCTGTATCCCAAAAGTGAACTGGTGCCGGGAGGCTATTTCACGTCCGCGAGCGGTGTGACCCTGTATCGCGGCGATGCCTGGGGAGGCGAGTATCGCCAGCAGATTTTTTTGTCGGATGTCGCCAGCAACATCGTTCATCGCCAGAGTCTGACCGCCGATGGAGTCTCGTTTCTCGCCCGGCGTATCGACAAGGAAACCGAATTCGTACGATCAACCGACACTTGGTTCCGCCCGGTGAATTTCACCAACGCGCCGGACGGGACGTTGCATGTCGTCGACATGTATCGCGAAACGATCGAACACCCCTGGTCGATTCCCGATGACATCAAAGCGGTACTCGACTTGCACAGTGGTCGCGAAAGGGGACGGATCTGGCGGATCGCCCGCCAGGGTTTTCACGCACAGCCACTCGTGGAAATTCCCGGAACACTGTCGACCGACGCGCTGGTCCCACTACTGGCCCGCGACAATGGATGGCTGCGAGACACGGCGGCCCGGCTGATTTTCGAGCGTCAGGATCGATCGATCGAGAGTCGGCTCCGTGATGAACTCAAGTCGGCTCAATCTCCGGGTGCCCGGGTCGCGATCTTGTGGACGCTGCGGGGTCTGAATCTCCTGCGGCCGACGGACATCCGGGAGGCACTGAGGGACGCGGATTCTCGGGTGCGCGAACAATCCGTTCTGCTCGCCGAACCCTTGTTGTCGACCGAGCCGACACTCCTTGACAGCGTCCTCGCGCTCGCTCGCGACGACGGCCCGCGGGTGCGGATGCAGGTGGCGTTCACCCTGGGAGAAACGACCGACCCGCGCGCGGTCAAGGCGCTGGCGCAAATCGCCCGGCTTGACGCCGCCGACGAATTCCTGCGGTCGGCGGTCTTGAGTTCTGTCGCGAGTCGCAGTGGCGAATTGTTGACCGACCTGTTGATGGACACGGAGTTCCCAGGAACGATCGCGGCCCGTCCCCTGTTCCGACTGTTGGCTCAGTCGATCGCCGCCCGGGGAGACGCCGCCGAGTTGGTGTCGGTCGCGGAACATCTACAGAGGGGAGGTATCACCGCAAGCAATCGGGTCTACAAGATCGAACTGGTGCAGGGTCTGGGTGAGGGATTCAAGCGGCGGGGGAAAACGCTGGCGGCCACATTGCCGAACGCCGCCCCGGTCGTCGATGAACTGCTCGCCAACGCCCGCGCCACCGCCATTCAGACGGATGCTCCAACCGAATTGCGGGAGCAGGCGGTGCAGCTCTTGGCACTCGGTCGACTGGAGACGGTCCGCGAATCGTTGTTGACGGCTCTTGAATCGTCGCAACCGGGAAGTGTGCAACTGGCCGCGATGCGGGCCCTCTCCACATTCTCCGCTCCCGACCTGCCCGCCCTGCTGTTGGAACGCTGGCGGAGCGCGACTCCCGCGCTCCGCGGGGAGATCATCGAGTCGCTGCTGGCCCGTCCCGACCGAATACCCGCGTTACTCGACGCGATTGAACGGGGAGTCGTCGGAGCGACACAACTCGCCCCGTCACGCCGCGGCCTTCTGATCCGGCATTCCGATCCGAAGATTAAAGAGCGGGCTCGCAAACTGTTCGCGGGGGATGAAGTCTCGCCGCGAAAAGAGGTGATCGCGCAGTATCAGAAGTCGCTCGCCGATACGCCCGATCGGAAGCGGGGCCAGCTTGTCTTCGAGCGCGAATGCATCACCTGTCATCGACTGGGTGATAAAGGGTTCGCGGTCGGTCCCAACCTCGAAACAATTCGGCACCACGCACCGGAACAGGTACTGACGAATATACTTGATCCAAACCGGGAGGTGACTCCGGCCTATGTCGATTACGCCGTCGCGCTGCGCGATGGCCGGACGGCGACGGGGATGATCGCTGCCGAGACCGCCACCAGCATCACCCTCAAACGTCCGAACGATGTTCAGGAATCGATTCTGCGAGAAGGAATCGCCGAGCTGAGTTCGACGGGTGTCTCGCTGATGCCGGAAGGACTGGAGAAGAAGATCTCACCTGACGAAATGCGGGATCTGCTGGCGTGGCTGTTGGCACCTGCTGTGAAGCAAGAATGAAACGAACGTGGAGTGCGGGGCCTTGTCCCCGCCTTTCGTTCTTCCTCACAATACCCCGCAACAGGCAAACGGGACGTCCTTCCGAAGCCTCCAACGACGAGCCAGGCGGTTTCAGCTCGTCCGCCGTTATAGAGGTTAAGGACCAGGTTCAGCGCGTTCACTTCCCTGCGGTTCTTCGATTCCGATTTCTACAGTTTCGCCCGTGGGAATTTCCTCCCAGGTGAGAACCCGTCCGTCACGCGATTTGCGGAACAAGTGGACGCGGCCTTCCCCCATCACTCGCAATTCGCCCTTATAGAGGAGGGCGGCGGCGTCTTCTTCGACAGCGATTCCGATCATATTCGCTCCGACTCCCTCACGGCCGGCGAGCGCGTCGAGCCGGTCGGCGTCTTTGAGCAGACTGGTAAACCGCTCGAGACGTCCGCCACGTGTATCGAAGTGTTGTTCGACAATCACCCGATCGAGCAATCCGAGGCCATGCCCCGCGACTGCGTAGACGGGTGAAATCTGGTCATCGCGATCCTGCCAGAGCGTCATGATCATCGGCAGGGCGGCCATTCCCGCCGACGTCCCGCCCACAACACCTCCTCGCCGCAAGACGCGCTTGAGCAGTTTTTGAAAACGGGTCTGCTGTGGATATTCCCCCACGAAGCGGTAGTTCAACTCCGACTGGTCTCCGCCCGAAAACCAGACGCCGGTCGCTTTCTCGAGCGGCTTGAGGAAGTCGGGATCGTCGGCGTCATCGGGGTCGTCGGTGTAGAGGAACTGAAAACTCTCGATGCCACCATCGTCCACCAGATCGGTCCACGAACTGAAGCGGAACGCGAGCGCGTCTTCGAAGTCTTCCGTGGTATCAAACGTGTCCGCCTGCCAGCCCGCCGACGGAATGAACACGATGTGCGCCTTCGATCCCCCCGCGCTTTCAATGAACTCATCGAAGACATCCTGCGTGATCGGTCCCCCGCCATGCAGGACGATCGTTCCCGGTTTTTCGACATCTTTGGGAGGCGGTAGTCCAAACGGGTCGGCCTGTGACTGGTCGTTGGCCCGGTCTTCCCCCAGCAGCGGAAACGTCAACGTTGCCAAAATCAGAATCAGCACAGTCACCAGACGCATCGAATTCCCTCCCACTGTTCGGTCAGCGATCCCACGCCGACTTCCCCCACCATTCTACGCGGAGTCAGTGAAGAATGGATGTTGAGTCCCGCAGCCGGCCGAGGACGCTTTCCCAGTCGGGCGGCGGATCGAGAAACAGCCCGCGACAGAATTCGCGGACGGCGTTCTGCTCGGCAGGATCGGGGAGATAGTCGATTTTGCTGGTTCCATCAATCCGAGCCCACATGCAGCCAGCCAGGTGGGGAATCATCCGCGGCACCAGGCGATCGGGGGCGAAGACGGGGTGATCGGCGAGGTCGGCGAGTCCCGCGCGATAGGTCGACCAGAAAGCGACGGTCAGGTCGGCCGCCAACTCGAACCGCGCGCGATGCAGCACAGTCTTCAAGAGCAAGTGACTGAGAAAGAACCCCAGGTCGAACGCGGGATCCCCCAGATGGACCGTTTCGAAGTCGACCAGCACGAGCCGGTCGGCGGTTAACAACACGTTTTTGGGACTGAAGTCGCCATGAACCAGGCAAACGGGTGTCGCGAACATTTCGTCAATCATGCGATCGATCTGCGGGGCGATTTCCGGTGCCGCCTGCGCCACCCGGCGATAGAACGGATCGACCCGCAATTCAATGAACACCTGACGATCAACAAACGAAATCAAGCGTTCGTTCTGGCCGGTCGTTCGGGCGTGGATCGCCGACAGGCCGACCCCCAGTTCGCGGGCGACCGCCGGCTGGAAGTGACCTTCGAGCAGCGACTGCTTCCAGACGACGTGTTCCGCCGGCGCGGCTTCCATTGCGAAGACGTAGTTGTCGCGCTCTTCGCGGAGCACGCGGGGAATACGTCCCTCGGGGAGCAACGGCTGCAATTCGCGCATGGCGTCGGCTTCGCGCCAGATCCGTTCGAGCCGGCTGAACCACGGGTCGCGGGTTCGCAACTGACCACGGGACTGTTTGACGACGAACGGGGTCGAGTCGCTTGGCGTCACCCGCAACACCACGTTGGACACTCCCCAGGCGAGCAGGGCGACCTCGGCGGACTCTCCTGCGGGGAGCCAGCCATTGGATCGCAGCCAGTCGGCGGTGTTTTGAGGTTCGAGCAAGTGCATGGCGTTCAGCCTGTGGTGCGGTCGAAGGGAGTGCCCGTGTCGCGCATTCCGGTAAAGCGGTTCCGCTCCACTGTACGGGAATTGCGGGCTGGAGCAAGTTTCGCAGGGGGTGGCAAAACGCCGGGTGTAGCAGTCAGGTGGGGGGAAGTCGGGCGAGGTTCGCCAAATCCCCGCAAACCCCGCAGATTTTTTATTTGCACATGGGAGGATGGGTGCGATAGAGTATGTCAAGCGACGAGGGAGGTTCGGCGGCCCCCCCGCGTGCTGTCCTGCGCTGAATCTCGTTGTGACTTCCTGGCCGGCGCTTCAGGCGACCGGCGGCGTGAAAGGGTGATTTGCCATGCTGCGTAATTCGACTTCCAAGTTCGCCGGCCGATGCGGCGTGTTGACGGTCTGTGCCGCCATCGCTCTGACGGCCGGCCTCACCGGGGCGGTGAAACGCCCGATTAAGAAGCTGGGGTATGACCCGGCGGCACGGTCGGTCGAATTGTTCGACGGTCTGGAGGCGGGTGACCTCGAAGCGACCGTCATCCTCCGCAATCCCTATGAAGGGAATGTGTTTCTCGAGAACAAGTCCGACCAACCCATTACCGTTCGGCTCCCGGCCGCCATTGCTGCGGTTCAAGTGCTGAAGCAGGGCTTCGGCGGAGGTGGTGGCGGCGGTCAGCAGGGGGGCGGACTTGGCGGAGGCGGTCAAGGGGGTGGTGGCCAGAGCGGTGGCGGCGGGTTTGGCGGCGGCGGCCAGCAAGGCGGCGGCGGCGGCGGATTCGGTGGTGGCGGCCAGCAGGGGGGTGGCGGTGGGTTCTTCTCGATCCCCCCAGAGAAAGTCGCTCAAGTGCCGCTGGTGACGGTTTGCCTCGAGCATGGCAAAGCCGACCCAAGCGCACGGATGCGCTACAAGCTGGTCAAAGCGGAAGAATACACCGTCGACCCGGTTCTTCGTGAACTGATGGCGATGGTCGGAACCGGAAAAATCGACAAGATGGTCGCGCAAGCCGCCGCTTGGCACCTGACCGACAACATGAGCTGGGAAACCCTGGCGAAAAAGTCCTCCCGACGGGCGATCGGTGGCTTGCCCCCCGCGTACTTCTTCACCGGGGACGAGGTTCTCGCGGCCCAGCAATTGGTCGCCCAGGCCCGCGCTCAAGCCAATGAGAAGGAGAAGGGTGGCGAGCGTGAAGGGGTCCGGAAGCGGATTCCCGAGAAGAGGCTGTAAGGTGCGGTTCGAAACGGTTGCCGATCGACCCGTAGTTTGAACCTGTCTGCGGTGGATCGTTCATCGAGAATTGGGTGCCACGGCTAGCGACCAACGGGAGTCGGCCGCGCGAGCGTCAACGGGCGTGTTGGTTGGAGTTCGGGTCATCCTAGCCCCGATGGCGGACGTAGAAACAAAAAAACCCGCTTCGAATTTCGAAGCGGGTTTTATTTTTATCCCAAGCCGCCGCGGTCGACTACCACTTGAAGTCCGCACCGAGCGAAACACCATTCGCGATGAAGTCTTCCCGGGCCATGTCGATCACCACACCCGCCGGGTTGTTAATTCCGGTTTCGTTGTAGTAGATGTTGCCAGCCGGTCGCGTGACGTTGGACAGGTAGATGAAGTTGTAACCGATTCGGAGATCGACGTTGGGGTGAACATGCAGAACCCCCCAGCCAATCAGGTCAAACCCAAGGGACATCTGTGTGGTGGAGTCGCTTGTCGCGACCTGAGGATCGCCGTCGAACCGAAAGTTCGTCGTCGAGACCTCTCCCAACATCGTACTGCTCATCACCAGGAACTTACCTTCCGCACCCAGGTCGAAGAACCGAGTCACCAGCTCAGTCCGAACGCCCACCTGTCCACCAGCCAGGTGATTCTGAACGGAAGAGATGATTGACGTCTCGAACGCCGGCACAGGGGCGAGTTCCTGGAAAATTCCGTACTGGCTCAATCGTTCGCGAAGGTTCAGGTACTTCGCACCGAAAATGGGACGGAGGTGGAACAGCCCGTTCACGTCGTAGTCGGGCAGGAAATTGATGTCGGCACCCCACAACTGCGACTGGTAGATCGATTCGAACCGCTGGTTATAGACGAAGAACAGATCGGACGCCTGACCATTCGCCAGAACGCTCGTCGCGTAGGCATTGGGCAGCGTGATAAAGCCCCCGTTGAACGGAACATCGGTTGTGCCGAAATTCTCATGAATCGTCGTACTCTTGCGTTGACCGGTCATGAAAGCGCTGAATTCAATGATCCCGCCATTGGCAAACTCAAGACCGAGCGTCGCCCGTATGCCGCTGACATCGCGAAGGTCGGTACTCAAGAGGTCAGGGACCTGACCGAAGAAATTGGGAACGTCGGTACCGGGGGCGAAAATGATAAACGGCTGACTGGGATCGGGATTATCGGCGACGGGAGCCCCCAACAGGACGTCTCCCGGACCCGAAAAGTTGTAGTTCAGGTACTCAACCCGGGCGAAACCGCTCCCACTGAACAATGCGGGATGAGGCAACAACGTTCCGTCGTCGGGAACCTCAATGTCCCATACGGACGGGACACCCTGCATTGGCTGAGGTGTTCGGTAGGGGGAGAATCCGGGATCTCCGGGGCTCATGGGGGGGCCATCGACCACCATCGGGCCAGGGTACGCCCCCGGTCCCGCGGGTGCCGGATACTGGGCCTGGGCACTCGTCGCACCCAACCAGCAGGCGCCAAACACCATGGCAAGCGCGACGCAACGAGCTGGAGTCATTGTCCCGGTCCTCTTGATTTCATGTGCAGACTGAATGACGCTGGCGACCGCGCTCGGGAAATAGCGAACAGTCGGGTTGTAGCGGAATGACACGCTGTAACAGAAATATCGGTTCTGCCGCCAAGTTGACTTCGCAAAAACCGGCCAAAAGTGTGGAAATGTAACGATTACACCCAAGACACGGGGGACCGGCCCGACGACCGCCATCTCAAACACCCCAACCGCCCCGTTCCTCCCTGCTTGCCAACAAAATTTGGTGCCCAGTGTTGTGAGCCCTGGGGCATCCCCCCAAGAGAGCTGTCGGTCGGGAAATGAATCGGACGTCGTCGGGGCTTCGCCTCTTCGCCGGGACTCTCGCCATCCCTCGCCAACCGTCGCGAAGATCCCCCCGGTTGCACTTCTCCCCCAAATCACGCTAACCTCGACCCACCCCACCTCTCCGAGTCCCCGCCATGCTGTCACTCTCCCTCGCCGAACGTCTCATCGCCTTTCCTTCGGTGAGCCGCAGCTCCAATGTGGCGGTCACAAATTGCGTCGAAGAACTGCTGAAAGAACGCGGTTTCGTCACCGAGCGAATCGAATACGATGACGTGCAGGGGATTCGCAAAGCGTGCGTCATTGGCAAAAAGGGGCCGGGAACCGGGGGGGTCGCCTACTTCGGGCACACCGATGTCGTACCCGCTGAGTCATGGTTTACCCCAGAACACGGGCCATTTGAACCGCGCGTCAAGAACGACAAACTCTACGGTCGCGGCAGTTGTGATATGAAGGGTTCGGTCGCCTGCATGATCGCCGCCGCCGGCGAGATTTCCGCGGACCAACTCAAACAGCCGATCTACCTCACCTGCACGGCGGACGAAGAGATTGGCTACGGCGGAGCCCGGCAAGTCGCCGCGCGGTCGAAATTGTACCGTGAAATGGTCTCGGGCCAGTCGCACGGAATCATCGGGGAACCGACCTGCCTGGAGGTGGTCTACGCGCACAAGGGAACCTGTGGTTTCAAAGCGATTTCCCATGGCCGGGCGGCGCATTCCAGCACCAACAAGGGAATCAACGCGAATCTCGCGATGATCCCGTTTCTGGTCGAGATGAAGGCGATTCACGACGAGGTCCTGACGGACCCGCAATGGCGGCACGACGAGTTCGACCCGCCGACGATCAGTTGGAACATCGGCGTCAACGACCACACGGTCGCCGTCAATGTCACGCCGCCACAAAGCGTCTGTACAGTCTATTTCCGCCCGATGCCCGGTCAAGACCCGCAAGCGCTGGTCGACCGGGCCGCGGCCGCCGCCCGGAAAAATGGCCTCGAATTCCAGGCTGGCCCCGTTGGGAACGCGCTGTACATGGATCCCCAGTCGGACTATATCCGCGAGATCCTGCGGCTGGCCGACAAGTCGAGTCCCCGGACGGTGTCTTTCGGAACCGACGGTGTGATGTTTGGCGAATTGAAGCATGTGGTTGTACTGGGTCCGGGGGATATCGCTCAGGCCCACACGCACGATGAATGGATCGCCCTGTCGCAGCTCGAGGCGGGGACTGCGCTCTACCGCCGAATTGTCGAACATTACTGCCTCTGACGGGGCGACACCCTGCCAAAAGGGCAGGTGCGGGCAGTCTTGCGGAGACTGCCACTTTCTCCGTAGTGGCATCTTCGTCTGATTGAAACAGCGGCAGGCGGATCGGGTCCGAAAGTGTCCGTTTGCCGAAACGCCCCGGAATTCGCGAACCAGTGGGGAAAAACCGCCTCTGGCGAAGGGAGAGCAAAGCCGTTCCTGCGGCCAACGCATCGGCGTAGATGATTTCGTTGTTTGGCGTTGCGCGCCACTACGCCCCAGTCGACCGTTGGCATATACTTTGCTACAACGTGTAACGCATGAGACCGACGTACGACTCGCGTCTCGTTGTTCGGTCCGCCGTCAAAGTCCACCATGGAAACATGGCGGCGCAAGAGCCTAGGGAGAGATTCGCATGTTCGAACGTTTCACAGACCGCGCCCGGAAGGTGATGCAACTGGCCAATCAGGAGGCCCAGCGGTTCAACCATGAGTACATCGGCACCGAGCATATCCTGCTGGGGCTGGTGAAAGAGGGTTCGGGAGTCGCGGCAAACGTCCTGAAGAATCTCGATGTGGATCTGCGGAAGATCCGGATGGAAGTCGAGAAGATTGTGCAGTCGGGACCAGACATGGTCACGATGGGCAAACTGCCTCAGACTCCCCGGGCGAAGAAGGTGATCGAGTACTCCATGGAGGAGGCTCGGAACCTGAATCACAATTATGTGGGAACCGAACACATACTGCTCGGCCTGCTGCGTGAACAGGAAGGGGTGGCGGCCCAGGTTCTGATGAACCTGGGGCTGAAGCTCGAAGATGTTCGTGAAGAGGTGCTGAACCTGTTGGGGCACGGGATGGAACCCTCGGAATCGGGGGAACGGGCGGTCGCCTCGGGAAGTGGCAGCCAGCAGAAGCCGGGGAAGAGCAAAACCCCCGCGCTCGACAGCTTTGGTCGCGATCTCACAGAACTCGCCCGGCAGAACAAGCTCGACCCGGTGATTGGCCGGCAGAACGAGATTGAACGCGTGATCCAGATTCTCAGCCGGCGCCAGAAGAACAACCCGGTTTTGCTGGGTGAGGCTGGCGTGGGCAAAACCGCCATCGTCGAGGGTTTCGCCCAGATGGTGGTCGAGAACAACGTTCCCGAGCCACTGCGTGACAAGCGGATCGTGGTTCTTGACCTGGCGATGATGGTCGCGGGGACGAAGTACCGCGGTCAGTTCGAAGAACGCATCAAGGCGGTGATGAACGAAGTCCGCCGCGCCAAGAATACGATTCTGTTCATCGACGAGTTGCACACCCTGGTCGGTGCTGGTGGCGCGGAAGGGGCGATTGACGCCTCGAACGTGTTGAAGCCGGCTCTCAGCCGTGGTGAGCTGCAATGCATCGGGGCGACCACGCTCGACGAGTACCGCAAATACATCGAGAAAGACGGCGCGCTGGAACGGCGGTTCCAGAATGTCATGGTCGAACCGCCGTCACCAGAGGAAGCGGTCGAGATTCTTCGCGGCCTGAAGGACCGTTACGAGTCGCACCACCGCGTGACGATCACCGACGACGGCCTCAAGGCGGCGGTGGAACTGTCGACCCGGTACATCACCGGTCGGTGCCTGCCGGACAAGGCGATCGACGTGATCGACGAAGCGGGTGCCCGAATTCGTCTGAAATCGATGGTTCGACCTCCCGATCTCAAGGAACTCGAAGAAGAGATCGAGCGCCTGAATCAGCAGAAGGAAGAGGCGGTCGCCAGCCAGGATTTCGAAAAGGCCGCCGCCCTGCGAGACAAGGCCGACAAGAAGAAGAAGGAGAAGGAAGGACTCTCCCGCAACTGGCGTGAAAAGGCCCAGGAGACCGACGGCATCGTCGACGCCGACGTCATCGCCGAGGTCGTTTCCAAAATGACCGGCATTCCGCTGACGCGGCTCTCGAAGGCCGACGCGGTCCGGCTGCTCGAGATGGAAGCCGAAATCAAGAAGAAGGTCATCAGCCAGACCGAAGCGATCAGTTCGATCGCCCGGGCGGTTCGCCGGAGCCGCAGCGGATTGAAAAACCCCAAGCGTCCCACCGGTGTCTTCATCTTCGCCGGCCCGACCGGCGTGGGGAAAACGCTGCTGGCGAAGTCACTGGCACAGTTCATGTTTGGCGATTCCGACGCGCTCATTCAGATCGACATGAGCGAGTACATGGAGAAGCACAACGTGAGCCGGCTGATTGGTGCCCCGCCAGGCTACGTCGGTTACGAAGAAGGTGGCCAGCTCACCGAGAAGATTCGACGTCGTCCGTATGCGGTCGTGCTGCTCGACGAAATCGAGAAGGCGCATCCCGACGTGTTCAACATGCTGTTGCAGGTGATGGAAGAAGGTCACCTGACCGACAGCTTCGGCCGCAAGGTCGACTTCAAGAACACGGTCATCATCATGACGACCAACGTCGGTGCCCAGGCGATTCACTCGGGCGATGTGTTCGGCTTCGGAAAGAAAGACGAAGACACCAGCTACGACAAGATGAAAGAACGGCTGAAGCATGAGATCAGCCGCGAATTCAAGCCAGAGTTCCTGAACCGTGTCGACGACATCATCGTCTTCCGCCACCTCAACCGCGAAAACCTGAAGCAGATCATCGACATCGAACTTTCGAAGGTCCGCGAACGGCTGACCGAAAAGGGTGTGAAGCTGATTCTCAGCGACGAATCGAAGGAGTTCCTGATCGAGAAGGGTTCCGACCTCGATTACGGTGCCCGGCCGTTGCGTCGCGCGATCGAGACCTATGTCGAAGACCCGTTGTCGGAAGAACTGCTCCGTGGCAACTTCGAAGGGAAGAACGTGGTCACGGTCAACGTCGCGACGACCGGCGAACAGAAGCACCTGAGCTTCGACACGACGCACGACCCGTCGCTCGATCCGCAGCCAGAAGCGGTTGGTGCCGCCGCCGCCGGTGCCGAAGTCACGGCAGCCAAGCCCAGCGACAAGTAATCGCCGACTGCGGTTCTCGATTAACGCCAACGGCCCGGAAAGCACTGTGCTTTCCGGGCCGTTTTCATTCACTCGCCAGTCTGTGCAATGAAACGGGCGGCTGTTGTCGCATTAATGGCCGACTATTTCGCTTTCACGTCGTAGCAGACCAAAACCCCCTGGTCGCGAACGAAGAGTCCGCCATTGGCGACCACGGGGTACGGCCACGCCGGCTTACTGCTGCGGTCGTCTTGTTTGAGACGGCCCTTTTCGCGGTATCCCTCGGTGGACGGTTCGACCAGCGCAACCTCGCCGCCGTTGTGACCACGCATGTAAATCCGTCCGTCAGCATACGCCAGCGAGGCACCACCCAGGGCGCGCTCCGACCAGTGGATCTTGCCGGTCTCGAAGTCGGCGCAAAACAGGGCCTGTCCGGTGCAACCATAGAGATTGCCGTCGACCAGAATCGCCCCTCCGAGTCCGACCGAAAGGCCCTTCGCCGTGTAGAGTTCTTTGGCCGTCACCGAGTCGCCCGAGGCTTGCAATTCCACCGTCCCTCCAACGCCACGTCCACCCGCCGAGAAGACTTTCGCACCGCTGATGACCGGTGTGATGATGTTGGCACCCGGGTCGATTGTCTTTTCAAACACCCAAAGGAATTTGCCGGTCTTGGCATTGACCCCCACCAGTCCGCGACGCAGGAAGGTGACGTACTCTTTCGAATCTCCCGAACCTTGAACCATGATCGAGGCGTACTCGGCGGTCCCTCCGTCAGGAACGACGGATTGCCAGATCGTCTCCCCCGTCTTTTTGTTGAGAGCGGCGAGCGATGCCTTCTCTCCTCCGGGAGTGCAGACCAACGTGTCACCGTCGATCAGAACCGACTCGGTGTACGCCCACAAGCCGGGCTTGCCCTCAAAGTCCTTCGCCAGATTGCGGGACCAGACCTTCTTGCCGTCAGCGGCGGCCAGGCACGACAATTCGCCGTCCGACGCGAGAACGTAGATCTGTTCGCCATCGACCGTAGGGGTGCTGCGCGTTCCCGGGTACTGCGGACCACGGTTTTCGCCCACTTTGCCGATCTGCTTCTTCCAGATCTCTTTGCCGGTCTGCTCGTCGAGTACCAGAGCGAATTCGTCATTGTCAACGGTCGTTTGAACGTAGACCCGGCCTTTGGCGACCGCCGGCGTCGAGTAGCCGGTTCCGATGTCCTTGACGACCCAGCGGACTTTCGGACCGTCGGCAGGCCATTCCTTGAACAGTCCCGTTTCTTTCGAGACACCGGTCCGGTCGGGACCGCGCCACTGTGGCGAATCCGCCGCCTGAACAAAGGCGGCGAGGCAGAAGAGAGCGAGGGCGGAGAAGAGGGGACGGGGCATCGGGAGGGGGTTCCAAAGATGAAGGATGAAGGATGAAATCGCTATTGGCCGAGGGTGACGTCGATGTTTCCGGAGCGGCCGCTGGTGGGGTCGACGATGGTCATTTTGCATTTACCTCCCCCTTTGCGGAGCGCGTCGTTGAGTTCGTTGGGGTGCAGAACGGGTTTGCCATTCACGTGGGTGACCAGCATCCCAGGCTTGAGTCCTGCGCGGGCCGCGGGGCTTCCTTCGTCGACTTCCGTGATCTTGACGGCGAATTCGGCATTGTGGAATGCCAGTTCGGTCACAGCCCCCAGTTTGCCGGGCGCCACACCGGGCAGCGGTTTGTCTGGCCCCTTCGATTGCGGCACTTCGGGTTTCGCGGTTCCCAGCGGGACTTCCACGGGAACATCCTTATTGGTGCGGGAATCGCGAATCGTCAGCGTCAAACTCGAACCGGCTTTCCGCAACGCGCTGATCAACTGCTCGGCACCCGTCGTCGCGACACCGTTCGCCGCCACGATCACATCCCCCACTTCGATTCCCGCCTTCCCCGCGAGTCCCCCCTCTTCGACACGCGTCACCTTCAGGGCACCACGCCCTCCCAGCTTGACCTCTTCAGCCGAGATTCCCAGCGAGATTTTTGAAGCGGCGACCGGCGGGGCGGGTTCTACGGGGTCGTCTGGAGTGAACGGGTCATTCGCCGGGGCGAGAGCGACACCGGGATCGACTTCCACCTGAGCCCCCTTGCCGGTATTGACGTCGACAACGATCAGCGAGAACGGCTTCCCTTTCGCCGCGAGCTGCTCGACCTGGTCGGCGGATTTCAACTCTTCGCCATTCGTTCCGACGATGACATCGCCCACTTCAACGCCGGCGGCACCCGCGATTCCGCCTCGTTCGACCGCGGTGACTCGCAGCACCAGCCGCCCCTGCAGCTTGCGGGTCTCTGTGGTCAGTCCCAAACCGCGAGCCGCTGGTCGTGGCGTGGGAGTCTCAACACCCGGGGCCGGATCGAGCGGGGCTGGTTCATCCTCGGCTTGCGCGACGTCGACCCATTCGGGGAACGTCCCTTCCCAGCCACCCGATTCGCGGGGGGTGACGGCGGCCTTCACCAGGGAGCGTTCGCCCGGGATGTTGGCATGGCTCTCGACGGCGACCACTTTTCCCTGCGCGTCGACCTTCTGCGTGAGATGCACGTAGATCACTTCCCCGGGAACGGGCAACGTCACCTTGGCATTAGCATCGAGTCGTTTGCGAGTTTCGGTTCGTGCCACATCGATCTGCACGAGATAGTCGTTTTGCCCAGGGCGAGAACTGCGGAACACCTGCCGAACGGTTCCTTCCACCAGTACGGGGGCGTTGGCTTTTGTGACGCGATCGCGCGACTGAGCGAACGCGGGCGAAGCGGTGGCCACAAAACCAACCGCCAGACAAACCAGGCCGACTGAGCAGCCAAGGCGTTTTCGAAGAGTCATGGAGAATTCCTGAGGGTGTTCTTTCAATGAGGAGCGGGAACGGTTCGGCCCGCCCCGTGGTACCATGTTCGCTCGTTTCACTTGGCGAATCCAGTCTTTGGAAATCTCGCGGATAGAAAATCGAATTGCCCACATAGGCGACAACGGGTAGCATTAACGAAGGTACATATTGCGCACAACGGAGTCCCTTCCCACAATACTCGCTGGCGAGTCAGGCGATTCCCGCGCGAACGGAGTTTGGAAATGCTTTGGAAACGACAATTCTCCCACCTGCTCACCTCGTTCGCGATTGTCGCCTTGGTGTGCCAGACCGGGTACGCCGAGAAGGAGAAACGGGGGGGGCGAGGACAGGGTTCGGGGGGGGAATCCAAGCCGGCGGCCCAACCCCCTCAGCCACAACCGCAACCGAAGCAGCAGCCACAACCGCAACCCCGACCGCAGCCGCAACCCCGTCCGCAGCCACAGCCTCAGCCGCAAGCGCGACCTCAGCCTCAGCCTAAACCCCAACCGCAGCCGAGGCCCCAGCCTCAACCGCAACCAGCGACCCGCCCAGCGCCGGAACGCCCGGCTCAAGAAAGGCCGGGGCGAGAGCGACCGAACCGCGAGCGACCAAACCGTGAGCGACCCGGCGCACAAGATCCAGCCGTGACGCGTCCGAATGTGCCGCAGCCGCAGCCTCAACCACGCCCACAGCCCACGGCACCGGTCGCCGGTCAGCCATCGGGGGGTCGCCCGGCGGCGGGTCCGCAACGTCCTGGCAATCGCCCCGGGAATCGTCCCGGCGAAACCGCAGGCCAGGTTCCCAACCCGAATCCTAACCCTGCGCAGCGCCCGAACCCAAATCCGAACCCCCAACCGAGGGTGGGAAATCCGGTGACGGGACAACCTGGCACCACTCCGCCAACAGCCGGCCGTCCCGGGGGAAATCGCCCCAATGCGGGCACTCAAAATCCCAATCGACCCCGGCCCGGCCAGCCACAACCGGGCCAACCCGAACAGCCGAATCAACCACTTCAGCCATCTCAACCAGTCCAGCCAGTTCGACCGGGAATCGCCGGTCGCCCGACGACTCCGGGAACCGACCCGACTCCGAAACCGAATCCAGACCCTGGTACGAACCCTGGCACAGGTCCCGGGACAAATCCGGGGAGCAAACCGGGAATCGTCGAGCGACCGGGTCGACCGGGTCGACCGTCGCGCCCGGGACGGCCTGGAATCGACCCAGGAACCACGGCAGGGGGAAAACCCGTTCGCCCTGCCGAGCCAACGCGCCCCGGTGAAACAGGACGCCCCGGTGAAACAGGACGCCCCGGGATCGCAGGACGCCCCGGTATTACAGGACGCCCTGGGGAACCGACACGCCCGGGGACGCGACCCAATCCGACCAATCCCGCGATCGGTGGTGGCCGGCCGGGTCAGAATGAACGGCCCGGGGGAATCCAACGACCCGGGATTGTCACAGACCCTCTTGTCAGGCCGCGTCCACCGGGTGGCCATGTGGGATCAGGACGTCCGACGCTGCCTCCCACCCAGCCCGGCGTGGGGGACCGCCCGGTCGCGCGCCCCAGTCGACCGGTGATCAACCAGCGTCCCCACCACGTTGCCAACAACCAGAACATTGTCAACAACAATGTGGTGATCAACAACAATACAAACGTCCACAATCACCAGCAGGTGTTCAACAACTTCAACCGCCCCGGCAATGGCTGGGGCTACAACGGGAATCGCCCGAATTACAATCGTTGGGGCGACTACTGGCACGATCAGCACATCCACCATCACCACCATGGCTGGTACCACGGTGCCTGGGGCGGACCGTGGTCCACGGTTTGGTCCGGTCCGTTTGCATTTGGCTACGTTGGCTGGGGAAGTTCCAACTTCCTCTACAGCAGCGGTTACGTGCACTACTACAACCCCTATGCCACCCAGGTCGTGATCGTCGAGGGGATTGACTATTCCCGTCCGATTGTCGTGCAGCAGGTGGTCCAGACGGTCAATGCGCAGCCAGCTCTCGAACCGGGACTTCGCGAATTGGACGACGCCCGGGCACTGTTCCGGGTCGGCCGTTACCAGGAGGCCCGCGCTCGATCTGAACGGGCCTTGCAGCTCCGTCCGGGCGACCCGGCCGCCCACGAGTTTTACGCGCTCTGTCTCTTCGCACTGGGCGATTACCAGCCCGCCGCCGCCGTGCTGAACGCGCTGCTCGCCAGCTCCCCCGGTTGGGACTGGGCGACCATGTCGCGACTGTACGATGCGACCGCGTCCTACGAACGGCAACTGCGGACGCTGGAAGCGGCGTCAATCCAGGAGCCGGACGACATCTCCAAGCAGTTCGTACTCGGTTACCACTATCTGGTCTGCGGACACACCGAACGGGCGCTCGTGAAGTTGAACCACGTTCACGAATTGCAGCCCAAAGACATGGTCGCCGCCAAGCTGGTCGCGACGCTGGAACAGGCGAAACAGCCCCAACCCGAAGCGCTGCCCGAAGAACGAACGCCAATCACGCCGAAGGTCGCCGAGGTCAACCCGCCCCAACTCTCGGAACCAGGCGATGTCGAAGCCGAGGCGGCTCCGGTCCCGTCTCCGCCTGAAGAAGGAACCGAGCCAGCCGCGACCCCGGCCGAGCCAGAGAATCCCACCGAGGAAGTGTTTGACCTGGTGGGGACCTGGATCTCCGACCTCCCGCAAGGAGGGAAGGTGACGTTGACCATCACGGAAGACAGCGGGTTTGTCTGGCGGGTCCAGCCTCCGATGGGAGAGGTCAAAGAGATCAAAGGCACCCTGAGCTCGGCGAACGATCTGCTCGTTCTGGAAAGTCCCAAGGATGGCACAATGATCGGACGGGCCGCCGTGAAGGAGACGGGAAAATTCGCCTTCGTCCTGCAAGGGGGGCCACCCAATGATCCCGGGTTGATCTTCAGCCGAGAGTTGGAGAAAGCGGAGAACCTGCCTGAGTCGACAGACCAAAACTAAATCGCCAGCGCGAACTTCACCGAAGGAGCCGGATTGATGTCACTGGTCGATGAGTCAGTTCGCACCGGTGTTCCTTCCGAGATACGCCACCCGTTGATTGACTGCCGACTCGATTTGCTCGATCGGCTGCTGTCGGGGCTGCTGCCCCGCGAGTTGCGTCTCGAACTGGTGCGCGGGGCGGAGCAGGAGATCCTCGCGAGACTGGCCGAGTCCGACATCCGTTCCCCGACCGACCAGCAGGTACTTGCTGTCTTGCGGAATTGCGAACCTCCGGAAGCAATTCTCGCGGCGGTGATGGCCGAGAATGGCGCAAGTACGCTCGGAAATCACTCCCGAGAGTCGAGCGCGGCGATCTGTCTGATGGCGACCCGCCGACCCTTACTCAAAACGGCGAAAATGTCCGGAGCGTTTGGTGCCGCGTCCCTGGTGTTGCTGTTTGCAGTTCCGTGGGTCTATCTCTTTGCAATGGTTGGCGCGTCGACTTTTGATGAAACACTTTCTTTCGTGATATTCGGTACGTACCTGGTGTTGTTGTCGCTGACAGGACTGGCAGCCACCGGAACCGGCTTGTCGGCACTGTGGCAATTGCGCCGCCGCGGAGGAACACATACAGGATATGGCATCGCCACGGCAGGGATCCTCGTTGGTTGCATTCCGCTGCTGATCGCCGGGCTCGCCGGCGTGTTGATTGCATCGCAATTGCTTGGTACGGGATTGATTGCCGGGGCGGGCCGAACACGGCAACTGATTTATACATCGGAGAATTTCAGCGAAATCTCGGATCAATGGGATCAGGCGTGGTCGCTCGACAACCCCGAGTCAGCCGGGAACTCTCTGGCTTCTCCAGCGTACGGGCCGGAACACGGTTTGGAAGCAGTGGATTCAAAATAGACGCACCACCGCGAAAGGTTCGCGGTGGTGCGTTTTTGTTAAAGGGGTTGAGGAGATTGACACACGTGTCCGGGCGACTTTTCAGCCAGCTCACGCTGGCCGCTCGCCTCGGACGAACAGGGCCTCGCGGGCGCGCGAATCGCAGGTTCCCCATTGGCAGGATGCGACGGACTGACAAATCTCACGTCAGGTATTTTCGTCGCCACGGATTCACGAAGTTCGCCAACGTCTGCAAGGCCGACTCATCACGACTCGACACAGCAATGCGTCATCAGAACCCTCCGGTCCAAGATGTCGAAACCACCCCCATGAGCAGATGGCTCACCCGTTCCTCACGGAACTTTCGGGTTTCTCTCGTCAATGGAATACTATGCACGGAACTGTGCAGGGGAAGGGGGGAAATTCCAGAATTCCGTCATCGCCAAAACGGCATCTTCGTTCCCTGAAACCGGCCCATCGGTGTTACCGGTCGACCCGCAATTCCGGGCGGCTCGTGCGGAGTTTCTCGACTCCTGCCGCAGTCACCCGGGTACGATTCAGTCGAATGCGTTTCAGTGAGGAATACGCTCCCAGTGCTGATAACCCCGCGTCGGTCACTTTCGCCCCGGTGAGATCGAGCCATTCGAGTTTTCTCAGCGGCTCGAATGCCTTCAACCCCGCGTCGGTCAACATCGGACCCGCGAATCCTTCGGAATACAGGAGTTCCAGCCGACGGAGTTCTTGCAGTCCCGCCAGTCTCGGCAACCCTGCGTCGGTGATCGCCATCAGACTCAAATTCAATTCGCGCAATTCCACAAGTTCGCCAATCTGGGATAAGCCGGCGTCGGTCACCTTGTTGCCATACAAATCGAGTCGCCACAGCTTCTTGAGCGCGGTCAATGAATTCAGCCCCGCGTCGCTGATTCCCCGTTTCTCAAACCCCGTCTTCTTGAGAACCAGCGCCCGCAACCCGGACAATCGCCCCAGCGCGTCGCAGGCATCGTCGTGAATCCCATCGCAGACCTCCAGATCGAGCGCCTGAAGTTCCGGCAGTCGCTGGAGCTCCTCGATTCCCGCCGTTGAAACCGTGGTTCCCGTCAGGACCAAAACTCGCAACGCGTCACACCCTCGAAGCGCCGTGAGATCCGTTTCCTGCAATTCGCGACAGTGTTCCAGATTCAACCCGACCAACCGGGGGAGACTCCGCAGACGTTTCAAGGATTCTCCCCGCACACTCGTTCCCGCCAGACTCACAATCACCGGTTCGTCCAATGCCCGCAGCGGTCGCAACACCGATTCGGGAATCGCCCCTTCCTCCAGTTGCTTCTCCGCGATCGTACAAATCACCGGAAGCACGGCGGGTGTACGTTCCTTATCAGAGACCGCAAACACATACAGACGATGCCCGATCGATACGTCGGTCTTTGAATCGAAGACCAACCGGTCCCCTTCCACTCGGGCTGTCTTAAAGAGCGGGAGAGAGTTGTCCAGTTCAGTCACAGATCGCGCGGTTTGACCGGCCGGTTCCCTCCCTTCCGCCGACCGTACGTCGTACGCCAGCAGCGTATCCTGCTCGCGGAGGTACAGCCGACCGTTAGCGACCACGGGATGCGCCCAACTGTCGCCTCCCGCCGTGGCGACTTGCAATGTCCCCTGCACTTCGAACCCCTCGGTGTTCGCCGCCAGGAGCGCGACCAAACCGTTCTGGTAACGAAAATACAACCGGTCCCCCGCAGAGACCACAGCGGCGGAACCGACCCCTGGCCCCCGCTGCTTCCAATGGATTTTTCCGGTCGCTAGATCAATGCAGGTGGGTAAACCGTTGTTGCTGCCATGACCGCCAAAGATCTGTTCCCCCACCCGGACGACCCCACCATGGTGATTTTGGAACTGGCCGCCGGTCAAAAAGTAGACCTCTTCCGCGCGAATTTTGGGTGGCTGATTTACTAATGGCTTATCGTCCGCGACAAGCCGCAATAACACGCTTCCGACGCCATACCCATTGGCGGCGAACACCAGATCCCCCTGGACGATCGGCGTCGGGATATTGGCGGTTTGATTGGTGATGCGACCGTAATGCCACAGAAATCGACCATCGTCGGCGGCGACGGCCACCAGCCCGCGCCCCATCAACTGGACATACTGCTTCACCCCCGCCCCTTCGCTGATCACAATCGACGAAAACGCCGCCCCATCCCGTCCCGCCTCCCCCAGATCGGGAAATCGGCTGAGCCAATGCGACTGGCCGGTTCCCT
Source organism: Planctomicrobium piriforme (assembly GCA_945860955.1). Taxonomy (GTDB): domain Bacteria; phylum Planctomycetota; class Planctomycetia; order Planctomycetales; family Planctomycetaceae; genus UBA10511. The sequence continues at coordinate 35,558 of CAMATH010000020.1, forward strand.
TGTCGAGAGCGACGATCTGCGCTCCCTCTCCACCCGGTGTGCAGATCAGGCGATCGCCGTCGATCAGTGGAGATTCGCCATATCCCCGGCCCGACATCAAGCGTCCGCCAAAATCCGCCAAGAGATCGCGCCGCCAGATCCGTTCGCCGGTCGCGGACTCGAGACACACCAACTGACCATCCGGACCCAGCGCATAGACACGGTCCCCGTCGGCGGTGGGTGTCGAACAGGGATTGCGCGAGGTCGTTCCGATTTTGGTCGACCAGATCGGTTCGCCGGTCTGGGAGTTCCTCGCGGTGACGATCACGTCCCCCTCGCGGGCACCCAGCGTGAACAGCCGGCCGTTTTCCACGACCACGCTCGCATAGCCGGTTCCAACCCCGTCGACTTGCCACGCCAGCGGCGGTCCCCCCTCGGGCCATTTCGCGAGCAGCCCCTTTTCGAGGGACACCCCATCACGCCGGGGGCCGCGCCATTGGGGCCAGTCGTCCGCACGCGCGATCGTCAGGAACGATTCGCCAACGCAGAGACTCGCGAACAGGGCCAGACGGATTGCATTCGGCCCAAATCCCGTTCGCTGACCGATCCCGTGTCGCTGTCGAAACATCGTGTCCACCTCCGCAGGAATTCCGATCGGCCGACGTGATCGCACCCCGCGCTCAGCGGAGTGTCCCCACCGTCCAACCGGTTGACTCTCGCAGAGATGGTACTATTTCGGGTCGGCGGGAAGTACCACAGTCGTTCCCGGTTTCGCACCCTTCTTCGAACGCAGCTTGGACTTCCCCCCACCCGAGGCGGCGAAGACCTGTGTGTCAGGGAGTTGTTCTTCGAGAAACTCAATGTCATCCGCCGAGATGTTGGACATGAACAGGCTGAGGGACTGCAGCCGGTTCAACGCGGCCAGGTCTTGGAATCCATTTCTGGAGCGGAGATTTTGTATCGAGAGCGATTGGAGATTCGGCAGCGCCTGAAGTTGCTTCAATGCTGCGACGGTGAACAACTCTCCTGTAAACGACCCGGGAACTCCGCTGCCGTGAAGGTCGAGTCGGCGTAACGACCCAATCTTCGCGAGATGCCCCAGCGAGCGGTCGCCAACCCGGGTCGAACGGAGCGACAGGCTTTCGAGGGACTTCATGTCACTCAGATGGGCGATTCCCTCGTCGCCGATCTGATCACTGTCGATGTTCAATTGAACCAGTTGGGGAATCGTCGCGATCGCTGTGAGTCCGTCGTTGGAGATTGACGAGTAGACCAGCGACAGGCTGCGCAGATCGCGACACTTGGCGATTTGCGCAGCCGCTTCGTCGTCGATTTCCGAGCCGCCGACCGAGAGATTCTTGAGCCTGGGGAAGACCAGCGAACGGGCCGAGATTGGCTGCCCGGTCAAGTCGAGGTCTTCCAGTTTCGACAGCCGGGCCAGGTGGGCCAGTCCTACGTCCGTGAACTGCATCCGACCGTAATGAACCGACCCGACGGTGCAATTGAGATTCAACGTCCGCAGTTCTTTGAGGCCCGCGAGATACTTCAGGCCCGGGTCGCTCAACAGATTCTGGCCGAGATGCAGTTCCCTCAACTCGGGCATCGATAACAGTGGTTCCAGGCCGGCGTTGGTGACGCCACAGTGATTGAGCGACAGCGAACGCAGCGTGGAGATGCGGGCTGCTGCTACCAGAACAGCGTCGCCCAGCCCCTGCCCCTCGGCATTGACGTCGTAACACGACAATTTTTCCAGCGCAGGCAGATCGACCAAGTGCGTCAGTCCTTCAACGGTGATCTCCTTCGTAACTTCGATGTGCAATTCCCGCAGTTTGGGGAGTCGCTTGAGTTTTTCTAAAAACGCGTCGTCCGCAATTCCGTTGACGGAGAGGGAAATCACCGCTCCGGAATCGTCGAGCTGTGCGATCAGACCGTTTCCATAGAGCGGCCGCAACCATTCGGGCAGGCGCGCTTTCAAGCGGGCCGCTTGGGCACTATGCGTCGTCAGCGTCACTGTGGCCTCGCGAAATTCCAACGTAACTTCCGGGTTCTCGTTCCAGCGGATGAGTTCCCTCAGCACCTCACCCAATGGCCGGTCGTCGGCGTGAATCTCGCGCGATTCACTCCCATCGAAGCCGACGGCTCGCAGCGCCTCGCGGTCGAATTCCAAACCCACATCCGCCCGCTCACACGCGACCGCCATCGCCTCCCGGACCGAAATCTCGGTGGCGTCGACTGTCACGGGATGTTCCAGCGTGCGCGTGTCGGCGAGTCGCAGCTCGACGTGTTCCGGCGGATCCGTTTTAGTGACTTCAACTCGGGCAATCGCCACATAGCGTGGTTCGAGATCACTCAACTTGTAGTTCTCGCTGGATGGGGGGGCAACATATCCGCCCGCGATGACGACATAGCGACCTGGAAGCAACGGTTCGGTTTCAAACGTTCCGTCCGCCGCGCAAGGGCGAATGTCGTACACCGTCCCCGCCCCCCGTTCGCCCGCTCGTTGCGCCATGCGGGCGTCGCGAATCGCTTCGGAGCAGACAGAGATCAGCGCTCGTTCCAGGCCCGATTCCTTTAGTCCCAGGACTCGTCCTTTGAGCGGCTTTCCGTTCGGCCGACTGAAATCGACGGTCTGGTCGTCGTTCACCTGCAACTGAAATCGCCGCGCGTCGAGCAACACGTCGCGGGTAAGGAAGTTCGTCGGACTGAGACGAACGAGTTCGACCCGGCGATTGCGGGCGACGAAGCAGTCGCCGCTCGGTAGGTCGGTCAACTCCAGACTTTTTCCTGGGGCGAGACCATAGGACGTGGTTCGACCGTTGGATTCGGTTCCGAATGGTTCTCCATTGCACTCCACCACGATGGCCGCCGTCTCGGTCACCCCGGGAATGTTGTAACGGACTTTCAGTTTTGAATTCCGCGCCTGCTCTTTGGCCCCCGGTCCTGGTTTTCCTCCAGGAGCTGCCTCGGCCTGGGGTTTGTCGGCCTTGTCCGGTCCCGTCTCCCGATCATCGGGTTCCTGGGATTTCTGTGAGGATTCGTCGCGTGTCGAACTCGGCTTCACCGGAATACGCTTCGGTCGCTCCTTCGTCTCCATCACAATCTTCAGAACATCCCCAGCCGTCGGCGTGCCAAACCAGACGTGGTATCCCTCGACAAACGCGAACATCACCAGTTGCGTCCCCTTGTCGACCGCGACCCGAAACTCACCCTTCGCCCCGGTCGGAACCAGCGGTCCATCGGTTCGAAACACCAGCGCCCCAGGGAGCGGTTTTCCCTGAGTGTCAACCACGGTTCCAGTGATGTCGGCAGCTTTCTTCTGAGAGAGAACCTGCGTTCCGGGAGTCGATCGTCGCACCCAGTCGGGAACCCCAAATCGCTGTTCGACCTTCACGAGCTTCAGGCGGAGCGTCGGGAGTTCGTCCTCATCAGGAACCTCGAAACTCGCGTCGGCGGTCAGGCCGTCTCGGAACAGGGCACCCATTACGTAGACCCGTACCGGTCCGGGGGGCAGATGGAATTCGAACTCACCTTGCGCGTCGGTTTTACGTGACTCCACCCCGCCGGTGGATTGGGGGTGCGCGAGCGAATAACAGCCGATCGTACTTCCTTCGACCGGATCTCCCGCTGGGTCGACCAACCGACCCGCGACCCGGCGGCCCTTCACCAGTCGCAAATGCGATTGGGCTGGCTTACCAAGGATCACGCGGACCCCGTCGTCAGCGATCGCAGTCATTTGTGGATCGACCTCGTACTTCTTGACCCACACGTTGTAGATGCCGGCCGACGGTGGGACGAGTCGAAACCTCCCCTGCGCATCGGTGACCGCGTTCGCGCCTCCACCACCGGTCTCGTTGATGAACGCCCCGCACGCGATCGTCGCCCCCTCGACCGGTTCCCCCGTCACGTCGTCCACCAGGGTACCTACAATCGAAAGTGACTCCGGGGCGTCGGCCGCCCGCCGAGCCTGATCCTCACGCTCGCGGGCGGCCGCTTCACGTTCCCTTTCCTCGGCGGGTGTTCGCAAAACGATCTTCTGGTTCTGTCTTCCCACCGGTAAGTGGGTCACCCGCAGGGTCTCGAAGCCGGCCGCCGTTATCTCGAACGTGTACATTCCTTCGTACAAGTTCGTGAAGGCGAATTGACCGTCGACGTCCGTCGTTCGCGGCTCGCGCGGCAAATGCGCGGTGGTGTACTGGGTCAGCGAGTGGGGGAGGTGGTGCCGTTCGACCGCTTTCACGACCGCGTTCTCGATCGGCTCACCCCGTGTACTGACGACGCGACCGGTGATGGAATCGCCCGGAGTCATCTCGAATTCCAGCGGTTTGCCGGCATCGACCGCGGGCAAAGTCACCCGACGTTCCAGCGTGGCGAAACCCGGGCGTTTCACCGTGACGCGGTACGTTCCCTTGGGTAACAGAAAGAGATCACAACCGATATCACTCGGGATGGGCAAGTCGTCGTCATGCGTGACAAACCAGCCACCAGGGGTGGTGGAACTGAGCATCCGGAATTCCGGCGTGATCGTGAGGGTCGCGGTCTTCCCGTCCCCGGGGGGGACTCCGCCGGGGAATTTGAGCAGCGCCCAGAGCCGGCCATCTCCGGGAGCGAGTTTTCGCAAACGCTTCCACTCGTTTCCGACGGAGCCGAACGCGTCGTCGGCGATCCTGGGATCATCGTCGGCGGTTTGGATCTGCGCGGCGGTCGGTCGTCCCGTCTCCCTCTCCGCGGAGGAGAGAAGTTGATAACGAATGAGATATTCGAGCTGGCTGATTTTCAAACCCGCGACCCGTTCGTTGGGATCGACGATGAGAACCTTCCCTTCGGCATCAATCAGGAACACCCCAGCGTAGGATCGCATGCGGTAAGCGGTCGCCGTCTTGCCAAGTGGCCGCGCGGCATCTCGGTCGCTCGGGGCGTCGATCGCAACAGGCCAATCGAGATCGAGCGCCGACAACAGGCGTTTGACGGCCTCAGGTTTCGCCGGTGCAGAGGCGACGCCAACGATGTCCAGTCCCGTGGCGTTGTAGCGTTGTTGCAGACCCTTCAGGCCAGCGATCCAACCCGGAGTCGGTTGAACCGCGTCGCCACCGAAGAAGAACAAGATCGTCAGTTTGCGATCCGGGCGGTTCCAGCCGCCGGGATCCCGATTGAGCCATTGAGCCGCCTCAATCGGAGGGGCTGGTTCGCCATTCAAGACCGGGTCAGAGAAACTCCCGAGGCTGGTCAGGTGCGCCACATTGGGTCGCGGCCAATGGAAATTCTTCTGAAACCAGGGCTTTATGTCGGGCCACCACGCGTCGTTGTGCCAGACGAGGCCGGCGCGGTGGTCGACAATGTCGTAACCCACCGGAAGCGACGTGGGATGTGAAAATTCACTCTCTTGAAATTCCCCGCGAACACGAAACTCAGTGACTCGCGTGCTTCTTTCGAGCATGAACTCTCCCGGTGCGAACGACTGAAAGTGAATCAGACCGGGATACCAGTCTCCGTCGGGTGACTGACGCAGCTCTTCCAGTGTCTCGACGGCGTGGGGTTTGCCACCCAACTCCACGGCGACCCGGATTGGCAGCCAGGACTGGGCGGGCGAAAGGGTGATTTCGTAACGGAATTGATTTTCCTGGGCGCGCGGATTGCCGGCCGCCTCCGGATCTTTGGGACTTGTCGCGATGAGAACCAGGCAATCGTGGCCGTTCACTTCCGCATGCCGGTCGATGGCGACGTCGTATTTGCGAAGCGCATGCAACAGCCGGGTGTGGTGTCCGCCAGCATGCCAGAAGAACGTCCGTGGCGCGTGTCGGGAGTTGGCGAGTTCGTTTTCACCGATTGTCAGACGTTGATCTTGAATCACCCAATACGATGTCCCGTCATAGCGGGAGATCGTGCGTTTGTTATATAGCGATTTCGTCCCCGAGTTCAGCAAGAGCGAGTTTTCGTCGGCGTACCAGCGGGTACTATCGCCCAGATAACTGACGGAGCTGTGCCCTTTCACCGCCATGGGGGGATTATTGGTGAAGGCGTTGGCGTTGCGAATTTCGGTCGATTCCACCTCGTACTCGACCGAGTCGTACCGGTTCATCACCGCTTCGATCCGGTCGGCGATTTCTGCAGGTGTTGGGTCGGCGTTCGCCCCGTTCTGTGAATCGTCGGAATCTGGCCGCTCCTCTTCGCGAACTGTCTCGTTGTCCTTGGGGCGCTGCGTTCCCGCCCAAACTCCAGCGCTGACCAGGGCGACCAGCAGCAGTCCCAGTCCGATAACCGCGCCGGCCCCGGGGATTCGGTTGTTCGCCTCGCGCCCCAGCAATCTCCTTGTTCGTTCCAGAAGCGAAGAACCTCCCCAGCTCACAGACAACGCAGGCGTCATGCCGCGCCGCTCTTCGATCGCCAGCAGCGCCCGGCCGTATTCCAGACGGTTTCCAATCAACGCGACGGCGATGTCATCGCAGCAGTTTTCCCGTTCATCGCGGATCCGGCTGGAGATCCACCAGACCGCGGGATGATAGAAAAACAGCGTCTCGACCAGCGTCTGGATCAGGTTGAACAGATAGTCGTGGCGTTGGATGTGGGCCAGTTCATGCGCCAGAATCGCTTCGAGTTGTGACACGGGCAGTCCGCAAACGACACTCGCCGGCAGCAGGATGGCCGGTCGCAGATACCCAACGACAATCGGAACTTGAACCAGTGCCGACTGAAACACAGCGACAGTCCGACGCACCCCCAGTTGGTCAGCCGTCCGGTTCAGAAGGGATCGAATCTGGTCCGGGACCGGGGACGTGCCAACCGATTTCAACCGCTGAATCGTCAACCAACTGATCACCGGACGAATGGCGAATGCGAGAACACCAACACACCACACCAGGACCAGCACGGGCAGCCAAGGTCTGAGCGCGGACTGAAGCCTGTCAATCTGATTTTCCGCAGACATCACGACCGAGGTCGGACTCGCGGAAGGTTCCACCTCGTGATCGACCGGATCAGCCTGAACGGTTTCAAAGACGACCGGAGGGGCCGGCACCGCAACTGGCCCCGTCGCGATGGGTTGGTTCGCGGAATCCGCTTCTTCGCCGAGCGCGGTTTGCGTGCGCATCGCGGAGAGTTGTCGTCCGTCGGGAATCGCAAACCAGGTGATCAGCGGCATCAGTGTGACCACGGCCAAAGCGACGAGCAGTGACGCGTACCGCGATTGAGCCGACGATCGGCGCAAGAAGCCGTGGACGAGAAATGCCAGGGTGGCGATGACCAGGAACTGCCACGCCGAGTGAATCAACACCCAGCCGATCTTTTCGACAACTTCGGGAGCAACAGGCGACCAGGTCATGGGGATTGTCCTTCGAGTTCGTCGAGCAGACGACGGACTTCCGCCAGCTCGGCGGGGGTGGCCTTGGAATGGGCGAGAGCCTGCAGCACCAGACTCATGGCGGCACCGTCATACACTTTTTCGATCAGATCACTGACCATCCGTTGCCCGGTTTTCTCGCGCGACTGCACCGGCCGATAAATATGCGGCTGAGCGTTTTCGTCGCGTTTCACCAGCCCCTTGTCGAGCATGATCGACAACATTTTGACGGTGGTCGAGTAGTTGGTTTCCTTCTCGGTCTGGAGACGGGCGTGAATCTCCCGGACCGGACTGGGCCCCAGTTCCCACAGGATTCGCAGAATCTGCAACTCGACCTCGGTCGGTTGCCCGGCCACATGCTTCTTCATCGATCGACTCCTCCCATCCACGTTCGCGAACCCGTGTAGCGAAGACTTTCGCTATCAGATTAGCGAAAGTCTTCGCTATGTCAATCTCAAGGGGAATCCAATGCCGGTTGGAGTCACACTGGCCCGTCGGAAACTGGTGACAATTTGCGACGGAGTGCGCTGGCACGGGACTTGCTTTGAGTTCTAACGAAACCCCCGGAGTCGCGTTCCGCGATAGATAGTGATGAGGAACTGGCTGTCGGCCAACGTTTCCAACCGGCACCTGCGGTGCGCTAAGGCGAGCCTCGGAGCGTCTCGCCAACAACGAGAAGAACCCGGACAAATTGAGACAAAACGAGTCGAATTGAGACGATTCAAATTTCACAGATTGAGTGAGTCATGAGCCCCCTACTGATTGCCGCCGCCACCTTTGCTTCTGTCGTTTTGGGTGTGGTAGGTTGTTGTCTGGCGGTTTTGGATATTCAAACCAAAGCACGTGAAATGGACGCGGACGATCGAGTCAAACTCCAGCAGCGATTGCTGGGGGGAATGGAGTCGTTGGAGGGAAACCCCGTTGCCCCTCCGGTGACCGGTCGCGGCGACACTCGCCTGAGACAGACCCTTTCGACTGGAACTGCACCAAACAGATTATACCCCGCGCGGCGTCAAATCCGACAATTCGCGTCCCCAGACCCCATCCGGCTCGCCCGGATGGTGAATGAGATCGACAGCTAGAAAAATTCCCACCAGCCCCGCTCAAGACCCCATCCACCTCGTGTGGATTGGTGAATGAGATCCTCGCTCTGTCAGACAAGATCGGCGTCAAACGAAACCTGTCCGGATCGCAAAGCGGTTGGTCGCCAATTGCCATCGAACCGCACCTGAGCGCAGGTCTGATTCACCTACCCCGCAAGGGGGTAGGGGTCTCGAGAGCGAAATATCTTAATTGGTACCGCGGTCGGTATAGCCTCTTCTCCCGGGTGACAGCGCGTTGAGGGGACACCCAAAGATTACCTCACCCACCTGCGATCGCCTTCTCAATCACCGCTCCCCCCACATCCGTCAGGCGGTGATCCCGCCCCTGGTAGCGGAACGTGAGCTGCGTGTGGTCCATCCCCAGGCAATGCAGAATCGTCGCCTGAACGTCATGCACGTGCGCCCCGTTGGCGATCGGGTGATATCCCATTTCGTCCGTTTCGCCAATCACCTGGCCACCGCGGATCCCGCCGCCCGCCATCAGCATCGTGAACGCGTAAGGGTGATGATCACGCCCCTCCTTGCCCGGATTGATCCCCCGGCGGACTTCGTTCATCGGTGTTCGCCCAAATTCGCCCCCCCAGATCACCAGGGTTTCATCCAGCAGGCCGCGCTGTTTCAGATCGCCAATTAAAGCAGCCGCGGGGCCTTCGGTCCGCTGACAGTTGTTGAGCAGGTTGGCGTTGAGATTCGAATGATCGTCCCAGGTGTAATGGTAGAGCTGCACGAACCGCACCCCGCGCTCGACCATCCGCCGGGCAAGCAGGCAGTTCGCCCCATACGCCGCCGTCGGCTCTGTTCCAATACCGTACGCCTCTAACGTGGGCTTGGTTTCCTGCGAGAAGTCGAGCAATTCAGGAGCCGCCGACTGCATGCGGAAGGCGAGTTCGTACGCGTCGATCCGGGCTTCGATCGCCGGGTCGGATAGCGCCTCGAACCGCAGACGGTTGAGATCGCCAATCGCGTCGAGACGCTGCCGCTGCATCTGTCGGGTGAAGCCGGGCGGGCTGGCGAGGTGCAGGATCGGATCCCCTTTGCTCCGAAACGTCACCCCCCGCGAGGTCGTCGGCAAAAACGCGTTATCCCACAGTGCCGTGCCGGCGAGATCCCCCGGCCCATTGTTTGATAACAGCACCACAAAACCGGGCAGGTTTTGTGACTCGCTCCCCAGACCCCAGGAGACCCACGACCCCATGCTGGGGGAGCCGAACCGGGGAACGCCACAGTTCATGAAGAGCTGGGCGGGGTCGTGGTTGCTGGTCTCGGTATGCACCCCGCGCAGCATGCAAAACTCGTCGGCGTGCTTCGCGAGACTGGGCAGGTAGTCGGAAAACTCCAGGCCGCTGTCGCCATGCTTCGTGAAAACGCGGGGCGAGGCCATCACCCGGGCGCTCCCCTTGATCAGCGAATCTTTGAGCCCGCGCAGGAACGTCTCGGGGACCGGTTCGCCGTGCAGCTTGCGCATTTCCGGCTTCGGGTCGAACAGGTCCAACTGGCTGGGCGCCCCGGCCATGAACAGAAAGATGACGTTGCGGGCCGTGGGTGCGAAGTGAGCCAGCCGACGGGTTGGTTCCACGGTCCCCCCGGCGCGCGAAGGCCCCAGCAGTTGCGATAAGGCGATTCCCCCGAGACCACAGGCCGATTGCTGGAGAAACGCACGACGGGCGAAGTGGCGGAGCATGGCGGGCGCTCGGTGGCTGCGTGATCAACGCCGCTGAGTGAACAGGCCAGCGGACTTCACATAGGATTGTTCTACCAAGTCCGCGTGGGAATTGCCTATTACAAAGAAACAGACAGGGGGTTGGCAATCGCCAACCCCCTGAGTGCGTCGTCCCAGTGATCGAATCTGACGCTCAGAAATTCTAGCGTCGCGTTATCGGCAGCGACGGCAGACCTTCTGGGCACAAGGATCCGGGCAGCAGACCGTGACGGGAACCTGTCGGCAGACCGTCTTGGGAACGCAGCGGGTCTGCGTCACACAGACCTCACGCGGCACACAGCGGGTCTGGTAGGTGTAGGTCGTGTAGTTCACCTGACGGGGGGTGCAGTACGCGACGCGGCGGGTCTTGGTTTCCTGAACCATGGTGCAAGTGGTGCAGGGAATCCGTCGGGTGCAGACCTGCTGGGTCATCGTGCAGGTGGTGCAGGGGATCCGGCGGGTGCAGACTTGTGAGACCATCCGGCACGTCCGGCAGGGAATCCGGCGGGTGCAGACCTGTTGGGTCATCGTGCAGGTGGTGTAGGGAATCTGGCGACGGCAAACCTGCTGTTCCATGTGGCAGACCGTGTAGGGGACCTGCTTCGTAACGGTGTGCGGGATCTGCCGGCAGACCGTGTAAGGAACCTGGCAGTGCTTCACTTCCTGGACCCAGCGGGTGCAGGTGACGGGGACTTGTTCTTCGCGGGGAACCCAGACCTTGCGGCAGCAGACGGTCGGGGGGCACTGCCGGCATTCAACTCGGCAGGGACCGGGCTTGTAGCAGCAGCAGCAAGTGCAGGGATCGAATTCCCAGCAGCCGGGATCCTGGACGGTGACCTGAATGGTCGGTCCGGGAATCGTCTCGGTTTCGGTTTTCCATTCGCCGGTGCAGATCGTCTTATAGGTGGTCTCGGTGACCGGCCGGCAGGTCGTCTGGCAGACATCGCGGTAGTGGGTTTCCGAAACGGTCTGGAAGACCGTCTGGCACACTTCGCGGTAGCAGGTCTGGTAGACGGGCTTGCAGACGGTGTAGCAGCTCTCTCTGTAGTGAGTCTGGTAAACCGGTCGGCAGACGGTGTACTGTTCTTCGCGGTAGTGGGTCTCGTACACCGGCCGGGAGACAGTGTACTGCTCTTCGCGGTAGGTGGTCTGGTACACCGGTCGGCAGACAGTGTACTGTTCTTCGCGGTAGGTGGTCTGGTACACCGGCCGACAGACAGTGTACGGCTCATCGCGGTAGCACTGGTCGTAGACCGTCTTGGTGCAGTTCTGCGGAATGGGTTCGCAGATTGTGTCGTAGACGGTTTTTTTGCAGGTGTAGGTCTCTGGTTCCCACACCGTCTCCTGGACGGTCTTGTAGCACGTCATCGTGCAGACCGGTGCCGGGCACGGGTCGGAACACTGGTCACTGCAGGCACTTGAGCAGCAATTGAAGCTCGCGGCACCGCAATAGCGGGCGTGAGCCTCCCCGGTGAAGCAGTTCGCCAGCAGCATGGCGAACAGCAAGGGGAACACAGTTCTGAGACTCATGGTCGATTCCTAAGCACTGACAACGCTTTCCAATTGTTTCGTCACTGGGGAGACAACATCCCCTACATGCAATAGCTTCGTCCGGCAAACATCACGCACTTTAGCTGTCTGTCGCCACTATCCCAGCTTGCCTGCCCATCCCGTCTTGTTGTGTGGATTGCACCGATTGTGGCCGCGCCGCAGGTCCCAGACCATGTGCTGGAACGAGTCGCGCCCTGGAGTACGGAGCCTTGTCCCCGCCATTCCTTCATCCTCCCTCGACAATCGCCAAACAGAGAGAATCTTCGACCGCAGTGACCGATCGAAACTCGCCATGACGGCCAGATCGGCCTCGCCAGACCTGTTGTGACCGGCGAGGCATCCAATGACCTGCGACAGCCGGTTCAAGCCGACCACCCTGGTCAGGCGACCATTCACTCAATGCAGTATTCAAGTGTCCGATGACTTTGGTATTCCATCGGTTGGTTGACTTTTGTGTATGCCTTTCGTGGTTCCGATTGTCCGTCAAACCATGAGCTCGGTCATCGCAGATGCGAAGTCGTCCGGTACAGCGTCAAATCGCTCGCTCACGGGGTGAGCAGAGATTGGGAACCACGAAAGGCACGAAACACACGAAAAAACCGGAAAAAGAAACGGGTTTTGATCCTGGACCGGATCTAAGCGTTTGGTGAACTCTCCTGGTACGGCGGGCGCGGCAGTCAGTTCGTTTCGGGGAAACTCTTCGAAGTCGGTTCCGCTGGAATCAACCAGTGCAACACGGGAGCCGTCGCGGCGGTGGTCACCAGTGCCATGACGACCATCATCGCGAACAGGGTCGGGCTGATGACTCCCAGGTCGAGGCCGATATTCAGCACGATCAGCTCCATGAGTCCACGGGTGTTCATCAGTGTTCCGAGGGCGGCGGACTCGCGCCAGCCCAGTCCCGTCAGCCGAGCGGCGGCCAGCGTGCCCCCGAACTTGCCAGCAGTCGCTACCAGAATAATCGCTCCCGCCCACAACCAACTCTCCCATCCGCTCATCAGGTTGATTTGCGTTCGCATGCCGGTGAACGCGAAGAACGCGGGAAGCAGCAGGACCGTGACCAGATCCTTCAACTTGACGGCGAACTCACGGGCGATCTGGCTGTCGTGGGGAATCACCGCCCCCAGCAGAAACGCGCCAAACACCGCGTGAATGCCGATCATCTCCGTGGCGAGGGAGGCCAGCAGCACGGCCAGGAACGTGCCGGAGACGGCGACCGCCGACAATCCGCCGGCCTGCGGATTCCCCGCCTTGATCACGCGCCCCAGTACCGGGCGGACCACGAGAAACATGAAGCCGATAAACGAGATCGCGCCGCCAATCACCCAGACCGCTCCTCCCATATCGGAGCGCGCCACGCCGACGACCAGCGCCAATAGACACCACGCCGTCACATCGTCGGCCGCCGCGCAACTGAGCGCCATGCCACCGAGTTCGGTTTTTTCCAGATTGCGATCGGTGAGAATGCGGGCGAGAACCGGGAAGGCGGTGATCGCCATCGCCGCCCCCATGAACAGGGCGAAACTGGTGAACGGCACCCCCTGATGTGAGAAGACCGGATACAACCCAAGGGCCAACGCCGCTCCCAATACAAACGGCACCACAATGCTGGCGTGCGAAACGGCGACAGCGGCTTGCGCCCGTCCCGCCAGTCGGGCGGCATTCAACTCCAGTCCGACGACGAACATGTAGAGAATGATCCCCAGTTGCGACACCGCCTGGAGAGCGGCGGGAACCAGCCCTTTGGGGTCACTGGTTGGCGATGGAATCAGGACGTGCATGGCATCCGGCGAGATCGCTCCCAGCAGGGACGGACCGAGCAGGATGCCCGCGATCACTTCGCCAATGACGGGGGGCTGACCCAGATATCGGAAAGCCCGCGCCAGGACGAATCCAAGAAAGACGACAGCAGCCAAAGTCGCGAGGACGTGCCGGGCCACATCGACCTGATCGGCGATCGCGGTTCCGACCGGCCGCGCGTCGACGGGAGTCGCCGGCGCGACCAACCCAGCTCCGAATGCGCGGATCAGAAAGAACAGCACAATTCCCGCGATGAGCAGCCCCAGGTAACCGGCCAAGCCAGCCCACCCGACCCGGGAAGTCCAGGAAATCTCCGGCCCGACCACGTCGCGCCCCCTCTCATCACCGTTCGAAAAGTGACTCGACATCCGATCCTCAGGTCACTTTCAGCGCGAATCAAACACAGAATGGGTGTGGGTGGGATTGCGACTTGGGCCAATTTTAGAAGTTCACACAATAATTGTCCAGACACCCACTTAGTGTACATGTGCATTATTCGTGGGAATTGATTCTGAGTGGATGTGGGATTTCGCGGGGGCAGAGTCTGGCGTGCTTTTTCTCAATCCCTTCTCGGTGGGTGCTACCGGGCGCAGTGACTTGGATTTTACATGAGTTCAGTTGGAATCAAGCTGGAATTATCGTACACTGGAGGGCGTAGAGTTCAGATCGTCCTGAAGGAATCGTGGCTTCAATCCCATGGGTCGATCGCACTTGAACAACTTCGAGTTTGACCGCAGATGATTCTCAATTCCATCGAGTTCCACGAAAATCCGGGTGAGCCGTTGGAGTGGCAATTGAACGGGTTGACGTTGGAGTCGATCAATCTCCTGGTCGGTCGCAATGCCACCGGAAAGACTCGCACACTCGGAGTCATTGGGACGCTCAGTCGATTGCTTTCGGGAGAGCAACAGCCGAAATCGTTAGCCGCAAACTACAGTGCCGTGCTGACCAATGGCCCACAAGAATATGCATACCAATTGAGGATCGCGGGCGGCAAAGTTGATAGTGAAATTCTGTCGATTGATGGAAAAGCCGTTTTGAAACGTGGCGAGGGGGGGTATGGCACTATTTTCGCTGAGAAGCTCAACGGAGGAACGGAACTCGAATTCCAGTCGCCCACAGATGAAATCGCGGCAGTCTCGCGACGGGATTCAATTCAGCACCCGTATCTTCAACCGTTAAACGACTGGGCGAAATCGGTACGACACTACCATTTTGGAACCGCGCTGGGCAAGGACCATGCGGTAATGCACGGAGATGAGCGTCTACAGGATGTCGATGGTCGAGACGCGGATAAAGTGATACGAGTATTTGAAAAGGGGAGACAGGATTATGGCGAAGGTTTTGTGAACGAACTCATTCAGGACTTGCAATCCATCGATTATCCACTCGAGGCAATCGATACAGGTGAACCTGTGTCGTTTCAATTAACCGATTCCAGCGCACCGCGCTTTCGTTTTTTGCGGGTGAAGGAATCTGGGATTAACGGACTGACTGATCAAAACGCAATGTCACAGGGGATGTTTCGTGTGGTTTCCCTTTTGATCCTGGTGAATTATGCATCCCGTTTTGCGACTCCGACTTGTGTGTTGGTAGACGACATTGGCGAGGGACTGGACTTTTCCAGATCCTGCCGCTTGATTGACCTGCTGCGAGAAAAAGCGGAAAATTCCAAGATGCAATTGATCATGTCAACAAACGATCGATTTGTCATGAATCAGGTGCCACTGCAAGAGTGGTCCGTCCTGGAGCGTTCTGGGGGGATCGTAACCGTCAAGAACTATAAGAACTCACGTGATCAATTTGAAGAGTTTCGATTCACTGGACTGAGCAATTTCAGCCTGCTTGAAACGGATTTCCTGAATTCTCCGCACGCTATGGCAACCGCGCAATGAAGAAAATGGCGATTTTTGTTGAAGGTGCGACGGAATCAGTATTTGCTGAGAATTTGATTCGCGAAATTGGGGACCAATCCAGGATCAAAATCGAGACGCGTGAAATTCGCGGGGGCAATCAGGTACCACGCACCGTGAAAACGCTGCGTATGTCGATACCAACAACGAGTCAGGAATTCTTCGTCATGATTTTTGACTGCGGGGGTGACCGCGCTGTGAAAACGCGAATATGCGAAGAATACGAGAACCTCGCGAAGAGTGGTTATGAAGTCGTCATTGGAATCCGCGATGTTCGGCCGGATTTTACATTTGCGGATCTCCCAAAATTGCGTGTCGGTCTTAAGTATCGACTCAAGACAAAACCGATCGCCGTCGAGTTCGTGCTTGGAGTCATGGAAATCGAGGCGTGGTTTCTCGCTGAAACAGCACACTTTTCCAAGATTGACGCGCGAATAACACTCGAATCAGTGCGGAAAAAATTGGGTTTCGATCCGTCAGTCGACAACCTTCAACTCCGCTCCGATCCCACAAAAGACCTCGACGACTGCTACGCGCTCGCGGG
This sequence comes from Planctomicrobium piriforme, assembly GCA_945860955.1. Taxonomy (GTDB): domain Bacteria; phylum Planctomycetota; class Planctomycetia; order Planctomycetales; family Planctomycetaceae; genus UBA10511. Next base: position 51,480 of record CAMATH010000020.1, read on the forward strand.
AAAAAGCTATCGCAAGGGATACTCGACAGTGACCGTGCCCGCTTTGGACTTCTCAAGTGTCTACTTCGAACTTCCCAAAAAATTCGAAGACTTGGCGCGACTCACGAGTACAATCGAGAAATTCCTGACTTGATCATCGTGCGTTGCTACGTCGTCTCCTGAAACGCTTTGCCCGACAGCGTGACGCAGGGGGCACCGGTTTGGATTCCTTGAATCCAGTTTGGAACGTACTCGTCGCTGAAGAGCATCTGGATCCGTTCCGCCCGGTCGACGCCGGCGGAACTGAGGATGGCGATCGCTTCGTGGATCTGTTTCATTCGGCGGTCGCGCAGCGCCAGATCGGCCCCTTCCGTCCGCTCGATCCGATCGAGGCAGGCGGCGGTGTCCAGCAGTTTGCACCGGACTTCCAGAAACACGCGATCCAGCACTTCGGGGGCGGTGGGGGTGGAAGCGGTCAATTCGGTCGTCCCAAACAGAGGTTCTTCACGCGTGTTCGAATCCCGGCCCGACTGGGCCACGAATCGATCTCCACGTCGTTGTTCCAACACCCTCCAGATTATGGGCGAATCCTTCCCTGTCAAGCCGGTTGTCCGGGAGGCCGTTCTCCGAGTCGCTCCCGACGCCGATGGAAATGCCCGGGCAGAACGTCACTCAGGATTCGATTCGGTCGACGCCGGCTCCGTGCCTGCCGCTTGCAGTCGATCCCGCCAGACGCGAAAATGGGAGTTGATGCGTCCCCTCCTTCGCCGATTGTCGACCCTCCAGGTTCTTCGGAACCGGGCCAGTCGCCACCGGTCCCGCCTTTGGACTTCACAACCGCATGCTCCGAATTACCTTCCGCGTGCTGTTTTGCGTTGTACTGCTGGGGCGAGTCGCGCTCGCGGATGAGGTGGCCCCCGCGCCGCTGACATTCGAGGCCCACGTCCGACCCATCCTCAAAGCGCATTGCTGGCATTGCCACGGCGAGGGAGAGGTTTTGAAGGGGAGTCTCGACCTTCGGCAAGCTCGGCGACTGGTCCGCGGGGGCGACACCGGCACCGCCCTTGTCCCCGGACAATCGGGCGAAAGTCTGATCGTGGAGCGAATCGCGGCTGGCGAAATGCCCCCCGGCACAAAAAAGGTCTCCGCCTCGGAGCTGGCGACCCTGCGCGCCTGGATTGATCAGGGGGCGAAAACCGCCCGTCCGGAACCCGAGCAATTTATCCCCGAATCGGACTTCACCGACGAAGAACGGAACTTCTGGGCGTTTCGCCCCGTGAGCCGGCCGGCAATTCCCAAGGTCCGGCAGACCGAACAGGCACGGACCGGCACCGACCTGTTTCTTTTGGCGGAACTGGAACGCCACAACCTGGGGTTTTCCCCCGAGGCCGACCGCGCGACGCTCATCCGCCGGCTCTCTTTTGACCTGATCGGGCTGCCCCCCTCTCCTGAAGCGGTGGATGCCTTCGTCAACGACAATTCTCCCGACGCCTACGAATTGCTGGTGGAACAGTTGCTGGCTTCGCCGCGCTATGGCGAACGATGGGGCCGGCACTGGCTCGACGCGGCGGGCTACGCCGACAGCGATGGCTACAGCACCAAGGATCTCGATCGCAAGTACGCCTACAAATTCCGCGACTACGTGATCAGTAGCTTCAACACCGATCGTCCCTGGGATCAGTTCCTCGTGGAACAACTCGCGGGGGACGAACTGCTGGCCCCGCCTTACAAAAACCTCACGCCCGATCAGTCCGAAAAACTGATCGCCACCGGATTTCTGCGGATGGCGCCCGATGGAACCGGGGATGGTGAGGTGGAACCCCAGGCGGCTCGCAACGAAGTGGTCGCGGAGACGATCAAGGTCGTCTCCACGTCGATTCTCGGGCTGACCGTCGGTTGTGCCCAATGCCACGATCACCGCTACGATCCGATTCCGCAGAAGGATTACTACCGCCTGCGAGCCATCTTTGAGCCGGCGTTCAACGTCCCCAATTGGCGTAATCCCGCCGGTCGGCTGGTTTCGCTCTGGCACGACGAACAGTACGCGCAGGCCGCCGAGATCGACAAACAGAAACAACAACTCGCCGACGAACGCCTCGTGGTTCTCGACAACGTCGTCGCCGAGGTGTTTGAACGCGAACTGCTCAAGGTTCCGGAAGAGCGACGCGAGTCGGCCCGAGCGGCGAAAGCGACCGCCGCCGACAAGCGAACTCCCGAGCAGCAGCAACTTCTCAAAGACTTTCCGCCGCTCAATGTCGATCGTGGCAGCGTCTATCTGTACGAACAGCAGAAGATCGCCGACCACAACAAGAAGTACGACGACCTCGCCGCCCAGTTGCAGACCAAACGACCTCCAGAAGAATACGCGCATTGCCTCACCGAAATCCCCGGCCAGGCTCCCGCGACCCGGTTGTTTGTGCGCGGCGATATCAATCAGCCGCGCGACGAAGTGACCCCTGGAGAACCCTCGATTCTGTGTGGCGAAACGCCAGCAGCCATCCCATTGAAAAGCGAAGCGATCCCGACCACCGGGCGACGTCTCGCGTGGGCCAGGCATCTGACCAACGGCAAACATCCCCTGGTGGCCCGGGTGATTGTCAATCGCGCCTGGATGCACCATTTCGGCGTGGGGCTTGTCTCCACCGCTGGGGATTTCGGTTTCCTGGGAGCGCGTCCCAGTCATCCCGAGTTGCTCGACTGGCTCGCCAGCCAGTTTGTGGAAAACGGCTGGAGCCTGAAACAGCTTCATCGGCAGATCGTCCTGTCGACGGCGTATCGCCAGAGTTCCGTTCGCCGAACGGAACACGAAGCGGTCGATCCCGAGAATCGGCTGCTGGGTCGCGCCCCGGTCCGCAGGATTGAAGCCGAAGTGCTGCGCGATACCGTGCTGGCGGCCTCGGGCCGGCTTTCGGGGCAGATCTACGGCGTGCCGGTTCCGGTCGCTCCGGACGAAGTCGGACAGATTGTGATCGCGGTCGACACCCGCGACTCGGCGGGACGCCCGACGGGGAAGACCGTGTCGCTGGGGGAAGATGAATTCCGCCGAAGTCTGTACGTGGTCGCGAAGCGCAGCATGCCGTTGTCACTGCTTGAATCGTTCGATTCCCCGGACATGCGTCCCAACTGCACGCAACGGGGGAGTTCCACCGTGTCGCCCCAGGCGTTGTTCCTGATGAACAACGATTTTCTGCTGGCTCAGTCCGAGCAACTCGCCCGGCGGATTCAGGCGGAATCTTCGACCGATCTCGCCTCCCAGTTGCGACTCGCGTGGCGATTGGTGTGTGGACGGGGAGCGTCGGATGTTCAAATCGCGACGGGTCTGGAGTTTCTGGCGGCCCAGACCGCGGCGTTCGCGGAGGGGATGCCTCCGGCTACCCCCGATAAGCCCGCGACTGTTCCCGATCCTGCGCTGCGGGCGCTCGCGAACTACTGTCAGGCGTTGCTCTGTTCCAACCGGGTGCTGTATGTCGAATAACGAACCAAGCGAGCCTGCGATGTCACAGATGATCGGCAGCCGACGTCACTTTTTGGCGACGCAGGCGATGGGGATGGGATCCGTCGCGCTGGCGTGGCTATTGACGCAGGAACAGGTGCGGGGTGAACCTCCCAAGCCGGTCGATGTTCCGAAGTCGTTCACGCTGTCTCCCAAAGCGGCACTGGCACCGCCGCAGGCGAACGCGATGATCTCGTTCTTCATGCAGGGTGGGCCGAGTCATCTCGATCTGTTCGACAACAAACCGGAGTTGCAGAAGCACACGGGGGAGAATTTCCCGGGCGAAATCAAGTACGACAACGCCGCCGAGTCGAGTCCGAAGTTGTTTTACGGGCCGTGGAAGTTCGCGAAGCACGGCCAATGCGGAATGGAACTGAGCGAGCTGCTTCCCGGTCTCGCCGAGGTGTGTGACGACATCACGCTGATCCGCTCGATGCACACGGGGGTGAACAACCACGGACAGTCGATCTATGCCCTGAACGGTGGCCGACCGACAGCGGGGCGCCCGGCCCTCGGTTCATGGCTGACGTATGGCCTGGGGACTGAGAACCAGAATCTGCCGGCGTATCTGGTGCTGACCGATCCCGGTGGACTGCCGGTCTTGGGGGTGGAAAACTGGCATAACGGCTGGTTGCCTTCGCTTTATCAGGGGACGGTGATCCGGCCGCAGGAGCCGCGGATTCTGAATCTCGATCCTCCCCGGCAATCGCCCGAGGGGGCGCAACGGCGGTTTCTTGGACTGTTGGAGAATTTGAATCGGGAGCATCTGGCCCAGCATCCGGGAGAGCATGATCTCGCGGCCCGGATTTCGAGTTTTGAACTGGCTGCCCGCATGCAGACATCGGCCCGAGAAGCGCTGGAACTGTCACAGGAAACGGAAGCGACGCAGAAGCTGTATGGACTCGACAACCCGAAGACCCGCGAGTTTGGAACCCGTTGTCTGATCGCCCGGCGACTGATTGAGCGGGGGGTGCGGTTCGTTGAGATCTGCACGGGAAACCAGACCTGGGACCATCACGGCGGGATCGTGACCGGGCTTCCCGACGTCTGCGCCCGAACCGATCGTCCCACGTCGGCATTGATCAAGGATCTGAAACAGCGCGGTCTGCTCGACAGCACGCTGGTTCACTGGGGAGGGGAGATGGGTCGCCTGCCGGTGGTTCAGAACGAAAAGAACATCGGCCGCGACCACAACACGTATGGCTTCAGCATGTGGCTGGCGGGAGGAGGGATCAAACGGGGCTGTGTGCATGGAGCGACCGACGAGTTCGGGCACAAGGCGGTCGAGAACGTCGTGAACCACTACGATTACCATGCGACGCTGTTTTATCTGTTCGGACTCGACGCGACGAAAATCGCGTTTCCGAGACCGACCGGATTGGGAACGATTCTCGATGGCCAACCAGGGCAGATTGTGTCGGCGATTTTGGAGAAGCCGCCCGGGGTGCCGCAGGCCGGGTAAGTCTTCGCTCTGTCAGAGACGCTTCGGTTGAATGATGGGGTTTTACGCGAATCCAACGCGCGAACGGATCGCCTCAACCGACAGCTCCCCTGCGAGGCCCGCGCCGAGATTTGGTAGACTCGCCCCATGCCTGATTTGAGAAAAGATCCCATCGTCGGTCGCTGGGTGATCATCGCCACCGACCGGGCCAAACGTCCGCACGACTACCAACGACCGCCCGCGCCCCAGGCGGTGAGCGGATTCTGCCCGTTTTGCCCCGGAAACGAGAGCCACACTCCGCCGGAAATTCTCGCGTTTCGAGAACCGGGTACCGCCGCGAATCAGACCGGCTGGCGCGTCCGTGTGATCCCGAACAAATTCCCCGCGCTGCAGATCGAAGGCGATCTGGAGAAGCGGGGCGACGGGATCTTCGATCTGATGAACGGCGTCGGAGCGCACGAGGTGATTATCGAATCACCCGCGCACGAGTCCAGCATGGCCCGACTCCCCGTGGACGCGATTCGCGAGGTGCTGTGGATGTACCGCGATCGGCTGAGTGATCTACAGCGTGACAAGCGGTTCGTGCATGGATTGGCGTTCAAAAATTCGGGGCCCGCCGCGGGAGCGTCTCTGGAACATTGTCACTCACAACTGATCGTTGTTCCGATTGTGCCCATCACGATCGCCGAGGAATTGCGCGGTTCGCTGGAGTTCTACAAATATCGCGACCGGTGCATCTTCTGCGACATGCTTCGTCAGGAGGTCGACCAGAGGGAGCGAGTGGTTCTGGAAACCGAAGAATTTGTGGCGTTTTGTCCGTTCGCCAGCCGGTTTCCCTATGAAACCTGGATTGTTCCGAAACGGCATTCCAGCCATTTCGAAACCACGTCGCGTGAATCCCTGGCAGCGATGGCGGGCGTGTTGCAGGGGGTGTTGCGAAAGCTGGAACGAGCACTCGATAATCCGCCGTACAATTACATGCTGCATACCGCGCCGTTTGGCTCGGCCGACCTGCCCCACTACCACTGGCACCTGGAGATCATTCCGCGGGTGACGGGAATCGCGGGATTTGAATGGGGGAGTGGTTTCTATATCAACTCGGTGTTGCCTGAACAGGCGGGGGCAATTCTGCGCGACACTGTGGTGGAATTGGGAGCCGGATTGCCAACACGAGGATCCGACTGCTGAATTCCGAGTTATCGCTCTTCCGACAGTTTTCCGCAGCCGATGCTTGTGGTACTGTGCGATGATTCTACGCCCGGGCAACTTCCGGACCGTTTTCACCACACGATCACCGCATTTCATGGCTCGAACGAATTCAACTCCCAAGCGCCCTTCCGGCACGGCGCACGCGGATCATCCTGGCACGCATGGCACGAAGCGGATGACCGGAGGGGCGACTCGCGCGGCGAAATCCAAGCCGACGTCGAAAGGCGAAAAAGGGGCGAAGCCCGCGCGCGGGAAGCATGTCGAAAAGGACCGCCGGGCGGTATTGGCGGCGGCGACCGGCGAGTCGGCCGACCGGATGGAAGTCGAGTATTCGCAGGGTCAGGTGGTGCTGTCGTTCGCGGTCGGTGAACGACCAGTCTTTGCGGGAGCATGGGAAGCCGAACTGCAAATGGCCGACGGGTCGGCAATTCCCGCGAAGGGGGCCTGGGAATCGGTCTGCTGGCACTCGGACTCCGATGGCGACTATCTGGAGCTGCAATTGCAGCCTGCCGAGGGATTGCGAATCGACCGGATGCTGTTCGTGTCCCGCGATGGTGAGTTCGCGCTGTTGGCTGACGCGGTCATTTCCGAATCCGGCGCGCCGGCTGTGGTGAATTACACGACGACAATTCCCCTGGCGGCACAGCTCACGGCTGATATCTCGACAGAGACCCGGGAGCGGGTTTTGAAAGCGAAGGGCATGAGCGCCCGGTTGTTTCCGTTGGGCTTAGGTTCCGATCCTGCCGACGGTTCGGGTGGGAGTCTGGAGATCCACGGCGATACCTTGAAACTGGAACAGTCGATTGTCGGCGGCAATGTGTGGGTACCGCTGTTGATCGACTGGAATTCGTCTCGTGCGAAAAAGCCCGCGGTCTGGAGACGGTTGACCGTGTCGGAGTCGCGGGTGGTCATTGGTCCGCACCAGGCGAGCGCCGCCCGCTGGCAGTGTGGCGGCGAACACCTGCTCTGTTATCGCGCTCTGACCACGCCCGAACTGGCGCGGGCCGTGCTGGGATTGCACACGTGGTACGAAACGGTCGTCGCACGAATCCCCAAACCAGGCACTTACACGTCGCTCGTGCAGATCGAACAGGCGGCCGGAGAGTAGCGACTACGGGCGATTCGCACCGTTGATCCGGACCGATCCGGTGGTGGTTCCCGCCGGGACCGAGAAGTCGACCGCCGAATTCTGAATCAGGTTGTTCTGGGTGCCGAACAACTGAATTGAATTCGTGATGCTCGAGAAGATGATGCCCCGATCGAGCAGGACCGACTGGGTCGACAGGTCAATGAGGTTGCTGTTGAGCGTCACGCTGCCTGGTCCCGTCAGCGAATCAAACAGCATGCCGGTGGAGCCACCGGTGAAGTCGCGGATCGTGTTGCTGGTGATCGTGTACGTGGGGCTGACGGTGCTGAACCGGAACCCGGTTCCACTCGCGCCGCTGAGCTCCACCAGATTATTGACCAGCGAAACCTGCGAAGACGAGACGGTGTTCAGGTTCACCCCGGTCCCGTTGCCGTTGGTGAATCGCATCACGTTGTTCGTGATCGCCAGATTGGTAAGTGACGTTCCGGTGTTGGTGACGGCAAGTCCGGTGTTGGTTCCACCGATTCCATTGAACACGTTTCCGTCGACTGTCCCCGAGAGGGCACCGTTCCAATTCACACGCATTCCGGTTGTTCCGACGACGCTGTTGTCGAACTCCACATGGCTCGTGAACAGGTTGAGACTCGATCCCGCGCCGCCACCGGTGGCCGCCAGCAGAACGTTGTCGGACGCGTCGGAAACAAACAGGCTGTTGTTGAAGGTGTAGGAGTACGCCAGGACTTTGCTGAATTGAGAGTTCACATTCAGCCCGGAGTTTCCTTGGAAAATCGAGTTGGAGATATTGAGCGCTTGCACGTCGACCGTGTCGAGACCAAACCCGGTGGAGTTGATCACTTTGGAGTTGTTAAACACCAGCAGTTTCGTATTCTCGGCACGAATTCCCGTGCCGTTGCCATCGAAGTGCATGAAGTTGAAGCCGACCGTTTCGACATCCTTCAGGAAGACCCCCGTGGTGGCTCCCTCGATCGTACCACCCGAGGAGTCGACTCCCGATCCCCATACGGTGAAGCTGCCCGTATCGTTCACCAGGCGCAGGCCCGTGGCGGCACCACTGCTGGAGACCGCCATCAGATTCGCCTCCAGCGCGGTCTTCTCAATGTCGATCGCCGTCCCGTTGACCGCCGCGATCGTTCCTCCCTTGGTGAGATCAACCACACCATTGACCGCGGGATTGATCTTGAACGTGCCGGCGTTGAACGCCCGCACCGCGGTCGCCCCATCGCTGGTGACATCGAGCGTCCGAACGGACGTCGTTCCCGTATTGTCCTGCAGATTCACGCCGGGCGAACCTTTGGCCCCCGTGGCCTGCAGATAATTGAACGTGAAGAGACCCGAAGAGTTGCGAATGTCGACCGCCGATGCGACGGCCGAATTCTCGTTGTTGATTTGTGTATTGCCTTTGACCGTGACCGAGCCGGCGACATTGTCGGCCTCAAACCCGCGGCCAAACCGCTTCTCGACCAGCAGGTTGTCAAACGTCACACTCGAACCCGAACCGAGATTCGCGAGCGACACACCCGCGCCACCGGTTTGAGAGATGTGAGTCAATCCGGTGAATCGGGTGGTCCCGCCTGCTCCCGAAACGCGAACCCCTGAGCCGGTGGTACCTGTCACGAACAGATTGTCGAACTGCACGTTCCCCGCCGTGTTGAACAACTCGACGCCATGGCTGCTGCTCCCGGAAATCGACACATTCCGCACCAGGGCCTGATCGACGCCATTCCCCACCAGGCCGCGGCCGGCGGGATTCACAATCGAGAATCCATTGAGTTCGGTATGGCTGGCGAGGGTCACTGCGTCGCCACTGGCGTTTTGCAAGATCGGCAACGCACCCGAGGTCGGACCATGGGGCGCGAACACCGATCCCAGTTCGGGAACCTGGAAGATGTGTTGAATTCCGTTCCCGTCACCCAGCAGCCGCTGGCCGTTGTACATCACAACCTGAGCGTCCGCACCGCTGAACACACTCCCGGCTTGAACAAACACCACGTCCGGATGCGAAGCCTGAGCGGCGGCGATTGTCCCGAAGGGGTCATTCACTCCTCCCGTCCCCCCCTGCGATGCAAAGCTGTTCACATGCGAAAAACGATAGGGCTGTTTGGTCACCGGGTTGGTCGCCACCACCGTTTCCGTCTGCCGCTGGTGGGTTGCCACCACCGTATAGTTTCGGGTCACGTGTTCGCCAAGTCGCCCCATCGTGTCGCCACGATCGAAGTTCGAATAGTGCAACGGGCCAAACGTCCACGAAATCCCGGCGAATGCCCTGGTCTCGAAAAACGAGTCGTACGTCACTTGAACCGTCGCGTCGAGACCGGGAAACAGATTCGCCTGAAGTCGGGTCGAAATGCCCGGAATGTCGTGATACGAATTCTGGTAGAAATACCCGCCGCCGTAGATTCGCAAGTCGATCGACTCAGCGATGCTCCCCGGTACTGGGATCCCAATTTCGCCGTCAAGCCCTTTCATCGCCGTGTACCACGTTCGGCTCTGCGAGTAAACCAGGTTCTGATTCTGGAACTGCAAACTGCCGTTGATCAGCGTGAGGCTGTCCTGACGCGATTCGGGACCGACGGGAAGGTACACGTTCCCCCGCACGTCGAAATTTGTGCCGTACGATTCGAAGCTCAATCCAAGCTGCTGGAACAGTAACTGACGGGTATTGTCGATGTCGTACCAGAAACTTCCTCCATAGATCCGATCGGTTTCCGGTTCGAAGAACCGGTAGCCGAAACCAAGGTTTCCACCAAACGTCCCGTCGTTGGTGATGACCCAGCGCAAATCGCTGAACATCAACGTGCCGTCGGATTCGTAATAGGGGAACAATTCGAGTGGGGTGACGGGGAGAACCTGAGGAATCCCCTGCCCTTCAATATGCCCGATGCGTGCCTGAATTCCCAGGCCGTCCTCCGCCCTGATGGTCGAGCCGGCGAAGGATAACCCACAGACGGCGGCCGCGAGGCCGGCGCGACGCGCCCGCACCAGCCAACGCCCGAGTCGATTCCAGATCGTGGCTCCCGTGGAGTGGGTACCAGAAGCCGGGGAATTGGCCGAATGCAACAACTTGTGCATGGTGTGGAACCAACCGTGAATTTGCGCGGGGGACGCGGCGGATGTGGCGGGTTCAAATCGGGCGGAAGGAAACCGACGATTCGAAACCAGCGGTGCGATTGGACGGGGTCAAATCGCGGACGGGAACGAGGGGAAATCTGGGAAGTGACGCGAGGGATCGCGAGGGAGGAGCGGTGGAATACCCCAATTGCCGGGAGAGTGTCAACAGCGAACCGAATGATCCTCGGTCAAAACTTGAGAGGAAATTTCGATTTCGCACAAAGTCTCCCCGAAATTGTCTCGTTTCCGAGCGTACGAGGTATCGCATCGCAATGGCGGTGCCCGAAAACCCGATTCTGGCACAGTCGAACCGCACCCGGATATACTTCAACGCACGCACACCGTTCCACCGACGTGCGGCGAATGGATTCCAACGGTTCTTCGGCGATGAATATGCACGAACGTGTCCTGCCCACAGAGGGATTCGACTACCGGCGGGTGTTCCCCTGGGTTCACGTGTTCCGTTCGATTCGTCTGGCGCTACGAATTCGACAACTGTTTCTGGCCGCGCTGGGGTTGCTGCTGGCGACAGGCGGAATGCGACTGATCGATTCGCTGGCGGGCGAGTCGGCTCCAGCCGATTCCGCCCTGGCGACCGACGGCCAACCGCTGTGGCCCTGGGAAATGGATCTGGGATTCCGATTCACTTCCGACACTCCGGGGCGGACCGCGTCAGATTCTCCAGCCGACCTGGTCCAGAGTTTTTATGACGGACTGTCTGCGCCGATTCCGTTCCTGCGGGATCTTCTCTCCAACTGGCAAGTCGTTCTGATCCCGGTTCGTGATGTGCTGGGGGCGGTCGAGGTTCTGTTTCGCCCCGAGTCGGATCTGCACGATGTGGCGATCGCGTTGTCGCGGACCGCGTGGTGGCTGCTGGTCTGGTCGGTATTTGGCGGAGCGATCGCGCGGAGCGCCGCGGTGGAATTCGCGCGGGACCAAAGCACCCATTTTTGGGGCGCATTGAAGTTCTCTTTCGCCCGTGCCTTATCGTATTTCGCCAGTCCCATGCTCCCACTGGGGGGAATCGCGTTCTTGGGGGGGTTGTGTGCGCTGGGAGGGTTGACCGGGCGGATTGGTGGTGGGGTTGGTCCGGGACTCTTGGGATTGATTTGGGGGCCGCTCCTGATCCTGGCGCTGCTGCTGGCGATCGTGGTCATGGGGCTGGCGTGCGGGTGGCCATTGATGGTGGCGACGATCAGCGTGGAAGGGACGGACGGGTTCGATGGAATGAGCCGGGCTTACAACTATGTCTATGAACGCCCGCGGTACTACATCGTACAGATCGCGTTGACGATGCTGAACGGATCGTTTGGCGCGTTTTGTGTGCTGTTCATGGCGCAGTTGACGTTGCGACTGGCGCTGTGTGGGGTCGCCTGGGGAGGTGGACTCCCTGCGATTCGCGATGCGATCGTCGAGGCCCCGCCGATTCTTGCCGTCCCGAAAATTGACTGGGGTTTTGATGGTGATTCGCCTGTCAACGGACAACCCGTGGAAGGGAATCTGGAGGGAGATTCAGACATCGACCCACGTGCCGATTTGACGCCGATCGTCGAGGCCGCCCAGGGGGGTGATGGCGAACCGGGACGGTCCCCAACACCCGTCTCCTGGAGTTCAAGGTTCACCCGATTCTGGATGTGCCTCCTGGCGACACTGGTGGTCGGTTTTGTTTACAGCTTCTTCTGGAGCAGCGCGACGGTCATCTATTTTCTGTTGCGGCGGAGTGTTGATGGCAACGACTTCGACGAAGTGTACCTCGGAGCGCACTCCGAACCGGACGAGCTTCTCCCGCTGGTCGGAGCGTCCGCCATGGGAATCGACTTGGCAACGATCGGTTCCCCCAGTTCGGGAGGCGAATTGCCCCCGGATAATCCCCCGTATCCGAAACCTTCGTAGCGTCAAATGCGACGCTGTCGCACGGAAGCTGGGGGACTCTGTCCCGGTTATTTCAGCATCGGCCACGCCGGTTTTCCGGGGGTCATGGTCCTCAGACTCCACAGGCTGCCGCCGGACGTGATGTACAGGGTTTTCAGATCGGGGCCGCCGAAACCGACGTTTGTGGTTTCGTCTCGTGGAATGGGGACGAATTTCAGAAGTTTTCCTTCGCTCGAAAAGACATAGACCCCGGCGGTGGGCTCGTCCTGGGTTTCGAACGGCGGGTTTTGCTTGTTCAGCCCGGCCGCGACGTACAGACGCCCCAAAGCGTCCAGTTTCATACCATCGGGACCACGCGTCTTCTTCCAATCGTACAGCAGTTTCTGCGACGCGAAATCGACCGTCCCGTCACCCTTGAGATCGAACCGAAACAGCTTGCGAGCCCCCCCTTCGGTGTCATTGTTATTGTCGGCGACATACAGGTACTTGTCGTCGGGAGTGATCACCAGCCCGTTCGGCCGGTCGACTTCGTGCGTGATAATCCGCGTCACTTTGCCATCGGGATCGATACGGTACACCCCTTCGACCTTGCGCCCCTGAGCGTCGACCAGTTCCATGTCGGCGCGATCTCCGTAGCGGGGGTCAGAAAAGTAGATACGGCCTTTCGAATCGATCGTCAGGTCGTTCGGCTGGTTGTAGAGTTTGCCTTCGTAACGCTCGGTCAGCACAGTCACGTCGCCGTTCTTTTCAACACGGGAAACCTGGCGACGAACCGGTTCACAAATAATCAACCGTCCCTGGCGGTCGAACATCAAACCGTTGGAGCCGGCGTTTTCCCCGTAGATCGACTGCTTTCCCGCGAGATCCCGCCGGTAGATGTGACCACCTCCGCTGGTCAGCAAGCCGAGTTCCGGGTGCCAGGCGGGGCCTTCGCCGGCTCCTTCCTCAGCCAGCAACTCGGGCATTGAACCTGGAGCGAAGATTGGCTCAGCGCCAGAGACGAAATGGGTGGACAGCAGGTGAATTGCCACAAGCAGAAGAATGGACCTGCCGGCTGGGGGACAGAAATCGGGTGTCACGCGGGCACTCATGATTCTTCTCGTGGCTCAAGACGGGGGTTTGCGCCGAACCGCGCCCAACAAGAAGCGGTGTGCGTTTTCCGCTTCCTGACGGGCGCGGCTCGGATTCGATTGGATTGGCTCGGCTTGGACGTCGCGTTATCTGTTGTGCCGGTTAGCACATTGCGGGACGAGAATCTCAGTCTACTTCGCGCGACGGGAAATACAACACGAGACAATGGGGCGGTCCCGTCAACTGGACGAATCACCAGTCGCGCGGTTAACGTAGGGGCGCGGACGATGCCGTCGCGCCTGTGTCAGTGCAAAACAACTGCGTTCGAGAGTTTTCCAAGATGTCCCGTCCGTTCACGAAGTTCGCCACCGCCGGCCTGGTTCTGGTCACCATGGTCGCCCTGTTGTGGGGTCAGGCAGATCAGCAGGTTCCCTCGTCGCAAGGGATGTTTCAGGCGGCCGCCAAGTTTCAGAAGTCACTGAGCCCTGACCAGTTGAAAAAGGTGTCGTTCGCTTTCGACGACGCCGAGCGGTTGAACTGGCACTTCATTCCGCGCGAACGCAAAGGACTTCCCTTGCGTGAGCTGGAGGGGGAAGCGCTGAAGGCCGCCCAGGAGTTCATTTCCAGCGGGCTGTCGAAAGCGGGCTTTGACCAGACATTGTCGATCATGAGCCTTGAAGAAGTTCTGTACCTTTTGGAAGCGGGTGAACGGACAGAACGTCGCGAACGCCGCAATCCTGGAAAGTACTATCTCAGTGTGTTCGGAACGCCGTCGGCAAAGGGGAAATGGGGCTGGCGACTCGAGGGACACCACCTGTCTCTGAATTTCACGCTCGACAACGGCGACGTGATCGGCAGCACCCCGGAGTTCTATGGGACCAACCCCGCGCTGATTGACGCTGGCCCCAAGCGGGCAATTCGCGTCCTGGGGGCCGAGGAAGATCTCGCCCGGCAGGTTTTGAAACTGGCATCTGCCGAAGGGAAGGCGGCGATTCATCTCGACACCAAAGCCCCCGACGATCTCCGCGGGGCGAACACCCCCCAGGCGGACAACACACCGGTGGTCGGACTCGCCGCCGGCAAAATGAACCCCGACCAGAAGAAACTCCTGCACGAACTGCTGGAAGAGTATCTGGCCAATATGCCCGGCGATGTCGCGGCGAAACGTCGCGAACGCCTGATGCGGGCTGGATTCGATGAAATTCATTTCGCATGGTGGGGAGAGACCGAGCGGAACCAGCGGCACTACTACCGGGTTCAGGGCCCGACCTTCCTGATTGAATACAACAACACCCAGAACGACGCGAACCATGTGCATTCGTACTGGCGCGATCTGGGGGGGGACTTCGGTGTGCCGGTGAAGAAATAGACCGGCGAAGCCGGCAATTCACGGAAATTGGAACATTGGGTCGTCCGCCGCGCGTGGGGTTGCCATGCGAAAATGGGTTGCGACTTCCGTGCTTTCCGGTGGCGGACAATGCGACGGACCAGAACTGGTTCCCAGCGCCTGTGCTGATCCTGGGACATCACTGGGATCCTGCGCCCCGCCGAATTCGGTCGTGCAATCACAAACTGACCTCGACCTTCGCGTTCCAACACACACGTTCACAGAGTGGCAAGTCATCCGATCGTACTGTAGGCTGTTCGCAGCTCGCCCAGACTCGACTTGTTCCTCTTTCTCTTTTCGGAGTGGAACCGCTTCGGTTCTCTGAGTTGTATGTCTGAATCTCGTGAGTCGTCGCCGCAGGGAGGTGCCGATTCGTCCGGTGCGCCTGGTCATTCCAACCGCTCCGCTTCCGAAGGAACCCACGCCACCGGCCCGGAGAACCATGCGCACGGGCATGGGCTGTTCACGCGAATGCGCGAAGCGGCCGGGACTGTCTATGGCGACATCGGGACGTCCGTCTTGTACACGGTGATGGAAATCACCCGCGAGACAATCAAACTGAGGAATCACGATCTGGCCCCCGACCTCGTCGACGAAATGATCGAACAGGGGGGCAAGCTGGTCTTCGCGAACGACGCGATGGGGAGCTTGAGCCTGATCTTCTGGGCTCTGATCTTTCTGACCGTGAAGTACGACCTGCTGATCATGCGGGCCGACAATCGCGGTGAGGGAGGGACCTTCGCCCTATGGGGACTCCTCAAAGGATACACCGGCAAAATCGCGGGCCTCACCGGGTTGACCTATCTGGTGGTCGCGGCTGCCGGCCTGCTTGCCGCCGACGGAATCATTACTCCCCCGATCAGTATGCTGGGTGCTTACGAACCGTTAGGCGAGAATCTGGCGCTCGGGGCGACGTTGCTCAGTCTGTTCGTGCTGTTCAAGCCACAGTGGCGGGGGACCAGCAAGATCGGCGGACTGTTTGGCTGGTTTATGCTGCTGGTGTGGTTCCCCTGGATCGCGATCAAGGGGTTTCCGTACATGGTGCGACACCCCGAAGTATTCAAGTCGCTGGATCCGTCGTATGCGATCCAGTTCCTGGTGAACTTCCCCGGTCTCGGGGCGTTTGTGGTACTGGGGGTGGTGGTTCTGGCAATCACAGGGGGAGAGGCGAAGTATGCCGACATCGGACACTTCACCGCGCACAGTGACCGACCAATGCGTGAGGGGGAAAGTGTCGATCCCCGCGATTCAGGACGACGCCCTGTGATGTACACGTGGTTCTACATCGTGCTGCCCTGTCTCGTGCTGAATTACGCGGGGCAGATCGGCTACATGCTGGAAAATGGCGTGCCGGCCCGGGCGAACACGTTCTACGCGTTGACGCCGCGCACGGGAAATCCCGGGGTGGACAACGTGATTCTGGGAGCCGACATGGTGATTGCCGCCATCGCCGCCTTCATCGCGTCGCAAGCGCTGATCACCGGCATGTTCTCGATCGTCAAACAGGCGATCGTCCTGGGTTTTTCACCCCGCCATGCGGTCAAATTCACCAGCCGCGAGACGGACGGGCAGGTCTATATCCCAATCGTGAACTGGTCGATGTTCCTGGGCTGCATCGCCGTCACGCTGACGTTTCGAACCGCGGGAAGTCTGGCGGCCGCGTACGGGATCGCGGTCACGGGAACGATGGGTGTCACCACGCTGGCGTTTGGATACGTTGCCTATTATCGGTGGAACTGGAAGCTCTGGCAGGTTTTCGCGGTCTGCACGCCATTGATGCTGGTCGATCTGCTGTTCTTCGCCAGCAATTTGTTGAAGTTCACCAGTGGGGGTTACTTCCCCGTGTTGGTGGCGACCGGGCTGGTGGCGATCATGGTCGTCTGGCAGTGGGGGCGGAAACAGCTCGCGGACGCGTTTTACGAATTTGGAGTTCGCGACGGGAAAAAGCTCGAATGGCTGGTGGCGCTCCGCGACATGCTCGACGAACTCGAACTGACACTGCGCGAGAATTTGCCTTTCGCCCGATCGTTGATTCAAGGCCGCCGACGGCTCGTGGAAAGCGATCGCGCCGCGGTCTTTTTGTGTTCCCGCCCGATTCGCAGTCTTGATGACTACGTGCCGGTCAGTCTGCGAATCTTCCTTAAGAAATATGGCGTTCTGCCGTCCCACGTCACCATGTTCTATGTGAACCAGGTTTCGATCGCCGAGGCGGATCCTGCGAAACGGTACGAAGTCGTGAATATCGGTCACGATATCGATTCAGTGATCGTCACGTACGGCTACATGGAGCAGCCCGATATCCGGGGAGCGTTGCGGGAACTCCATCGCCAGGGTCGGATTCACATCGCGGCGGAACGCTGGATCATTGAAGTTGGGGAAGAGGAGATTATCACGGAGCCAGGCCTTCCGTGGCTTCAGTCGGTGCGTGTCAGCTTCTTCAAATGGGTTTTGCGGTTGTCGACGCCGGCCCACAAGTATTTCGGCCTGACGTTTGACGCCGCGATTTCCAAAGAGATCATCCCCGTCGTCTTTGGACGGACGGGTGCGAAAGTGAGCCTGCCGGAATTGGAGATTGTCGACGTCGAAGAACAGGCACCGAAAACTCCGATCCCCCCCAAGAAACCCCAGCCCGCCACTGCGGGATAAGGATCCGCATGGCGAATCCCGATTCGGTGACGCAGTGGTTGGTCGACCTCAAGGGAGGAAACGGGGACGCCGCGCAGAAGCTGTGGGACCGCTATTTCGCCAAACTCGCGGTCCTCGCCCGCAAAAAACTCGACTCGGCCCCGCGTTTGCCGACGGATGGTGAAGACGTCGCGCTCAGCGCCTTGCACAGTCTCTGCCGGGGTGTCGGGCAGGGCCGTTTCCCCGATCTCGAAGACCGCGAAGGGCTGTGGAAACTTCTGGTGACAATGACCGTCAGGAAAGCTCAAAAGGCGGTTCGCGATGAATTTCGGCAGAAACGGGGAGGCGGGCACGTCGTTGGTGGCTCGGTGTTTCTGACACGGGAAGAAGCCGAATCGGGGATGCGCGGTTTGGAAATGGTGCTGGATCGCGAACCGAGCCCCGAGTTTGTGGTCGAGGTCGCCGAGGAATGGCAGAGGCTGCTCGATCGCCTGCCCGATGACGAACTCAAACGGATCGCCCTGTGGCGCATGGAACCGCGCAGGCGGTTCTTCAGATGGCCTGGGCGCAATTGGAACTGGGACTGCATGAGGAATCGGAACAGAGTTATCGCGGCGCGATCGATCTGTTCCAACAAGTCCGCGCCTCGCAGGGGGACACGCTCGATGTCCTGCGGGAATTGCGGGGTGCCCATGTTTTTCTGGGGGTGGCGCTGTCGAAACAGGCGAAATGGCGCGACGCAGAGGTCATCGCGCGCGAGAGTGCGCGGCTCGCACGGCAGGTGATTGAGAACCCGTCCCACGTGACCTTCGACAAACTTGTTCTGGGTAACGCGCTGATGAATCTCTCGCAGTCGTTGCTGGCGAACGGACTGGCGGACGAAGCCCGATCGGCGCTGGAAGAGTCGGTGCGAATTCAACGGGAGGTGATGGTCACATTCCCCGACAAGAACCCCGCCGCGGCGGAACTCTCGCTCGCGCTGGGGGGACTGGCGGGGCATGTGGCGAAGACCGATCGCGCCGCCGCGCTCGATCTGGCCAATGAAGCGCTGCAACTGCGACGAAGTCAGATCGAGGCGACCAGCAATCCCCGGGATGAAGCGATGTACTTCGCGCGAGTCAGCCTGCAAGTCGCCAGCTTGTATTCCGACCTCAAACGTCCCGATGATGCGCTGCGTGTACTCGAAGAGGCGCTCCGTCACGCCGAGCCGGCGTCACTCAAGTACCCCGCCTATCGCGGGTTGCGGATCACCCACGTCTATTGCCTTTCTCAGATGCAGTCGATTGAACTGGGCCGCAAGAACCAGCCCGAGGCTGACCAACTGCAACGCGAACTGGAGGTTCAGCTTCGGCGGATTCTCGAGGTGTTGCCGGGCGACGTCGAAGCGAGATCGCGGCTCGGAGCGATTCTGGTGGCCGAAAGTCGCAGGTTGGCCGCGCTGCGCGATTACGACGCGGCGTGGGACCGGGCGATGGAGGGAATGAACCTATTCAGGGATCTGCATGTTGAGGCAGAGCCGGCCCTGACCTGGGTTCGGCAGTTGCAAAACAGCGTGATTCGAGTACTTGCCACCCCTCCGCGGTTCGAAAGGGAGAAAGAGAAACTGCAGGTGGCGCGGGACTTCGTCCGGCTGGTTCCCAATGACGCGACCGCCTGCAACTCACTCGCCTGGCACCTGCTGCTGGCACGCGACCCAGCCGTGCTGAATCCTGCGGAGGGATTGAAGATGGCCCAACGCGCCGTGGAACTCGACTCCGCGACGCCATTTTTTCTAAACACGCTGGGACTGGGGTATCTGCTGAACGGAGATCTGGACGCCGCTCAGGCCGCGTTTGAAAAGTCCCTGGAACTCAAGACTCGAGTCCCGGCGGCGGACTGGTACTATCTGGCGATCATTCATTGGCGGAAGGGAGATGAAGCCACCGCCCGCGCGCAGTTTGACAAAGCGGCGGAAAGCCGCCTCGCGAAAAGTCCACTTGACGAAGAACTGCTCGACATCGAACGGACCGCCCGGCGGGAACTCGGGCTGCCGCTTGAACCGATGGAAGCCAGCGATCGCACCGGCACGCCCGATGAAATGGGGACACCCACTGATGTCGATTGCCGGGCTGACCCGATGGACTCGAACACTGAAGAACACATTTCCATGGCACCGCATGATCCAGGGAATACCGTCCAACAACCGTGAAACCGCCGATGTGAACCCCTTTATCCTGTCAATCCTTTTCATCCTGTCTCAACTTTTCCCCCCTCACTCACGCGTTGATCAAGATCCACCAGAGTCTCTCCCCAGATCAGCCACCAATCCGTTCCCGCACCAATCGCTCCAACTGGGCCACCACCTGCTCCAGTTCAACGCATGACGTGTCGATCACGTGGGCGTCTTCCGCGGCCCGCATCGCTCCGAATTCCCGTTCTGCATCCCGTTGATCGCGGTGCGACTGCTGTTGCAGCAACTCTTCCAGCGACACCTGCTGGCCGCGCTGTTCAAGTTCCCGCTGCCGGCGGAGCGCCCGTTCGCGCGGGTCGGCGACCAGAAAGAACTTGCACTCGGCGTGGGGAAACGCCACCGTCCCTTGATCGCGGCCTTCCGTCACCACATTGCGTCCCGCGGCCAGCGACCTCTGCAATTCCACCAGAAATTGCCGGACCACGTTGTTCCCAGCCACATGCCGCGATTCGCGGGTGACCTCCGGCGTCCGGATCGCCAGACTCACATCTTCGCCATCCACCTGGACGCGGTCGTCCACGAGTTCCAAAGACATCCGCCGCGCCGCGTCGGCCACGGCGTGGGGGTCAGCGAGATCGATCTTGTGCTGGCAACAGTACCACGTGACGGCGCGGTACATCGCGCCCGTGTCCAGGAATTCAAATCCCAGACGCTGGGCCAGTTGTCGCGCCGCGGTGCTTTTTCCCGCCCCCGCCGGTCCGTCGATAGTGACGATCATTCGCCGGGCAGTCCTTAAAACAGAATCTCAACGTCCGCGATTTCGTACGCCGTCAGATCCACCAGAACCCCGTCGCCGTCGATCGACAGCGGGCAGAGGGTGCGCCCTTCAAAATCGACCTGCCGCGCCTGCTTCGGATTGCGCAAACACCGCACCCGAACCCGAGCCGGGCGACCTTCGGTTTCGACCAGTCGCAGTCGGCAGCCGCACGGCGGTTTTTCAGGCGGCGTCTCTTCCTCGGCAAGCGGGACCGCGACCGACGGAAACAGCCCCACCAGTTGCGCGTTCCGGGGTTCGATCGCGAAGAACCAGCCTGCCGACCCGCCACGCGGCGGTCCCGTTCGTGTCGGCACAACCGCCGCCGGAGTCATCGCGTCGAGCGCCGCCTGCATCGGGTAGTCCTGGTCGATCGCGATGACAAACCGGAATCGCCGCTGATTCTCTTTGGGAACAATCAGAATGCTGTCGAGCATGCGGGGACCGGTCTTGCGATGGAACGGCATCCCCAACGGCAACAGCGTGGTTCGCTCTTCGGTGGTCGCGATCTCGATGAAGTGCGGACTTTCAATCCGCTCGTCGGCAATCGCGTGAACGCCCCCCTGCGCGGAATACGACAGCGCCGCCGACTCGTCGTGCCAGGCGAATCGTGAGGTGAAGTAGTTGTGCCACGGCTCGGCGTCGGGCATGCGGTCGATCGTCAGCTCGGCGATCACCTCGACCACAGGGCGTCCGCGCCAGACCCGCACCGTCTGGCGAAACTCAGCCAGCCGATCCCCATTTTTCTGGTCGACGATCTGACCGGTCGTCACGATTTCCCCCAGCGTCGGACCGCTGGCGGTGACCTCTGTCGATTGACGTCGCATCTCGGCGTAGTGCGACTTCACCTGTTCGACCTGGTCCCCCGTTTTGACGTCAAACGTTCGCTCCCGCGAGAAGCGGAAATTCAACTGCTGGCTCAACCGGTTCGGCTTGCGGCCGTGCCCCTTGATTTTCGCGATTCCTCCCGTCTGGGAGTTGATGTGGACCTCGAACAGTTCGTTTTGGAGCAGATGACCGTCGGCGAGCGCTGGATCCTTGGGATTCGCCGGAGCGACGCCGCCGTTTTCCGACGGGATCCATGCGAAGCCCGCGCCGGGCAGATCGACCACAAGTTGAGCATGCCGTTCAGTCCACTGGACCCGCACCTGGTCCCCCGACGCGACCGGTCGCGGACCGTGCCAGTCGAGGTCGACCGCGACCATCCGCTGGAATCCCAGGGTGTTGAAGACGAGAAAGCCCGGACGATCCCCGGCACCATTGAGAACAAGCTTGGCGAGTCCCTCGGCGGCCGACTGCGAGAGGGCCTCGATCGCGGTGTTTTGGGCCGCGATCGCGTCGGTGGCGGCGGTTTCCCCCAGTGACTCACTCGCGCGTTCGAGTTCCTCGAGCGCCGGTGACCCCGGCTGGCGACCGGTCAACACCGCATGGACTCCCTGTAACCACAAGGCGCGATCCAGACGTTGTCGACGATTCACCAGCTCGGCATACCGACTGATCGGGTTCGCCTCATCACGGGCGACCGCCTGAAACAGGAACGGCGTCAAGTATTCGCGCGGTTTGTAGTTTCCCGTCGTCGTGGCGCTGGTGGTTAGTTCGAAGAAATGCGTCAATGTGACAAATCGCCCCAGAACTGGGGCGTAGTTCTGCATCCGCCGCAGGTCTTCGAAGAAGGGAGTGGTCACATCGGGCCAGCGGGCGAAGAAGACCGCCGCCGTGTGGTCGTGGTCCATCGACTCCGACATCCGCGACGGGAACCGCAGGTAACTGGTGGGGGCATCGGCCGCGAGTGGTATCCGCGAGACCGCCTCGATGGACGTATGTTCGATCCCCGCCCAGCGGAATTTGGAGTGTTCGTGATCGGGATAGAAACCGTCGTCCAGAACAACGTGCAGCGCCCCGGTGAACCCCGCCTTCTTCAGAATCTGTGGCCACTGGGGAAACAGGCCAAACCGCCGGCGTCCCCAGACCCGCGACGTGTGACCGACTTTTTCGCGGAAGATCCGCTGCGCTTCCTGCATTTGCCACAGGATGGAGTTGATCGCCATGAACGAAACGGGATGTTCCGACAGATCGCCTCCGACCAGCGCGACAAAACCCTCTTCACAACCTGCGGAAATCTGCTGGGCCGTCTCGGGAAATTGATCGGTGATGGCGACGAGATCGGTCGCTGAGGCGAGCAGACTGATGGGGGTTCGGGTGGCGAGCGCCTTCTGCAGTTCGTCCCCACCGAGTTTGGGGATGATCAGACAGAGGTCGATCAGGTAGCAGTCGACCGGGTAGAAGCGTTCGCGCGCCTCGACGAGGATTTCGAAACACTCTTTCAAATGGACACGAGCCGTGTCGTTTTCACCCGCGACGGCCGCTTCGGCCGCCGCGACCGCTTCCCGCCGCAGGTGCGTTTCATCCAGGCTGCTGAAGTTCCGCATTTTGCGGGTGAGCAGCTCGATTTGAAGGTGCGTGAAACCGAGCGCCAGAAAGTCGGCGGCGAGATCGGCGTCGACGATGGGAAACTCTCCCAGCGGGGCGAGCGCCTGTGCCAGAATCTCGGCCCGGTCGGAGAGGTTGCGAACGACGACGCAACCTTCGTCGACGACCCGCTCGGCCCAGCCGCCAGGAAGCCATCCCTCGCAATGGGTCGGGACGAAAATCAACCGCTTCTGCGTGCTGTCGGGCGGATCATCGGCGCGATGCCAGCGAGGCAGCACCTTGGCGTCCGCCAGCAGCACCGGGTGCCACGGGACGGCGAATGAGTTGAGCAGTGAAGCCGCCTCCGAATCTCCCAGATCGCTGGGAAAATCTTCGAGGCTGTGGCTGGGAATGAGTGTGATGAGGTCGTCGTAACGCATGGCGACTCCATCTTAACGGATGACCCACCGATAGCCGTAGTGAAAAAGGTAGCGGAGGAGGGATTTGAACCCCCTCTGGAAAACGCGGGGGAT
>CAMATH010000021.1 GCA_945860955.1 Planctomicrobium piriforme
TCCCACGGTCGCGACGGTGCGAAAACCCCCTCAGCGAACTGCAGTCCCAGCGGAGCGCCCCACAAAAAGTCGTACAGGAATTCAAACCGCTCGCCATTCCATGTGAACAGAAACGGGCACGACGTCGATTGCACCTGACCCTCACACACCGCGATGTCCGGTTCGAGCCGATCGATGCGCGGTTGGGGAATGCAGTTTGTCCAGATCGTCCGCAACATGTCGGGCTTCTCAATCTCTCCCAGCCCGAAATGCGTGAACTGTCCGGTGACAATCTGCCGTCGCACGTCCCGCCCCCGCCACATTTCCAAAGTGCTGCCCAGCCCCAGGTGATTCACACGCGCCACTTCGTCAGCCGGCTGAGCCCGCAGTCTCACTTCCGTCCAGTGGTTCTTCCCCGCCCCCTCGTTCGCGAAAAACTTCACCCCCTCGGGGCCGGCGACCGCCAGATCCCAATCCCCATCCTGATCCAGGTCACCGGCCGCGAGGGCGAAGACCGGCCCGACTGGAAGGCCGACTGTGGAAGACGGTTCCGTGCTGAAAACTCCTTTGGGGCCACCCAACAGAACCTGCGGACCCCCATCGCCGGCCTTCGTCCACGTCAGCAGATCAAACCAGGAGTCGTTGTTGAAGTCGACCGTTAGGAATCGGTTACCGCCGGTCGATGACAGCGAACGGACATCCACCGCCGCGATCGTTCCCACATCCGCCGCGCGACTCAGTGCCAGTCCAACCCCCGCCTTCCCCACCCCCACCAGATCCCAGTCGGCGTTGCCGTCGGCATCAATCACCGCGACGTCACTCATCCCCGAAAATTCCGCGAACCGGCCGGTCAACTCCTGCCAGCGGAAAGTCGAGTGCCCCAGGTTTTCAAAGAAACCCACCCTCCCGGCAGCCGTCGTCGCGACAATGTCAATGAAACAATCATGATTCCAGGGAGCCGGGAAGAACGAAGTGATTTTCGCGTTCTCGGGCAATGCCTGAGATCGCCGCGTGACGTCTTCCAGCGTCAAGTCCCCCCGATTCCGCCAAAAGCGGACTCCCGACTCCAACGCGAGAACCAGATCGAGATCTCCGTCCTGGTCGAAGTCGATCAGTGTTGCGGTGCGCACATCTCGCTGAGCCGAAAACGCTTCCGATTGTTCAACCGCCACGAGATGGCGGCCTGTTCCCTCCGTGACCAGTTCATTGCGGAGGATCACCATTCCCCCCGAACCCGCCATGACAAAATCGATGTCCGCGGTGTCACACACACGTGGGTCGGCGAGCGGAGTTTGTTCCCCTTGAGGGATCGGCTTCTTTTCGGTGTTCGTTTCGTCCCGGTCCAGGTCAGCGACCAGAACCTGATGGAACGGCCCCTCTGCCACGTACTCCAGCAAAGGTTCCCACTCCGCCCCCTGACGTGTCAGAACCCGCAAACCGTTCGCCGAAAGCATTACGAGGTCAAGCCGACCGTCGTCGTTGGCGTCGGCCAGTTTCAAGTCGGTCACTTCCGTCGCGGACGTGACAGCGGCCAGTCTGTCCATGGCACGGAATGAAATCGGCTGACTCTCGTGCGACTTCGAATGTCCCGCCGACGCGATCGGCGTGCTGAAATCGAGCGCCACATGCGCCAGCGGATTCGGTTCCAGCCGACGCAGATCACTCCGCACCCAGTCCTGCCGCTTGATGATGTTCCCCAGCCGTTCGCTGGAGACCATCGCTTTCGACCAGTCTTCCCGCTTGACTGCCGCGACAGCGTCGTCGATCAGTTTCTCGGGATCTTCCTTCGTGTCGGGCATGCGACGCACCAGCTCCAAAAGCGCCGTCTGACCGCGGAGCGTCTCGAGCACGTCGACCGCCTGGGGATCCTGCGACTCGGCAAGCGATTTCGCCTGCAACCGCAGCAGTTGTGAGTTCGTGGGGTCGAGCGCGAGCGCTTTCGTGAGCGCGACTTTCGCACCCTTCACAACCTCGGCGTCATCCGGAAGAAATTCCGCGGTTTTCGCCAGCGAATACCATGCGATCGGGTCATTCGGTGCGAGTTCCACCGCCTTTTGGACCTCCGGAAGCATCCGCTCACCATCGCCACTCTTCTCCGCGACCTGGCCAGCCAGCAGGTACGGTATCGCGGACTTGGGATCCGCTTTTTTCAACGCCTCAACCGCCTCGAAAACCCCGTCAATTGTGACGTCCGGGGTGGTCGCTTTTCCCGCGGTTTGTAAAGCCTCAATGAAAGTGATCGCCCGATTCTGGGTGACGAATCGATCACCCGGGAGGATCTGTTCAATCTCGTCCAGTAATTCCAGCGCGTGCTTCAAATCCCCCGTACTGAGCGCCGCCTCGATCTCTCCCAACGCCAGGTTCCGTAACGCGTAGAGATGTTCATACTGCGCCGCCGACAGCTTAAGCCCCTGCGACTCTTCCGTGGGTTTAGGCATCAGCCGATAGGCAAAGTAGACCGCGCCACCAGCCAGCAGGAGCGACACGATCCCTTTCCAGAGAGCGAAACGGGGGGCGGGGGGTTGACTTGACTGCGACATGCGATCTCCAGGGGAAAGTGTGCCGCGATTGTTTACGCCAGCGAAGTCCGAAGCAAGGGAAAGAAATGGAAACTTCGTCGGGAAATCTCTGGCACGGCGGCTTCCGAACGCCCTCACGATTGTCAGCCGGCGCGCCCGTTTCTACAGTCGGCGGCTGACTCTTCGCAGGAATCCCTTTCCACGCAGGATCGTTGCATGCGCTTTTGCCGATTTCTCGACGCCGGTACCCCCCGCACCGCGTTCTACTCCGAAGATCGACTGATCCCCCTGGCGGCCGCGTCGGCCATTTACACCCAGCGAGTGGGCGGTCGGATGGATGTTCCCGAGAGCGACGATCTGCTCCTCTCGCTTCCCGGCGGGGCCGCTCACGACGCGGTGTCGCGGTTGTCGGCCTGGGTGAGTGGCTCGGGGGCCGTTGATGTCGCGTCGATCGCGCTTCCCACCGCCGGCGTCCAACTGCTGGTTCCCATCCCCCGGCCCAACAAACTGTTCCTCTTGGCGGGGAACTACGCCGACCACATCAAAGAAGGGGGCGGGATCGCTGCCGAGCGGGCCGAGACGTTTCCCTACGTCTTCATGAAACCTCCCACCACCACGCTCACGAACCCGGGCCAGCCGATCCGCATTCCCCAAGTCTCCCCCGGCGCGATCGATTGGGAACTCGAACTCGCCGTCGTGATCGGCAAGCGCATCAAGGGGATTTCCGAGGCCGACGCACTTTCCGCCGTCGCTGGCTACACCGTCATCAACGATATCTCCAACCGCAAGTTCAAACCCAACCCGACTCGGAAGGAACGGGCAAAGGACAACTTTTTCGACTGGCTGCACGGGAAATGGCACGACAGCTTTTGTCCGTGCGGGCCGTGTGTCGTCTCGGCGGACGCGATCCCCGACCCCCAGACGCTTCCCATGTGCCTCTCGTTGAACGATCAAGTCCGTCAAAACGCCTCGACCGCCCTGATGATCTTTCCGGTCGCCGCCATCATCGAGTTCATCTCCAGCTTTGTCACGCTGGAACCGGGCGACATCATCTCGACGGGAACCCCCGCGGGCGTTGGCAGCACCACGGGGACGTTTTTGAAACCGGGTGACGTTCTCACCGCCCACATTGACTCGATTGGCACCTTGGTGACCCCGGTCCAGAGCGAAGAATGACCACCGCCACAAGTCCCGTACCGGTCGTCTGGTGATGGGACACAACGCGCGTGCCGCGGAAATTCGCGGACTCACCCCCAGCCGAATCGCGGTGATCAAACCGAGCGCGCTGGGAGACATCGTGCAGGCGTTGCCGCTGGCCCGGGTCTTGAGCCGCGCCTATCCCGGGGCCGCGATTTCCTGGGTCGTCAATCGGGAGTTTCAGGAGCTACTCGCGGGGCATCCCTGTCTCGCCGAGACAATCCCGTTTGACCGTCGCGGCGGATTAAAATTGTACTTGGCGTTATTGCGAACGTTGCGTTCCAAACGCTTTGATCTGGTGTTTGACTTCCAGGGACTGTTGCGCACGGGCTGCATGACGTGGGCGACCGGCGCGCCGGTTCGCATGGGATTGCATACGGCCCGTGAAGGTTCGCGATTCTCTTGCACCGATCTCATTCCCGAGACGGGACGCGACGTTCCCGCCCATCTGCGCTATTGGCGGGTCGCCGAGTACCTGGGCTTCGCCGAAGTTCCCCCCTCTGCGGAGATCGCCATCACAGCGGAAGAACAAGCGTGGGTCTACGAACAGCTTCGCGGTCTGCCCCGGCCAGTGGTCGCGGTTCATGCGGGAGCAGGCTGGGTGACCAAGCGCTGGCCTGCGGAAAACTTCGCGTTGGCGGTTCAGGGGTTGGCCGGGTCGGTCGTGGTGGTGGGATCACGGGGGGAACAACCGCTGGCTGACGCGGTCTTGGCCAAGCTGCGGGAGAGCGGGTCATCCGCCCCTGCGATCAGCGTTGCGGGTCGGACGAATCTCAAACAACTCGCGGCACTGCTGACCTCAGTCGACCTTGCAGTTTCCAACGACTCGGGACCAATGCATCTGGCGGCCGCGCAGGGGACACCAGTGGTCGGCGTCTTCACCTGCACGAGTCCCCGCCTGTCAGGCCCGGGGGGGCCGCAACACGAACTGGTCGCGACCAGTGTCGACTGCGCCGCCAGCTACTGCAAACTCTGCCCCAAAAAGGGGCCGGCACACCTGGCCTGTTTCGACGCGCTCCCGATAAGTCGGGTTCGCGCCGCCATCGAACGGATTCTCAATCGCGCGCCCGCGCGTTGAATCACCGTGACTCATCATTCCTTCCGTCTGTCCCCAACCTCTGCGGCTGCCTCCCATGCGAAATATGCTCCAGCTCGTGACGTTACTCGTCATCTCCAGTTATTCGACCGGGGTCATCGCGGAGGATCACCCGACTCAGGTGTTACTGGCGACGGTGAAAATCCAGCATGACGCGTCGACGGCGACCGGCTTTCTGATTGTGCCCAAATCCGGCGTGAATGCCGCCGCCCGCGAGTCGCTGCTGGTGACGGCCAATCATGTGTTTGAGCCGATTCCGGGAGAAGTCGCCCCCATCATTCTCCGGCTTCCTCAACCCGACGGAACCTATCAGCGAAGAGATCTACCCGTCGCGATCCGCGCGAACGGAAAACCACTCTGGATCAGGCACCCGCAACATGATGTCGCCGTCGTGAAGGTGACACTCCCTACAGACGTTGAAGCACAGCCGTTGCCGTTTGACTCACTCGCCGACGAAGCGACCCTCAAACAACAGCGGGTGCGAATTGGCCGACGATTTCTAGCGTTTGGGTATCCGGCGCGCGTCGAAGCGAACCCAGCCGGCTTTCCCCTCGCCCGCCATGCGTCGCTCGCGAGCTACCCGGTAACACCCATCCCGCCGCACCCGCTGATGATGCTCGACATGTCGGCCCACGGCGGCGACAGTGGCGGTCCGGTGATGCTGGAGACCGCCGACTCACACCGGGAAGAGTCCGGCACACCAATTCTCGTGGGGCTGGTCGTCGGAAAGGTCCAGCAGGACGAACGCATTCAGACGCTGTACGAAGAACGGACCGTGCATCACCCGCTTGATCTGTCGATCGCGGTCCAGGCGCATTTCATTCGTGAGACGATTGGACTGTGGGAGAAGTCGGTCGCCCCGGCGACGAGCGGAAATTAGGTTTTCGCTCAGCAGAAAATTAGGAATCGAATCCGAGCCGCGCCCGTCAGGAAGCGGTTTTCAGGCACCTCTTCCTGACGGGCGCGGCTCGGCGTAATCCCGTTGCTGGCGGTACCTGTTATTCGTCGAGTGCCGGCAGCGGAGCGTCCTCACCGGGGGTCGGCAGCGGCGTCAGTTCAATTGTCTCAGTCGACCGGATCGGGTCGGGGGGGACGTTGGGTCCGCTGGAGACTCCCATCGGCGCGACCAACAGTGATCCCGTGAGCGTCCCGACGGGATAACCGTACCCCTGGTAGGTGTATCCGTTACGACCGTAATGGAACCCCCCTCGACCGTACGGAACATGTGGCTGGCACTGTTCACGGCGGGCGGCATTCGTATGGCGAGCGGGGGTCATCTGCCGGGAGTATCGCCACAGGAACCCGCCCGAGGCTTCCGCGGAATCTCCCACTCCCAGGATGACAGTTCCCATGCCGGCGAGAATCAAACTGGTGACCAGATGACGACGAAGCATCGGATTTCTCCCGTGCGAATTGGACCGCGTCGAGTCACGACGCAATCCATAGTTCGTCGCTTCGACGCCACGGGAACCACCCGTCGACGGTTGACCCGGTACGGTTGGCATAGTCGGTGCGTTCGACTGGTATCCAGTTTCTCCACGGAGGAAAAGTGGATTGTTGAGATTCACCGGGGGATTCATGTGACATGCCAAGGGGGGGGCAAATCACAATCCCATCGGCACCAGTTCCGACTCATGCAAATAATCCGCGCTAACCGGGTAGTTTCGCCACCGGATCGAATAGTACTTCTCGAACCAGTCCTGAATGCCCTGTTCCATATCCTGATCGTAACCCGGCGCGACATGCAGGGTCTTTCCCGTCAGCGTGTCACGGATCTCTCCCTGGTCGACCAGCACCCGCCCCGATTTGATCACCATCCGCGGCAGTTCGAACATCACTTCTTTGTTCTCGTGCGGCGTGTAGATGGTGATGTCGGCGTCCGCTCCCGGCCCCAGATGCCCCTTGTGTTTGAGTCCCAGAATCCGCGCGGGGCCGGCCCGTGTGATGATCGCGATTTCGTTCAGGGTGTACTCACGCGTCAAATCCCCCAGACTGCACCGCTCGCGAATCATTGGGTGACACGTCTTCAAAATGTCCTGCCGATAGGTTCGATCCATCAGCAACCGGATGATCTGCGGGTAAGCGAGAAACGAACCGCCGTTGGGATGGTCGGTACTCATCACCACCCGCCAGGGATCGTTCACCATCAGATACCATTCCAGCCCGATGGCCCATTGCAGGCCATGCACGAGGGACTTGTTCTTGTATTTGATGGGGGTAATACCGCAGCCCGATTCCATTTCGGTGTCGCTGCTGAACCACTTTCCGCCATAGACCTTCGAGAGGTAATAGCCGAGCGGACCGTCCCCTGTCATGCTGGTCGTTTCACCGAACAGCACCTGCCCCACGTCGATCGTCAGGTTGGAATGCGAGTTGATGTAGTCGGCCAGTGGGGCGACCTTGCTGTTGAACGTGTTCTCGTCGGCGTCTCCCCCGCCGTAGCTGTGGAATTGCGCGTGCGTGATGTGCCCGCGATGTCCCTCAAACGCCTTCATCGTCTCCAGTGTTGTCGCCCAGTTTCCCGGCATTCCCAGGTTGTTGCAGTGGATATGCACCGAGTGCGGCAGCCGCAATTCGTCGACCGCCTGCGCCATTCCCCGGATGATTTCGCGGGGTGTGACTTCAAAGTGGTCGACTTTTGAATCCAGCCCGCTGACGTTTCCCGCCTGGTGCGATTTCCAGACCTCGACTCCACCCGGATTGACCAGTTTGGCGGCGAACCCCTTGGTTGATGAGAGGAGCCAGGCGACGAACGCCTTGAGTCGCTCCGGCTCCTTCCGCTGAATCGACTGCATCACATAATGGTTGTTCCCCATCAGGACGTAGAACCCCTTGTCGAGGCAGGGGGTGTCGTCGAATTCCTCGTGAGCGTGGCGGGCACCGAGCGGGGGAATCGCCGCGTCGAACGCCGTGGTATACCCCAGCCCGATGTACTTGTACCCGGTGGCGAATGTGCTGGGGACGCTGCCCATGGTACCGCTGTGGGTCACCTTCGTCCGGTGCAGCTTCTCCCCTTTGCGCTTCTCTTCCGGACGCATTTTCCGAGCGACATTCACTTTCGGGCCGGCGATATGACAGTGCATATCAATCCCCCCGGGCATCACCACCAGACCGCTGGCGTCGATCGTTTTGGAAACGACGGCGTCGGCGTCGGTGGGGGGCTCGACGATTTTTCCGTCGGCGATCCAAAGGTCACGTATCAACCCGTCGATCCCATTGGCGGGGTCGTAAACCGTCCCTCCGACGATCTTCGTATATTCCAGGGGCATTGCGCGAGTGTCTTGGGGTATCGGTGACGTGGGGCGAGGGACGGGAGGAACTCAGGGCGAAATCGAGTTGGCCGTCGCTTTTCAAAAACGTGCCGGGGTGAACGTTTTTGCAGCCTAGCAGGTGACGCCGACCAGCGTCTTCACACGCTGTTCGATTTGCGTCAGAACCTCGAAGTCGCTCGGGTGCGGCGATTCAAACGCGGGGCGCAACGGGAGCGGAACATCATCCATGCGGTAGACGGTCCCCCCGGTGTTGATGCCATAGGTGGCCACCGTGAACGCGACCGTCGCGGCCCGCGACGTGGGAGTCTCTTTGGTGTCGAGCGCGATCAGCGGAATTCGCGCGAGATGCTCGCGCGCCGGTTGCGAAAAATTCGCCATGGGGTCGCAGGCGATCGTCATCGCGCAGTCGGCTTCGCCATTCGCGAGTGTGTCGGATGTGGTGTACTCCCCCGGGTTAAACCGTGGATAACCCCGGTTGTGGTTCACGCCGAACGAATAGCCGGTACGCCACGCCACCACGTTGTCGGCACCGGTCACATTCCCGTGGCCCCGGTTCGGCTTCGCGACAAACCGGGTGTAGGCGTTCATATCCCGGGTTAGCGCGAGCAAGGCCTCGGTATTGGCGTGCTTGCCACGCGTCATGGTAAGGCCCATTCCGAAGAAGATCACGCCGAACTTGGCGGCTTTCATCCGCTCCATCAGGTTCTGCCAGACCGACAATTCCACGCCGGTGTCACGTAGCACCTGCTCGGGATCGAGTTCCACATCCTTCGCCAGTGCCCGCAATGTCCACAACGCCTCGAAGTCGGCACGGGGCTTGATCGGAATGAAGATATCGGCCGCCTTGGCGCTCTTCGTCTTCCGCACATCGACGACGACGCAGGTACGATCCTTTCGCCCGTTGGGGAGGAACATCCCTTTGGGCATCAGGCTGTATTTCGAAAAGTGCCGGGGATGACTCTCGGCGGGATTGGAACCCCAGAACATTATCAGATCGCCCCGGTTGGCGACTTCACCCAAAGAACAGGTGACCTCCCCAACCCCCTGGAACGCCATCCCCGAGGGACCGTGGCAGACGCTGGTGGTGGTGTCGATCGTGCCGTCGATCCAGTCGACGATGCTGCACGCAACCCGCTGGGCTTCGCACGGGGAATCGCTGAGGCCGTAAATGATCGGGTATTTCCCCTCGACCAGAATCCTGGCGGCGCGGTCGTAGCCCTCTTCGAGCGACGCGGGCTTTCCTTCAATCAGGCAACTCGGGCGATCTTCAATGCTGTGGTTGAGGAACCACGCTTTTCCCAGGACGCAGGCGCGCTTCGCCTCAATGATATGGCTGTCCTGTACGGTGAGTTCGATGTCGTCGCAAACGCAGCCGCAAAACGTGCAGACGGCGTCTTCAATGACTTTCAACTCTCCAGGAGCCGCGGAGGGAGGGGCGGCGGTAATCATGTCGTTGTGTATCTGCTTCCAGACGATGGAATCGAGTCGAATTCAATGCCCCCAGTGTATCGTACCGCCTCACCGCGACCAACCGCTATTTCGCGACTTCAGATAGATAATTCGGTCGACTGCCCAGATTCCCGTCGCTGGAATTTAGCCGGCATGTGTGATTCGAGGTGGGCAGCGTGGATTTTCGATTCCACGCGGCCGAAAACGCGGCATTGCACTTGAGCCGGATGGGGGCGTGGCAGAGCCGGTTGGCGGCTGGTATTGGCGACGGCCCCATCCACCTTGTGTGGATTGGTGAATCCGATCTTCGCTCTGCCTGCCACACACGACGCCGGTAACCAAGTCAACGGGCACCACCCGCGATGTCGTGGTGTTTGCGAGACATGAATAAGTTTCGTGTTACTTGCGACGATTGGCGACTAATCGCGTAGCGATCCGGACGGGTTTCGTCTGACATCGACCTTGTCTGACAGAGCGAGGATCTCATTCACCAATCCACACGAGTTGGATGGGGTCTCGGAACCGTGGAACGATGAGAGGCGATGTATTGATCTTACCTCTTCACCACCGCACCGCATGTCGCGCTCAGCTACGAACGCCAGCGTCAAACGGCCGGCGCCGGAATCCGCTCCATGGTTACGTCGATCCCTTTGCTGGTCGGCATGCCCGAGCCGTGCGTATCGCCTCCCATAAGTCGGCTCGAAATGTCTCCGTAGGCGATAAACAGCACACCGACGGGCAGTTCATCACCCTTGGCGGCGACAACGGCGACTTCCACCTGACCGAAATCACTGGTGAGCCGAACCCGGTCTCCCTGCGCCAGCCCCAACCGCTTCATGTCTCCAGGTGCGACCTGCAACGAGTTGATCTCGCGCTGGTATTTCTCCAAAAATTTCCCCTCGCTGATGCCGCACCCCTGGTCACTGGTTCGGCCGGGAATGAGGATGAAGGTCTCGGGCATGGGGACTCACAAGGGGGGAGAACAAACAACAGTTTCGGCAGTCGCGCCGGGACAGCGGGTGTCGAGGGAGTGAATCCATCTTCACGGGAGGTGATTTCCGCGTCAATCGTCTGGATTACGGTCGGACCGCTGAGAGTCGATCGTCTGCCGAATTCTCCAGAACTCAATCGCGACTGAGAGGAATACACAGATGCACGCTCCCTTGAGGAGCAGTAGCCAGAACGGACGCCACCAGGCTCCGGTCTGTGATTCAATGACGTCGCTGATACTGAACACCAGGTACGCAGCCGACAGAATCGAATACAGCCGGCGACGACTTCCCGAACTTCGCAACGCGCGATAAGCGACCAGAACAGCAATGACCAGCCAAAGTGCCGCCTCGAGCAAATTCCCGGTGACGGTCAAATCCATCCTTCGGCACTCCAGCCCCGAGCCAGGTTGTACGCTCGAATCAGCCCGCCCAGGCTCTCTTTCGAAAGCGCGGCCCGGGGATCATCGGGGAGTGCCTGTCGAAGCATCCGGGGGGGCAGCGTGTCTTCGTCCGGCGTCCAACCCGCACGAATGTTGAAGCGTTTCTTGTTCGTGACGATACGCCCCGCGGTCTGCCGCAGTTCGTTGGCCGTCACTTCCCAGCCGGTGACCAGCCGCAAGATCTCCGCCGACTCGGAAAAAAAATCGGTAAACACGCCGCGCAGAAATTTGCAGAGAATCAACGAATCCATCAGCGCCGCCTTGTCTTCGGTTTCGACGGCCAGATGGGCCGACTCGGGACCGACATTGCAGCGATCGACCGCCGTCGAGAAATCGACTTCGTACGCCCCCGATCGATTGTGGTCGGCACCGCGCGAACCGACGGCGAAACCGAGCGCCATCGTCTGCAAACCGCGCGGGTCGTAACCGGGAATCTCCAGCCCCTTCACCTGCGGGGCGAAATCGATCGAATCGTGACCAATCGCGTGCGCCATGCGTCGACTCCCCTGCGCCAGCAGTTGACCCAGTCTATCGCCAGTGGCAATCAAGTCGAGCGAGCGTAAGAGCGACGCTCCGTCGCCGAACTTTAACCACGGCTCATCTAGCAAGCCACGTTCGACGCATTCCATGGCGAACGCGATGGTGCCTCCCGCGCTGATCGTATCGAGTCCCAGGTCATCGCACAGCCGCGACGCCGCGAGGATCACTTCGGGGTCGTCGATGCCACACAGCGGGCCGA
The DNA here is from genome assembly GCA_945860955.1 of Planctomicrobium piriforme. Taxonomy (GTDB): domain Bacteria; phylum Planctomycetota; class Planctomycetia; order Planctomycetales; family Planctomycetaceae; genus UBA10511. The sequence goes on from CAMATH010000021.1 coordinate 11,684, forward strand.
GGGCGAAGAGGTTTTCGTATTCGAGCCGGACCGAACCTGTGCCGTTCTGGAGTCCGTAGAGGTGTTCGCAGCCGATCGTACACGCCATGCAGGAGCTACGGGTCCGTTCCCGTGCGACGCTGATCTGCTCGGGGGAAATCGCCTCCGCGCCTGCGAAACTCCCCTGCTGGAAATTGCGGGTGGGGAGAACATGCAGCCGATTGAACGTGAGGAGATTCGACGCGGTCCCCAATTCACGGTACTTGGCGGTCGCCGGCCCGAATGACTTTTCAGAGAACTTGCGGGCGAGTTCGACCAGAGCAGCCGGTTCCGCCCAGTGGGGACGAACACTCCCCCGGACGGCAATCGCCTTGATGTTCTTGGATCCCAGGACCGCGCCGCTTCCACCCCGTCCCGCGTGCCGACCGTCGTGCGAAATCGTCGCGAACAACACCTGGCGTTCGCCTGCCAGCCCGACCGTCGCGGTCTGGAATTCGGAACCCAGGTTCTCCCGCAGGCGTCGTTCGGTCTCGCGGGTTGAAAGTCCGCGATACGCCTCGGCGGACTCCAGGCGGACGCCGCCCTCGTCGATCACCAGAATCGACAGCCGTGGTGCCCGACCCGTTAGAACAAGCGCGTCGTGTCCCGTCTTTTTACCAGCCAGGGCGAACCCGCTGCTGGCGAGAGAATCGTTGATCCGCCCCGTGAGGGGACTTTTGGAAACAACGGCGAATTTGGCGGAGGTCGTCAACGGGCTGCCGACGAGCGGGCTGAACACAAACGCGATAGAAGCGTCAGACGACAAGGGATCGCACTCAGCGGCCCCCGCGCGCAGCAACAGTTCCACCCCGAGTCCACTCCCGCCGATTGTCGAGCGCAGCAGTGTTTCATCGAGTGCGACCTGTCCCGAGACGCCGGTTGTGAGGTCGATTCGAAGCAGGCAGCCGTGGTAACCGGGGAGAGAGGAGTTCATCAAGTGAATCGAATCGGTGGTGCGTTGTTGCGAAGGTGAAGTGGCGGGAACGGTTCGCGCTGAAATCATCCCCCCGCATCCAGGGGAAGCAACAACACGGTGTCTCCGTCGGCGAGGGGGGTGTCAGGCGCGGTCACAAAACGTTGGCCTCCCAAGTTCGCCAGAAACCCCGGCCGCAACGTCCGCCCCGCGATGCACGACTCGGCTAACGGGGGAAACTGCGCCGCGAGATCCGCCAGCACATCACCCAGACAGTCGCCGACCGCAGTCGTTCGAGCCACCCCCGCCCGCGCCCGGGCGATTCCAAACAACTCAACCACAACCTGCATCGCCGCGCACCGCCTGAGACCTGAATCCGCCTCTCTGGTGTGGATGATAAGCGGTCCGCGGGAACGCCGAAAGGTACGACCGCCGAAAACCGCTGCGGGGTGTGTAGCTTTTGGGGTCCACGTCACCCGAGGCTCCGGGAGAAGTGGTGCCGTAATCCGTCGCTACGGAATTTGAGTCGCGTTTTCGAGAGGTTGAGAATTTGAAAACCGCTTCAGGTTACGATGGGTTTCCGTATTGAATCGATCCTCAAACGTGTCCCGATTCGCGAACACGAATGTCAGTCCCAGCCAGGTGTAAGAGCGGATCGGCTCAAGGTTGTCGTAGAACTCAGGGGCCGCCCGCCGCAATGCCGGAAGTCGAAACCAGGGAATCCCAGCGAGGTCATGGTGTTCGACATGCAATCCCGCGTTGAAAGTTGTCAGATTCGTCAGCCAGCCGTATTGCGAAGCGGTGGGCTGATAATTCCGCCGACCATGAAAGTGGGAAATGCCCAGCACCCATCCCAGACAGTACGGATGGAGAAAACCGGTAAAGAACACCTGACTGAGGAGCAGGTACAACAGCGGCTTCAACCCGCCAAACCACACCAGCGTTCCATACATCACGAAACTCAGCAATGGATAGATGACCGCCCAGCGAGTGATCTTTTCTTTGACATAACCCGACGCCAGATGTTCGTCGGCAAGGATCGAAAGTGTTGTATTGGTTGGCTCCAAACTCCCCCGGAACAGCGAAGTCCAGACATAAAACAGCAGTCCGACGAGGCTGCGAACCAACTGCATCACCGCCATCACCAGCGCGTAGGGAAAAAAGAGGGGTGATCTCTGACGAGTGGCGAGAAAGAAAGAACGGCGGCGTGTGATGAAATCCTTGGTTGCACTCATGTCATTGTGGTGAACAATGTGTTCGGTCCACCAAGTGTGATGCGCTGATAGAAACATGGGGATCGATGTGACGGTGAACAGGTAGCGATTCCAGAATCGCGACTTGAAAACCAGGCAGTGGTCGCACTCGTGTGCGAGTTGGAACAGTGTGATATTGATGAGCGCGCCGACGCAGTACGACATCATCACCACTCCCCACCAAGGCGCTAGCGAGGCGGTCGCCGCCAATGCCACCTGGAGAGCGGCTGCAAGCAGGCACCACACCGCAGTTGACGGGGCATGTCCGAACAGTTCGCGGATCTCGGGATGGGCCGCGAGAATCTGCCGCGCTCGTTCCCGATGCCAGACAGCATCCGGCTTCTCGTTGTCGAGAACCCGGTCGCAAATATCGACCTCAAACCCCGGAAAAACTGGAGCGGCACTTCCGACCATCCCCAGTTTCCAGCCCCATTGAAATCCCCCGAGTGGAGTAACGGCCTTCTCGGCTTGGGTGGTCGCCATTTGGGATCCTTTCGGATTCGTCGAGTCGTCGTGGAATCATCGCGTCAACTCAACCGGGCGATGTGCAGCATGGAGTGTAGGTTAAGTCAAGTGGATTGCCCAGTGCGTTCCCAGCGGGGCACGACGTGCTGACGTGCCGAAACGGGTGTGACGGGAATGCACCGCCCCCTCGGCAAGCGGTCGCAATAACGCGGGAAATGAAGAGGATGAACAGGATTCCCTCTTTATGAATACCGCGAGATCGCGCGACTCCGCAGGAGCGTCGTCGCGACATGTGGCGGACGGCGTTCCTACGACTCCGCGTCGCTGAACGACTTTGGAGGAGAATGGTCTCCAAGCGTCGCTTCTCGGGACGCAAGTTCCGGATCAAACCACACACCTTCGTAGCCCGGCCCAATCAGAAACCTCCAGCCAGTGGGAAGCTGAAGGTATTGGACAACCGCCGGACACCACGCAGTGAGATGCTCGACATGTAAAGGAACAAAAAACTCCGGATCCTCGGAGAATTCGCAACCACCCCACAAGTACCAGCCCGACACGTCGCCTTCAGCCTTCACCCGCAGGCCGTTGATCGGCTGGATTCCCGTTTGAACACTCCTTGAGATTCCAACTTTCGAATGGGAATCGCATGGCAGCGGGGTTGCCCCAAAGCGGAGGCACATTGCCAGTTGCTCGCGCTGAGCTGTGTGGTCCACGTCACTGTCCGAAAACTGGGACCATTCGGTGCGATTGCGGTAAACGCCCCCCGGAGTGAACAAATCCGAGGCGCTGCGTCACTCGGCCGGATTCTGGTGAACTTGGTGACATTCCGCAAGAGATTCCACGGTCCACCTGGTTGATGCGTTCCCAGAAATCGTTTTTCACCGCGTGACATACGCCTGCCACTCTCGCCTGTATCATGTAGGTGATTTCCGATGCCGATCCCCGGTGTCGACGAGAGGCGTGTGAGGGACGGTCATGAACGAAGTTGTGATTCTGGTGGTTTTGGGTCTGCTACTCCTGGCAGTGATTGTTTTCGTGCCGATTCTGGTGATCACGCTGTGGAGCCGGGTCAGCACGTTGGAAGGGAAACTCCGCCGACTGGAAACCCGTCTGGACGAGCAGTCGCGACGACTGGCGACCCGGGAGGTCGCAGTTCGCAGTCCAGCGGTCCCTCCGGTCCAACGTCCTGTTTCAGTGCCAACCACCCGACAGACGGAAGAAGCCGCTGTTCCCGCGATCCCCTCGGTCCCCCTCGATCCCGTTGTTCCGGTTGCTGCTATAGCGTCGAAAACCGCGGCGGACGAGGAGAGCGGGATCTGGATCGAGGAACTCGAGTCGGACCCCGTTTCGCCGACTCTCGCCCCGGACTCAGAAAAGTCGGCCGACGGCGCGGGAAATCGCCGCAAACAGGCGGCGGCGAAACCAGAGCCAGCCACACCGAAATTGTCGCTGGAGGAATTGCTCGCGGGTAAATGGCTGACGTGGGTCGGGGCGATCGCGGTGGTGATTGGTGCCGGCTTCGCGTTCAAGTACGCGATCGACCAGCAATATCTCGGACCGGCAGGTCGCGTGATGCTCGGTCTGCTGGCCGGCATGGTGTGCCTGGTGGGGGGCGCTTCGGGCATCTCCCGCGATTACCGCGCGGTGGGACAGGGGCTGGTCGGGACCGCGCTGGGGATCCTGTATATGGCGCTCTACGCCGCCGCCCAGTGGTATCAACTGATCACTCTGGACGTGGCGTTTGGCGGAATGACTGTCGTCACCGCGACGGGATTGGCGATATCCACCCTCTTCCGGGCAGAACCGGTGGCGATTCTGGGGCTGCTGGGTGGCTTCATGACCCCGCTGATGCTCAGTACTGGAGCCGACGCCCCCTGGGTGTTCTTCCCGTACCTGTTGATGCTGGATGTCGGCGTGCTGGGGATCGCCCTCTTTCGGCGGTTTCAATTCGTTTCCCTTGTCGCCCTCGCGGGGACGGTGCTGATGTGGCTGGGCTGGCTCGAACGGCACTACGCCCCCGAGAAGTTCACCCTGGCGCTGGGATTCATGAGCCTGTTCTTCGTCGTGTTCGCGTTGATGGGAGTGGTGCGTAACATCCTGCGGAAAGAAGCGCTCACACCGCTCGATTTGATTGTGTTGCTGGCAACCCCGGTCTTTTACTTCGCCGGCCTGTACGGCATCACCTACAAGGACTACTCCGCCTGGCAGGGACTTTTGGCCGTGGGGATGGGGGCGATCTATCTGGGACTGGCGGCGGTTGCATTAAGACGCACACCTCAAGTGTCCCCGCAGGGAGTCACCCCGAGTTCCCGGGGTGCGGTGCTGGCACTCGGCGGAATCGCGGCGTCATTCCTGACCGTGGCGATTCCCCTGCAATTGACCGGACACTGGATCGCCATCGCGTGGGCGGCCGAAGCGGTGCTGTTGGTGGAAATGGGATTGTACATCCGCGAACGAAAATTACGGGCTGCCGGATTCGGATTACTGATTGTCGTCCAGCTCATTCTCGCGAGCTACACCGTCGAGACCCTCGACCATCCCGGTCGCTTCAGCACGCGTTTCCTCCGCGATCCCGTGGTCGACACCGTCGGCCTTCCGACACAGTCCGCACTCGAGGTTGACCCAAGCTGGACCGATGTGTTCAACGGCCGGTCGCTCAGTTTTCTGACGAGCGCGCTCGCGATGGGTGTGCTGGCGTGGGAATACAAACGGCGGTTGACGAGTGGGTGGTTTGATCTGGATCCCCACGCGCCAACGGCTTCCGCAGCGTCACAGTCCACGGATCTCGACGCACGTCCTGCGACCGTACCTTCAGTGTCGAAGACGGTCCCAAAACGACGCGAAACCACGTCGCCCAGCCGGTCGTACGAAGCGATGATCGCCAGTCTGGTGTTGTTGGGGGGAGTCCCCGTCACGCTTTTGGTGATGCTGGTCGTCGAAACCGTTTCGTTCGGGTACCAGCGACAGTGGATTGGCGCGTCGTTTGGAAGTTGTTTCACCGTCTGGACGGCAGGATGTGCGGCGGCGATCACGTTCCTGGCGCGAGACCGCTCGTCGCGACCGCTCAAATGGCTGGCCGCCGGTGCCTACGCGGTGTTGGCCCTGCTGGTCGCGATCAGCCTGTTTGATACGCTCGATCGTTCCAACCCGTTCCGTTATTCCTACACGATGAATGATAGTCTTGTGGTCGCCGATTCCCCGTGGCTGACTCCGTTGTTCAATCCGCGCGGAGTGGGCCTGCTGACGGCGATCGCCTCGGCCGCCTGGGCCGCGATCGTCTTGCGAAACATCGGCCGGGCCGAGTCCGAATCGGCCATAGGAGCGGACCATTCGGAAGGAGAAACCAACACATCGAATACACTGTTGTCGCAGGTCAACCTGCTGGTAACACTGGCCCACCTCACCGGACTGGTGCTGGTGACGACCGAAGTCTACTCTCAGGGAACACTCCGCGACTGGGGAACGGGGCGCAGTCTGGGGATCACACTGGTGTGGAGTCTGTATGCGATCTTCACTCTTGGTTTTGGAATCTACATGCGGTCGTCCGCCATCCGCGTGCTGGGGTTGGGACTGTTTGTCCTCACCACAGCCAAAGTCTTCCTCTTTGATGTCTGGCATCTCAGTACCATGATTCGCACGTTCGCCTTCATCGGCTTGGGAGTCTCACTGATGCTGGTGGGGTTCCTGTACCGTCGCTTCCGCGATCGGATCCGGGAGTGGATGGCCCCCAGCCTCCTCATGATCGCCCTGGGACTCGCGTTCTCTGGAGCGACCGCAAGCGCCGCCGATGGACCCAGCGAGCTGGCGCGGGCGCTGTCGCATCGGATGGAGATCCTGCAGCTTGAGAACGCCGATGGAAATTCACCGCGACTGGCGAGAGTTTCCGTCCCGCCAGAATTCTATTCCACAGCCCGGCATGACCTGGCGGATCTACGGATTCTGGCGGGAGACGGTTCCGCCCCCCTGCGTGAGATTCCGTTTGTGGTCGTACACCCGCAAGATGTCTCCAGCATTGTCGAACGCAGTGCGAAGATGTTGAATCTTTCGGAAAGCGGGGACACGACCGAGTTTCTGCTCGACGCCAGCGGTGCCAAGGAGACGATCAACAGTCTGCTGATTCAGGTCGATGACGCGAGCCGAAATTTCGAACGGCCGGTTCGGATCTTCGGCTCGAATCAGCCCGACGCGACCGACTGGAATCTGCTGTCGGACAAAGGCTACCTGCTCGACGTCAGTCGGCCCGGGCATCGCATGGCCCTCAGTCGAATCGAATTCCCCACCAGCCGATTTCCGTGGTACAAAGTGGTTGTCATCAACAACGGCGAACCGCCGCTGAAGATCTCGGGGGGGAAGTTGTTCGATCGCGTCGAGACGCGCGCTCCCCGACTGGAATGGGAGGCGAAACGGCTCTCCGCCGAGCATGACGCGCAGCGCAAGGAATCGCGGTTTGAATTCGACTTGGGGATGGACGGGATTCCAACGAGTGAGGCATGGTTCGATGTCGCGTTCGATGGGAATTTCTATCGTACGGTGACTTTGCAGGTGGCCGACGACATTGGCAAACTGGCCCGCTGGCGGCTCGTGGGAAATTCCCAGTTGTACTCGGTGTCGCATCCCGATCTGCGGGCGCGCGACACCGCGTTGAGCTACGCCGAGGCGCGCGGACGTTACTTGCGGTTAACGATTCAGAATGGTGACGACTCGCCCGTCGACATCGTTCGCTGCCGAGCGTTCACAATCGACCGCGTCCTTGTGATTGATAACACGAAACTCCGTCAGACCGGAAACAATCCCGTCGGAATCTACGCCGGCAACGAGCGACTCGGCCCCCCGCAATACGACCTGACGCGCACAATCGGGCGATTCACACTCGAGCAGCTCCCGGCGTTGTCGGTGGGGCCACTCGAACCCAACCCGCTGTACACAGCCGGGACGCCCCCCGGTGCCCCCTGGAGCGAACGGCACAAACCGGTGTTGTGGGGAGTGACACTTCTGAGTGTCGCCGTCCTGGGGGGACTGACCGTGCTGATTCTCAAGAAGAGTGCGAACCCGCCTCCTGGGTGACAACGCTCGCGCGACCAACCATTGACATCATCCCGCATCGATCGAGGTCAATGGTGTCCATTACTTTTCCCAAACGCGGTCGTCACCCGGAGTTCCGTTCCAGCCGCTCAATCGCCCATTCGACGGATTCCCGAACGATGGGATCAGGATCGTTCCGAAACTGGGCCAGGTGTGGGATGTTCGCCGGGTTCCCGGAATTACCGATCACAATCGCGGCGTTTCGACGCATTCCGTCGCGCCCTGGGCGTTGCAGCGGAGTGTCAGCAAACCGAGCCTGAAACTCCTCTTTGGTCATTCCCAGCAGTTCACACGCGTTGACCGTAGTCAGGTTGTCTTGGGAGCGAAACGCCGGCTCTTTGGCTGCGGCCCCCTTGCGATTCCAGGGGCAAACGTCCTGGCAGACATCGCAACCGAAAATCCAGTCGCCCATCCCCCCCCGCAGTTCCTCAGCGATCGTTCCGCGGAGTTCGATTGTCAGATACGAAATGCACTTGCGGGCATCCAGCACGTACGGCTCGACAAACGCGTCGGTCGGGCAGGCGTCGAGGCAGCGGGTGCAGGTGCCACAGTGACTGGCCGAGTGAGGCAAGTCGTACTCCAGTTCGATATCGACCAGAACCGCCGCGAGAAAGAGCCAGCTACCCAGCCGCTTGTTGATGAGCAGCGTGTTCTTCCCGAACCAGCCCAGACCGGCGGTGCGGGCGAAGTCCCGTTCCAGAACGGGAGCGGTGTCAACAACTCCGCGCCCCTTCGCGCCCGGCGCAATCTCGCGGATCTGGCGAATCAGGTGGTGCAGCCGTTCGCGAATCAGGTCGTGGTAGTCCCGTTCGCCTTGCGCGTACCGTGCGACGCGGCCCGCGACGCGGGGTTGTACCAGAGGCACTTCGCCTGTCCCGCCGGTTGTGCCGTTGTAGCTCATTCCGAGCGCGATCACGCTGCGCGCTCCGTCGAGAACGAGCGACAGATCGCCGTACGCAGCTTCGCGGCGGGGAATGTACGACATTTCGCCGTGATATCCCTTGGCGATCCATTCGACCAGATGAGAAAACCCACCGGGTACGACGGCGGGAGCGATTCCAACCAAATCGAAACCGACCTCCTTGGCGGCGGCCCGAATCGCTGCAGACACGTCACACGTGGCGGTCGGTGGTGGTGTCATGATTCGGGGGTGGCGACCGAGGAGTTGACGAATTGGGTGTTGCGACACCCATTTTCGGGGAGATTCCGTACTGCGAGAAGCGTGGAATGGGCGTCTTCGAAGTCGACCAGTTGCTGGGAGAATCGGAAGCGAGCCCTGCTGATAAGCAACTCGCCGAGGAATATCCCAGTCCAGAGCACGTCCATGACGCGGGTCGTCATCCGATTTCGTGTGGAGGACGAGTCGTTCTCGATCTTCATCTCGGCCAACAGGAGATCTTCGAGGGAGACTTGAGCGTTCAAATGGAGGAGAGGGAAACAACTGAAAAGCCCGTCGCCGCATTCGCAAACTTCGTGTCATTGCTGACGAGCGGGCATCCCTCGCGTTCTGAGAGCGCCAGATAAACGGCGTCGTATACCGAGACTCGAATTCTCGACGCGATCGCGTATGCTCGCGGGAAGAGAGAGGCCGACTGATAGAGGATCGGAAGGGTTCGCATCAGATCAGCGAACATCACCGGCAACCCGCTTTGCGGGATCTTGCCTGACCGCGCTGCATTCACCAGCGTATTTCCCACTTCGAGTAGGTATAGGTCGGGGGCGAGAAGTTCGTGGATGCCGCTCCGAAAGTCTGCGGAAAGCTGCAAAGCCCTTGCCGTGTCTGCCTCAGGAAGCAGCGCCGACAAGCCGATGTTGGCGTCAATGACCAGCTTCACGGGATTCGCGGACAGAGGATACGGCGATGTTCAGGTAGCCATGCCTAAGAAAAACCTGTTCGCGGAGTGCTGCTGCCCGTTCCTCAATGCGCTCCGCAACGTCCGTGGGGATCGGACGATGGGCCAGGAACGCGTCTGTGGCGATCTGCACGTCTTCTTCGGCGGTGGGGATGGTTGTCGTTTCCATCATGAGATTCTCGGAATTTGGGTGGTCGAAGTCAACGGGTTTCAAAGGAGATTATTCTGCTTCTTCGGTTTGCCTGGTTCTGAGGCGTTTCGATTGGCCGCCCGGGGTGAGGTGCGCGAACCAGACTTGGTCGGAGAGGGCGGCGACGATCTCGTTGCGGCGGGGGGTTTGCGGAAAATACGACTGCCCATTCGGACCACTTGTTATCGGCTGATGAAATATGGACTCGACGTCGAGTCCTTCACGGATAATTCGGTTCCTGGTCGATGGAACCCATCGTCTGGCGACTTCATGGGCAAAACGAGAGGGCCAAAATCGCCGGTTCATCCTGCTCAATACGACGGAAATTGACGATCGCCGAACACTCAATGATCGCCTGATAGATCTCGGGACAGCGCCTTCTGAACCCGGAAGCATCCGTGAGGCACAGCACGATAACGTCGCCCCCGGCAACGTGAAGGGATGACATGCCCGCGTTCGGGTCATCCAGGTATGTCATGCAGTCAATCCATGCGTTCATGTTGCGCCCATAGAAACCAGGAAAGCCGATTGACGACGCGAAGGTGTCGTGGAAAGAATCCCAGTCAAAGATCCGACTTGTATCGATCAAGACATTCTTTGTCATGAACTTCATCCCGGAAGCAGACACCCAAAAACGCGACAATCGATTCCGTTCAGCCAGACTGCGCGATCAGTTCCGGAATTCCAATGTGGCGATCGTTAAGCGGTCGGATCGCTTCTTACCATTCACTCTTCGGCCCGTCCCTGGACCATGGAATCAGGATTCCGAAGAGAGTCTGGGTGTCACCGCAACGGGCCTACGTCGGCGTCTGTAACCCCAATTCCGTGTGCTGTTCGAGATACGAGGCTTCATACCGCTTGAAGCCCTCTTCATCCCGCTGGCAGCTCACCCCCTTGAATACCATCGCGAACGCCCGGCGGTTGCGGTTCGCGGAACCGTTCGGGTCGGCGCGGTGAATGGTCATTCCATGATGTGCCGTGGCGTCTCCGGGCTGCAAATGAATCCGTTGCTCGCTGGCTCCGTCCTCCGAGCCGTAGTCGGAAATCCCCTGCGAAAATCCCAGCACCCGCGACCGCGCGTGCTGCCGAAAACCGTTCCGGTGTGAACCCAGGACGTACCGTAGACACCCGTTCTCATCGTCGACCGGATCGAGCGCGACCCAAATCGTCACCACGTTGGACGGGGTGAGGTTGAAGTAGTAGTTGTCTTGGTGAGGTGGCGTGGGATGCTGCGTTCCCGGAGGTTTGTTGAACCACTCGGGGGACTCGCACGCCGCCGTTTCACCCACCAGCGCCTCCGCCAGCGATTTCCAGCGGGCGTTGCCGACGTACTCGCGGAAAAAGGGATCCCCTTCCATGTGCTGCATCTGCTTCAGCGTTTCTGGCCGGGCGCGATCCTCGTAGAACGCGTGCCAGTCGGGAAGGGTCGGCACGACTTCGCCGATGTAGCGATCAAGCTGCGACCGCAACTCCGCGAGCATCTCGGGAGGAAGAAAATTGCGGACGACAACGAATCCCTGGTTGTCGTATTCCGACTTGAGCTGCGAGAGGTTCATGAGTGGAGTTCCTTAGTTGACCAGTCGTCGAAACACTTCCTGTTGCGGAGTCGCCTGCAGCACTTCATGGAGGATCTTCTTTTCCAGAGCCCGGGTGATCAACTGAAACACCTCACGGACGGCGGCCAGCGTTTGTTCGAATTCCGCCTCCCCTTGGGCGGCGTTCAATCCAAACGACGCATAACCATGACAACCCCGGCGGGCCATTTCCTGGATGTACAGCGTAACGATCTGGCTCTTGAGCGCGCCGTCGTCGCACTGGAACTGCAATTGCGGATACTGGATCAAGCCGGCGCACCGCACCGGGCAGCCGGTTTCGATCGCGACCGAATTCACCGCCGACTGGAGCCGTCTGCCAAAGTCGGCGATCTGCTCGGCCACCTTGCGCCGCCGCAGTTCCCGAATCGTCGTGAGGGCGGCTCGCAGTCCGATCGCGTCGCTCCAGTAGGTGCTGGAAATGAACATCCGCCCCGCCTGCTCCATGACGGCACGCCTTCCGACCACCGCGCCAAACGCGTACCCGTTCGACATCGATTTGGCATAGACCGCCATGTCGGGAACCACACCCGCGAATTGTTGAGCGCCTCCCATTCCGAATCGGAGTCCGGTAGACACTTCGTCGAAGATCAACACCGCCCCCGCTTGCTTCGCGAGTCTCGCGACTTCGTCCAGATAGCCCGCTGGCGGAAGTTCCGATCGGAAGGGCTCCATCATCACGGCGGCGACTTCACCCCGATGTTTTTCAAGCAGCGACTCCAGCGCGGGGATATCGTCATACGGAAACGGAATCGACGTCCCCGCGAGCGCTTTCGGGACGCCGATCGGTTCGATGCCGGGAAAGAGGTGCGCGTTGAGCGCCGCGTCGGCTCCCAAATTGGCGGCCAGGTACCAGTCGTGCCAACCGTGGTAGCCACAGAAGAGGATCTTGTCCCTTCCCGTCGCCCCGCGCGCGATTCGGACGGCGACGGTGCAGGCGTCTCCCCCGCCTTTCGTGTACCGCACCATCTCGGCGCACGGGATCGTCCGAATCAATTCCTCGGCGAGTTCCACCTCGACGTCGCTGTTGATCGAGAAATTGACCCCCCGATGAATCTGCTCAACAACCGCCTCGTCCACCACGGGATCGCAGTAACCGAGAATGATGGCGAGAATTCCCGTCGCCCAGTCGATGTACTCATTCCCGTCGAGATCCCAGATCCTCGCTCCTTTCCCCCGCACGGCATAAACCGGGGAGACGCCATTGGCGAATCGCGTCGGGCGCCGGCTGACAAGTTGCGTTCCGCCAGGAATCAGCTCGAGGGCGCGAGCGTAGAGTGCGTTCGAGCGTGCGACGCGGGAATCGGGCATGGTGGAGACAGCGGACGGGAATACGGACCGGCGAGTGTTGATGCGAAGTGTACCGCGCGGCGGGTCGTGAACCAACCACGTCATCCGGTTTCGTTTCTTTTGTCCGTTACATCCAATTGCGAGGTCGAACGATGGCGTTGACCCGATCCACTGAATATTTTCACCGGCCCGCTTCGGAGCTAGGATCACCGGACCTCCAACTCCCTTGCCAATTGACGCTTGCTAGCCGCGACACCCAATTTAGCCATCAAGCGGGCCGTAGATTTTTTAGACAGGATGAAAGGGATGAAGAGGATGGACAGGATTGCTGAGGCGGCTGTCGATCGTGTGGATTGGGTGTTTTTCGATTTCAGCCACCTATCGAGAGAGTAGGAATGGCGAGCGACTCCATCCTGTTCATCCCTTTCATCCTCTTCATCCTGTCAAATTCGTTCCGTCGGTCGAATGAAAAGGATTGCTTCAATCGCATGTCAACTCTGTTCTTTGGGTGCTGCCTGATAAAGGATGAGTTCTCGGTCGTCTTGCCTCGGCAAACTGGGAATCCGCCAATACACTGATTCAAGGTCGAGTTGCGTGCGTTCGCAGCGCGACTGTCGGCTTGGATCTCGCCGTCGCTCCGTGCGTCACGGGGTCTCTCATTCGGATCGAGACGTTCGTCCATTCCGTGGTGGTGGTTTCATGCAGCGACTTGATTGCGACATCCTGTACTACGAATTCAACCGACAACATCCCGTCCGTCTGACGATTGACTCGGGCGAGACGATTCGTGTCACATCGGAAGATGCCCTGTCGGGACAGATTCGCCAGCCGGGCGATCGGCGGGACAAGTCGAAGATGCCGTACAGCAATCCGATGACTGGGCCGATCGCGGTTGTTGGCGCGGAACCGGGCGATGCGCTGGCGGTCACGATTCTGGGAATCGAACCATCGATCGCGCAATGCGCGACGTACACCGGCGGTGCCCGGCAACTGTCGGAATGGCTGGGGGAGGGATGCCCGCACGGAGCGCACGTCTGCCGGATTGCCGACGGAGTCGTGCACTGGTCCGAGGAGATCGAGATTCCCTACCGCCCCATGCTCGGATGCATTGGGACCGCTCCCGATTGGGGTTGTCCCACGACCGGTCCAGCCGGCGCGCACGGGGGCAACATGGATCTGATTGAGGTCTGTCCGGGAAACACGCTCGTGTTGCCGGTGTTTGTCTCGGGGGGGCATCTTTACCTAGGGGACGCCCACGCGGCACAAGGGCACGGAGAACTCTCGGCGAACGGTCTCGAAATGCCGGCGCACACCACCATCCGCGTCGAACTTCGAAAAGGAAAACGACCACCCGGACCACGCATCGAGACCCCGACGCACATTGGAACGGTCGCCAGCGGTGGACCGATGGAACGGTCAATCGCCCACGCGTACTCGCTTCTCATCCTGTGGATGGAAGCGGAATTCGGCTGGGATCGCTGGCTCGCGTACGACCTGCTGACGCATGTCGGGGAAATCTCGGTTGGCTATCACGGCATCGGAACGGTGCTGGCGAAGGTCAAACGGGAATACCTCGAGTAGCGGGGCGTTCAGCGCAGCCCCTTGTCCCGCAACAGCGCGTCGGCCCAGCGAGCATCGTCTTCACCGAGCGGAGGCGAAAGTTCGGCCGAATAGTTGATCTGGCTGTATCGTCCATCGCGATAGCAGTCGTCGAGTAGCGGTTGGAGCCGCAACACGATATCGGTGTCGGTCGGGCGCAGCGGGATGGGAAGATTCGGCAGCGGTTCCCGGAGTGGCGCGCGGTAGACTTCGCAAATCCCAGGCTGCACGACCCGGCGAATGCAGCAGAGATAGGGGCTGCGGTTTTTCACGGGCAGCCGGGATTCGGGGGCCGCCAGCACGTACTGCCCGGTGCGAATCAGGTCGATTTCCACCAGATTGACTCCCGACTCCAGATACCGCCGTTGCTTCTTTCGGTAATTGCGTCTGCCGGTCTCACCCGTCTTGTTGCCCGGACTGAGGACCTCGATCGCCGTCACGACGCGCTGACCCGAACGGGTGTCGATGATCTCCAAGTGACGTTCGGTTCTCGGCTCATCGAGTTCCACGACCGCCCACGGCTCTGAGAGTCCCACAACCCCCGGTCGGGTCCCCGGCCCGTTCGATGGCACCAGGACTTCGGCCACGCGAACATCGGGGTAATAGGTATTCCACTCCTCCCCCTCTTCGCCGACCGCCAGACTCTCTTCGATCCGCGCCTGCAAATCGGGAGGCAACTGCGCATTGATCTGATTGCTGGCGTACACCATCAACCGGGTGTGTATGTCGCTCCAGTGCGACTCGAGGTACGGGTCCATTCCCGGAAAGGGGCTTTTCATGGGAACGAGGGTCAATCAAGAGGCGTGACACAATCGTCGCAGTTTCAGATCGCTCCCGACCACACGACGGAAGCCTCGGTGATGGGGATCGATCATACCCCGTGTGTCGCGAGTGTTCAAAGACCACACGATGCGCGTCCAGGGGGACGAGGACCATTGAACGCCAGCCGCACCCGTCAGAAGGCTGTTATTCCTCACACGGCCGGAAACGAGACAATTTCCGGAAGCGGTATCAAGCTCCCGCTTTGGGAGTTTTTCGATTTCAGCCACTGATCCAGAGAGCAGGAATGGCGAGCAACTCCATCCTGTTCATCCCTTTCATCCTCTTCATCCTGTCAAATTCTTTCCGTCGGTCGTAGCGCTCTCAGAGCCGAACAAGTACATTCCGCAGTTCAAAAACAGTGTTGAGTGGTTACCCTCCGCGCCCGACCCCCACGACGATCAGCAGCTCCGTCTCGGACATCACCTTCCACTTTCCATCCTGTAGCGCGGTCGCACGCAGCAGTAACGTGTGTTCTCCCGCCACCGTCGCTTCGGTCGGCACGCGGATCTTGAGCATCGCCGTCGGCTGTTCCGCAGGCATTGTCAACGGCTCGGCCGTGAACAGCGGAGTCTGGGTGTCCCCCGCGACGCGATTCCCCTTTTCCCCCACCAGCTCGACCCGGACCGTTTCCCGGAATTCCGGCGCGCGGGACAACGCGATCGGGACGGCAATCTCGGAACCCGGGGCGGCTTTGGGTTCTCCCGCCGAATGAGCCAGCTTCATCAGCGCTCCTTCGGGCAATATCCCAATCCGCAATTCCTGACGTTGTAACAGCGTTCGCACATTCCCTTTCGGGTCGGCGACCTTCACGGCACCGTTCAAAATCATGCGGCTTGTTTTGGTCGTCTCGAGCCATTCGGGCACGAAGATCGGGTATTCCACCCGCTTCGCATCGGGAGGGACCGTGAATTCATCGCTCGCGAGTCCCTGACGATGCCGCTGTTGTTTCGCGGTCATTTCCAGCACGATTTCCCCCTGATAGCCTTCCAGACGGTCGAGCAGAACCGGGGCCAGAAACGTGCTGCCGCGGTGAACTTTGCGGACATCGTCAAGCCCTTCCGGAGTGATCTTGATCCGCGGCTTCATCACAACGGCCAACAGCACATTTCCAACCGGGCGAACCACCGACTGACCGCCGACTGTTCCCGACGCGACGATCTGGCACAGCTTGGCGGAAGCGGGGGCGTCGGCGGCGCACATAAGTTCAAGCGTCAGGTCGCTCTTGTCGGCCGGCACGTTGAGGTCGGCTGGGGGCGTCACACCGTCGGGAAGTCCCTGCAGACTGAGTGTCACCGGGCCTGCGAATCCACCGCCACGCATGACTTTGACCGGCAGCTTGAACTGCCCCCCCAAGGGAATCGAGGCGACTGGTGGAATCGTGACACTGAAATCCTCTTTCGGTTTCTCGATCAGCAATCGATAGCATGCCTCGCGCGTGCCGCTCTTTCCCGATCGATCGGTGACCACGGCCCGGTAGGTTCCATCTGCGGGGACTGTGAACAGCAGCTCGGCGTCAGTCGTTCCCGGAACATCATCGACGCGGGCGAGTTCCTTCCCATCGGGGCCAAGGACTGCCAGTTCCAGATCGAGTCGGCGGGCCGGGGAACGGGACTGGGCCACGAGCTTCCAGATCTCCCCTTTTTTCCCTGCGAATGTGTACTGATCGGTCCCGAACATTGTTTCCAGGGAACCAGTCACCGCGGTCGGCAGTTCAGGAAGCTGGGTTTCCGTCGCACCCGGAGTCTCTGCGAATTCGCGATCATCACCAATCGCCAGAGCAAACGACGTAGTCAGTCCAAACAGCGTCTCCAGCCGGTAGGGCAAAGTTTTTATGGCGGGATCCGCAGGAAACGCGACATCCCGAGTCAGCGACTCCAACTGCGTCCCTCCAGTCGCCAAGCCGTAGCCAACGAATTCGATCGCCCGGGTTTCGCCGCGCCGGCCTGCCGCCGGATACGCCGCCAGCACGTGCGGACCGGGAGTGAGAATCATCCGATAGACGTACGAACGATCGCCGGCGAAATCGAGATCGTGAATCGATACGGTGTACGACACGTCCTGTTGCGCCACGAACGAAAACGTCTGATCGCGCCCTTCGGTGTCGGCGGAATCCGCGACCAGCCGGCCCTTCGCGTCACGCACCTGCACCATGGAATGCAAGGGCGAAGCGATCTGCCGCGCGATGACTTCGATTGTGACCGGTCCGGTTTTCGCAACCTCAAACTGATACCGATCGATCTCTTCAATCCGTCGAATCTGGCCGGAGATCATCACGGGGAGCGCCGGGAGTTTTTGGGGCGCGGCTCGATCCGGATCCTCCAGCACTTCGTTCCCCGAACCAACGTGGAATTGCGCGACCGGAGAGGGGCCATTCGCATTCGCGACCTGCCATTTCATGAGTCCCGAAGGAACATCGGCAGGGATCGTCAGCCGGGCGCGAAACTCCCGCGCCTGGGGCCAGGCATACCCGCGCGCCTTCGCGCCAAACCAATAGGGGGGTTCGGGAACCAGGACCGGTCCCGGCGGGCCGATCAGCTCGAGCTTTACCCGCGGATCGTGGGGAAACAATTGCATATCGGGGGTCCAGTCGAATCCCCCGAGTGTCACCTCGATTGTCTGGCCGGGCGATCCACCGGCGGGGAGCATGTACCCCACTTCCGGGACGAGTTGCGCATAGGCCGGTCGGCCAGAGAAAAATTCGGCGACCAGCGAAACGCCGGCGAGTAGCGCGATCGACCACAGGCGTTTTGGGCGGGAAGTCATCAAACCAGTCTCCTGGAACTCGAAGGTGGGGGACCGGGTTTATACAGCTTTCGGCACCCGTTTGAGACAATTCACCCGCAGCAGAACTCATCCAAACCGGACAAAGCGAGGTGGGCGACCACAGATCTGTCGCACGACGGATTGGTTGTTTGACAGAGCCGCATCCGCCACTCAGTTCTGCAGCTCAACATTCCAATACGCGTCATCCAGAAACTGTTTCCAGGACTCGTACTTGACAATTGTCAACTGGTGGGATAGCATGGGACTCCGTTTGGGTTTCACCGGCTTCTTAAACAGTCGCATGCCCGCCTGGTACGGCGTCCGTCCCCCTTTGCGGACGTTGCACTTCAGGCAAGCACAGACGATGTTCTCCCAGTTCGTCTGTCCCCCCTGGCTCCTTGGAACGACGTGGTCGAGACTGAGGTGCTGTGTCGAAAATTTGTGGCCGCAGTACTGACAGCGGTTTTCATCCCGCAGAAAGATGTTTCTTCGGTTGAACTTTACAACGTTCCGCGGGAACAGGTCGTAGCTCAACAAGCGGATCACCCGGGGAACTTGAACTTCGAAGTTCACCGACTGAATCCAGTCTTCGTGTTCCTTCTTCCCCTCAATCTGCGCCTTCCACTCGCTCACTTCCCGCCAACTCTCGAAGTTGTACGAGACGTGCCCTCCGTTCTCGACCGACACCACTTCGGCCAGCCCCTTACACAGCAGACAAAACGCCCGCCGGACTGACATGACCTGAATGGCCACATACAGTCGATTCAACACCAAAACACTGGACTGCATCGCCGCACTGGGCCGGGCCGCCGACATCGTGTCACTAGTTCCTGCGTATCAAGAAGGGAAGCATCTCTTCACGCCAAGACCGAACGACTGCTGTCGCCGAGATGGTGCTCACGCGACTCGTCAAGAGCCTCGGCACAATCCTCTCGTACAGTAAGATCGAATTCTAACGGACGATTCCACAGGGGACAACCGCACCCCCCCCGAGGTTCGCGAGAGTTTCACATTCCATTGGTACCCGGCTTCATCCATGGATATACTCCGATGGCAAAGTCGGTGATGACTTGGCGAGCTCCTTTCCTTCTGATCCCGGACATGCGCGTGATTCGAATCTGCCCCACCAGCCGCCCGTCGCGGATTCTCCCCGGTTTCCGGGAACCGTCGGGGGTGCGCAAATTGGGGCTGTGTGGGATCGCGATTTTGGCGGTCATGTTCGCACTAGTGTCCGACCAACCGGCGGGCGTCTGTCGTGCCGAAGAAACCGCACCAACTCGCACGGTGGGTCGAGAGGCCCGGCCCGCAGTCGATCCCTCCGACCGCATTGTGGAACTGATCATTGAGCCGGCCGACCTGGCGCTCTCCGCCGCCAGTCGTCAGCAGCAATTGCTGATCACCGGACGAACGTCGACCGAAACCGTGGTCGACGTCACCCGCGATGTCCGAATCGAGATCACGCCACGCCCGGGCCAATCCGACGGCATCGCCCGGATGGAGGGGACCACTCTGGTTGGCGCCCATGACGGAGTTTCCGAAATCCTGTTTTCCCTGGGCGATGTGTCGCTCCGCAAGCCGTTGCGGGTGGCGGGGGTCGATGCGCTCCCACCGGTTCACTTCGCGCTGGATGTGGTTCCGATCCTCTCCAAGCTCGGCTGCAACAGCGGTGGCTGTCATGGTCGGGCGAGCGGGCAGAACGGTTTCAAGCTCTCGGTCTTCGGGTTCGACGCCCCCTCCGATTATGAAGCGATCGTCCATCAGGCGCGGGGCCGGCGCGTCTTCGCATCAAACCCTCAAGAGAGCCTCATTCTGACCAAACCGTCGGGAGGCGTTCCCCATGGCGGCGGAATCCGGCTGAAAAAAGGCTCGCTCGATTACCAGGTGTTGTCTCAATGGGTCGATCAGGGATTGCCGGTCGGTGATGCCAACGCCCCCCGACTTGTCGGACTGCGTGTCTCTCCCACGGAACGTGTGCTGCGAGCCGGTGCCGAGCAGCAGATTCTCGCGACAGCGCTCTATTCCGATGGCAGCACACGCGATGTCTCGTCCGCCGCCTTCTACTCGGGGAATGCCCCGCATGTCGCGGAAGTCGACGCGCGCGGCTTGATTCGGTGCGGGCAAAACCCGGGCGAGGCGTCGATCACCGTCAACTACATGGGACAGGTCGCCGCCGTCCAGGTGCAGTCCCCCCGTGCCAATGGCCCGATCCCGTATCCCGAATTGCCGATCCAGAACGAAGTCGATCGTTTCGTCTGGGCGAAACTCCAGAAGATGGGATTGCTCCCGTCAGAACGGTGTGACGACGCGACGTTCCTCAGGCGGTCAACGCTCGACTGCCTGGGAACGCTTCCCACGCCCGAGGAAGTCCGCGAGTTTCTCGCTGACCGCGGATCGGACAAACGCTCGCGCTGGATCGACCAGTTACTCGCCCGCGAAGAATTCGCCGACTTCTGGTCGTTGAAGTGGGCCGACATTCTGTTGGTCGACCGCGAAAAACTGGGGGACCGCGGCGCGTACGAACTGCACCGCTGGTTGCGCGAGCAGTTCGCGAAGAACCGCCCGTACGATCAATGGGTGCATGAGCTGCTGACCGCTTCCGGAGACTCGGCGAAGTCTGGTCCGGTGAATTTCTATCGCTCGTGCGACACTCCCGACGCCCTCGCCCGAACGCTCAGTCAGGCGTTTCTGGGGATTCGGGTCGAATGTGCCCAGTGTCATCACCACCCGTTCGAAAAGTGGTCGCAGGAGGACTATTACAGCCTCGCGGGCTTCTTTAACGGAATGGAATTGAAACCATTGGCGAAGGACCGGGTGCTGGTGTTTCACGCGGGCTATCGCGATCTCGTGATTCCGCAGACGACTCAGGCCGTCGTCGCCAAAGTGTTCGACGCGCCGGTGTCTCCCCGACTCAAGACGGGGGATCCGCGCATCGTTCTGGCCGACTGGTTGACCGCAGCCGACAATCCGTGGTTCGCGAAACTCGCCGTCAATCGCCTGTGGAAACACTACCTCGGTCGTGGACTGGTCGAAGCGGAAGACGATTTGCGATCGACAAATCCTCCCACAAACGGCCCCCTGCTCGATTTTCTCTCCCAAAGACTCGTGGAGTCAAAATTCGACCTCAAAGCGACCATGCGATTGATCATGAACAGTCGCACGTACCAACTTGAGAGCGAACCGAATGCCAACAACGCGGGAGACGAGCAGAACTTTTCGTTCTACATGGTGAAACGTCTTCCGGCCGAGACGCTGCTCGACGGGATCAGCGCGGTGACGGGAGTTGCCGAGTCGTTTCCAGGAAGGCCGCTGGGAACCCGGGCGATCGCGCTCTGGGACAATCGGCTGCCGTCGTACTTTCTGGAGATTTTCGGTCGCCCGGAACGAACGACTCCCTGCGAATGCGGTCGGTCGAGCGACCCGACCATGGCGCAGGCGTTGCATTTGATGAACGCTCCCGAGGTGGAGTCGAAGATCACCCACCCCGAAGGACGGATCGCCCGGTTGATCGCCGACGGTGCGACCGAGGAGCGTCTGGTGGAAGAACTGACACTGGCCGCCCTGGGTCGATTTCC
This sequence comes from Planctomicrobium piriforme, assembly GCA_945860955.1. Classification (GTDB taxonomy): domain Bacteria; phylum Planctomycetota; class Planctomycetia; order Planctomycetales; family Planctomycetaceae; genus UBA10511. Next base: position 33,096 of record CAMATH010000021.1, read on the forward strand.
GGACGAGAGACTCAAAGGAGTGGGGCGCAAGCTGTTTGCCTCTTCCTCACCCCGGGAAGCGGCCGAAGATTTTCTGTGGACACTGCTCAACTCGTACGATTTCCTGCTGATCAAGTAGAGAGTCACCCGATGCTGCCATCTTTCTGTGACGGAATCGACCGCCGGGGCTTTTTGAAGGTCGGTTCGCTCGGCGGCCTGAGCCTGGCGGAGGCGCTGCGGATGCAGTCGCTCTACGCGGCTCAGCCCGGTGCCACGCCGCGCAAGGACATCAACTGCATTTTCATCTTCATCATCGGCGGAATGGCCCACCAGGATCTGTGGGATCCCAAGCCCGACGCGCCGGCGGAGATTCGGGGGGACTTTACCCCCATCCGGACCGCCGTCCCGGGGATGTTCGTGTCGAACATTCTGCCGCACACCGCTCAGGTGACCGACCAGCTCGCGATCCTGCGGGGATTGACGCACACCGATCCCGACCACACCGCCGGCTATCATGTGATGATGACCGGCGCACATCCCGGCACCGGAGGGAACTTCAACCGCAACAAGCAGGACAACAACGTTCACCCGTCGCTCGGTTCGATGGTGGCGAAAGTCGGGGGAGGGAACGGCTCGCTGCCGCCGTATATCTCGGTCCCCAATTTCCTCAACAGTGGTGGACCGGCGTTTCTGGGGGCGAGCTACGCGCCGTTCGTGATTGAATCGGACCCCGCCTCTCCCGAGTTTTCCGTTCGCGACATTGTGCTGCCGGAAGGGGTGGCCAGTGACCGTAGCGTGCGCCGGCAGACGGCATTGCGGGAAGTGAACCGTTTTCAGCGGGAAGCCGAGCGGGCGAATAAGACGGTTCAGGCGGTCGACATCTTCCAGGAGAAGGCGTACAACCTGATGACGTCTCAGAAGGCGAAAGAGGCGTTCGACATCACGCGGGAAAAAGAGGAGACGCGGTCAAGTTACGGCATGACCAGTCTGGGCCAGTGCTGTCTGTTGGGACGCCGGCTGGTCGAGGCGGGTTGCCGATTTGTGTCGATTGAAAACGGGCACTGGGACACCCATCGCAAGAACACCATGAGCCTGCGGGATCTGCTGGTGCCCGCGCTCGATCAGGGGGTGGCGGCACTGCTGACCGACTTGAAACAGCGGGGAATGCTCGACTCGACGCTGGTGGTGGTGACAACGGAGTTTGGCAGAACCCCCCGCATCAATCCGATGGCGGGGCGTGACCACTGGCCCCAGGCGTTTTCGATTGTGATGGCGGGAGCCGGCATTCAAGGGGGCCGCGTGATCGGCGCCACCGACGCGCAGGCGGCCTACGTGACCGACCGACCGGTCACTCCACCCGACATGGCAGCGACGGTTCTCAAACTGCTGGGGGTCGATCCGGACATCGTCGTTCAGACGCCGGTCGGGCGACCGGTCCAGCTCGCCAACGGCGGCCACCCCGTCAACGAATTGCTCTAGAGACCTCGCGATGCGCCGCACTCACCCTGGCGAGCGGGGGGCATCAGCCCCCTGCCCTCCCCCCTGTCGATCTCTCCAGTATCTTCTGTTCGCACTTGCACTCACTTGCGGCGTTGGCTCGAACGTTCACGCTCAACAAGTCCCAACCGAACCGGCCAGCACCCACATCTTTCCCGCGGGGGGCCGGCGCGGCACTTCGGTTCCCGTTCGCGTCGGAGGTGAATTTCTCCCTCCATTCACCCGCTTCCGCCTGATTGGCGATGGTGTCGCCGCCCCGCCCGAACTGACGGAACCAGCCGTCGCGCATTACGAACCCTCCCCCCGACGCAAACCCGGGGGGACACCCATCAATTATCCGCGGGAGTGGAGTTCAGAAATCACGATCGCGGCGGACGCCCCGTTGGGGCAAACGCTGTGGCGGGTCGCCTCGGCGCGCGGCGGATCGGGGGGACGCCCGTTTCTGGTGGGAGACCTGCCCGAATTCATTGAGTCAGAATCGAATTCCACGCCCGACAAAGCCGAACTGATCACGCTGCCGATCACAGTCAACGGCCAGATCGCCGGCGAGCGCGATCACGATTACTACCGCTTCGTCGTCGAGGCCGGCAGCGTCGTTTCGGTCGACGTCGCCGCCGGCCGGCTCGGCTCCCCGCTCGATCCGGTCGTCGAGCTGACCGATCCCGACGGACGTCGCGTGTCGGTCGTCGAACTCCGCCGGGGGAGTGATCCGGTCCTGGCGTTTCGCGCCCCCGTCCGTGGGGAATACCGACTGCTGATTTCCAACCTCAACTTCCGGGGTGGACCGCAATATGTTTACCGCGTGACGATGTCGACCGATCCGTACATTGTCGCGCCGTTTCCCGCCGGCGGACTGGCGGGGAGTACCGCCGACATCGAATTGCTGTCGCTGGCCGATTCGACCCGACTGGTGGCACGGTTGGTTTCCGTCCCATTCCCCGCCGACGCGCGACGCGAGTTTCTGTTTCCGGGAACGATTCCCACCGCGAATCGATTCCTCTTGGAGTCGACTGCCGTCCCGACCCCGGTCGAGCGGGAACCGAATGACTCCGTCGAGACCGCGACCGCAGTCCCTGCCGACAGCATCGCCTTTGGCCGATTCAGTTCACCCACCGACACCGACTGGTACTCCTTCCAAGCGACCGCAGGGCAAGCGTTGACCCTGGAATGCCAGGGAATCCCCCAGGGGGCGGGGTCGCTCCCTTTGGTCACTGTGTGCGACGCCAGTGGAAACGCGCTGGCGAAGGCGAACGCGATTGAACTGTTTCCCCGTCCCTGTCGATTGGAATGGCGGGTGCCCGCCGACGGAACCTGGTTCATTCAAGTGCGGGATGTGGGACGCGGTGCCAGCGAGTCGGTCTATCGCCTGACGTTGCGTCCAACGCAGCCCGACTTTTCACTGACGGCCGCCGCCGACATTGTGAATGTCGTCCAGGGAAACCGGGGCGAAATTGATCTGAAGATCGACCGCCAGGGTGGTCTGACAGGCCCGATCGATTTGAAAATCGATGGGCTGCCCGAAGGGGTGCGTTGTGAGCCGGCGCAGATACCTGCGAATGTCGACAGCTTCAAACTGGCGGTCATCGCCGTCGACGACACGCGACCGGGCGATTCGGTCCTCAAAATCACCGGGATGGCGAAGCACGGGGAAGTGACCATCACGCGATCCGCGACCGCCACGCATTTGGGGCATGATCTTGAAGGGGTTTCGGTCGGGTCGCCGATGACCGACCATCTCCAGCTCACCCTTCGGCACAAACAGGTGTTTCGCCTGTTTTGCAGCGAGGCGTATCAATACGCCCATCGCGGAACGATCTATCCCTATCTGATGGAAGTCGAACGGATGAACGGCTTCGAGGGGGCGATTTCGATTCAGATGGGGGATCGGCAGATTATGGATCACGACGGGGCACAGGTTGTCGATGCGGTTTTCCCGGCCGGCGTCTCGCAGATCATGTTGCCGCTCTACATGCCCGAGTCGATGCACATCAACATTCAGCCACACTCGAACATTTACTCGCAGGGGTACGTCGTCTTCAACGACAAGTGGGGGCAACGGCAGTCGATGGTGCAGGTGTCGGAAATGCGGTGCATGATTCGGCCGTTGCCCACCGTCGCCCGGCTGCGGAGCCGGGAGAAGTCGCTGACGATTCGGCCGGGGAAATCGGCAACGGTCACATTGCAGCTCGACCGTACCACCAATTTCGCCGGCCCGATGACGGTGGAACTTGTGAGTTCAATCGAAGGAGTCCGGATGACTCCGGTGGAGATTCCCGCAGGGCAGTCGCTGGCAGTGGCGACACTGGTCGTCGAACCGGGCTGCGTGTTGCCCGCGCAGAGTCAACTCACGTTGCGGGGTGTCGGGGAACTGCCTGGCAACGTCAAGGTGGCGAGTCTTGTCGAGCTGCCGGTGGTTGGCGGGACTGGACGTTAGCCTGTTGTCGGGCGAGAATTCACCGAACAACGGTTTCAGGATTGGCGGGTGTTTCGAACCGCCGACTCGGGACACGAGCGACATTTAGGGACTCTGTACGCCTGTGCGGGGGGGCCCTTTATTCAGCCTCGGTCGCGACAAGTCAGACGGTGTCACCCAGGATTTCACGCAATCGCCGCAGTGCCCGCAGGTGTCGCATACCAGCGGCAGGCTCCGACAGACCGAGCAGTTCCGCAGCCTCACTGTTCGTCAGTTGTTCGAAATGCCGCATCGTGAGAATCTCACGGTCCGTTTCGTCCATTTGCTCCATCGCCGCCAGGAACTGTTCGCGCAGTTCTTCCCGCAGCGCATGGGCCGCCGGAGTCAGTTCGTGATCACGCAACTGGGCGGCGAGTTCCAGAGACGAGCGGTCGGAGTTCCCGGGAGGGGATATCGCTTGTTCGCGATTGACACTGCGCCGGACGGCGACAACATGCCGCCGATGCATGTCGATCACGCGATCCTGCGCCAGTTGCCTTAACCACAGAGGAAACGGAATCCGCGGATCACGCAAATAGTCAGTCAGCCGCTGGCTCGCCTCGAGCATGACATCCTGCACAATGTCACTGGCGTCCACGCGTCGGGCGAGTTTCTGATCCATGCGGGCGTCGACCATTCGCCGCAGCCCGACGCGATGCCGCTCAAGCAGATCGTTCACCGCTTCGGGGCGCCCCTCACGGGCACGGTTCAACAGCTCTCCCGTAATGGTGTGGTCGGGCCACGATCGGGGAGAATCGGCTGGGGTTGGTTGCGGTGCGGGCGAATCAGCCATGCGCGCCCATCCCGAAGAAGACCTGCTTTTTCAAAAAGCGATACAGCCAGTAGTCTTCGGGAATCTCCTCACCGGGCATATGGTGGCTGTTTCGCGGTGATCCCGAGGCGAGTTCCGTGAAGGCGTCGCGGGTCGAGAAGTCCTTCGCCCCCATGTCGTGGATGTAGTTCTTTAATTCCACGGGGTTTTCGAGAATCACGCATCCCTTGGTCCGCTCGTGGACAAAATCCTGGAAGCCGCGCAGAAACTGGCTTTCGTTGATCGTTTTGTACAAGTCACCGTTGTTGTCGGTCACCAGATCTTTGGCGAACGACAGCGCGGGACAGATCTCGATTCCACCCCGAGGGTTGACGTGGAATCCCAGCCCGGTGGCGGCGGGACAAAACGCCTCGCCATCCGCGGTCCAGTACGTGTCGATGATGAAGATCGGATGCTTCTTGCGGAGCCGCAAGAGCCGTCGGCGGATTTCGATAAGCTGCTCTTTGGAGACGCAATACTCGGTGTGCGGTTCGGCCCCCATGGGGCGATAGACGTAGTACCAGATGTACAGCGCCCCGCGGTCGATGAAGTGCTGGAGATACTCGTCGGTCAGTACCTCGTCAACGTTTTGCCCGGTGATGGTCGTGGCGATGCCGTAGATGATCTTGTTCTTCTTGAGCCGCGCCATTCCCTCCTCCGCCGCCTCGAACACTCCGACGCCACGGCGTTTGTCATTATTGGCAGCGAACCCATCGATACTGATCAGCGGGGTGATGTTGCCCAGTTCGCGGATCCGGGCGGCGTTTTTCTCGGTGAACATCATCCCGTTGGTGATGATCTGGAAGTAGCAGTCGCTGTGCTTTTGCAATGTATCCCAGAGTTTGGGATACATCATCGGTTCGCCCCCCAGCAGTGTGTAATAGTGGGCGTTCCGCTTTTTCCCCTCATTGATGACCGTGTCGAGCTGTTCCTCGGGAAGGTAGTACCCCACTCCCTCCTTTTCGACCCAGCAGCCGTGGCAGCGCAGATTGCACTTGTTCGTGAGGGCGACGAACATGAACGGGGGATAGAGTTCCCCTTTTTTGAGGCGACGTTTGTATGCCGAGATGGCCCGCATCCCTTTCCACGCGCAGAGGTAGGCCCCCTTGATCGCAAGTCGCGGAGAAATCTGCGTGGCAAGCCGCCAGGCAAGTTTGGGAATCACCATCGTCTCGGTACCGTTGGGCTGACTGTCGGGAATACTGGGTGTGTGGGTCAGTATAGTGTATCAGCTTGGGCGTGGGGGTAGGAATCTCGGGTGCTTCGTCGCGACCTGTGGAAAGGAACCGGGAGAATTCAGTACCATTATGGGGATTGCCATTGGCGGGAAGGGCGAGTTCTACACCTGTGAGTTTCACAACCAGCGTGTCCAGAGATTCACGCTTGTCGGCGAATTCCCCGGCTCGTTTTCCGTGCAGCCGCACGCGTGTCAGTAGCAATCTACCAGTTAACCACTTTCGCAGAGCCACCAGAGACACTTTGCGATCGGTCGATCGCGGGTTTGGCTCGACGGGTCGTCGGGTAATCCGAGTTGGCCCGGCGGAACCGTCCGTGTTTGCGACGAACGCTGTGATTGGCACGCGCGGAGACATTCACCGATCAGCGACTTTCAGGCCTACGGCAATTCCAACAGTCCCGCCTGTCCGTTTGAGGTCTCATCAACAATGATCTCACGTGACGTTTCCCGCCGCTTGTTGCGGAAGACGCCATTCGCCTTCAGCGTGTACTTGCCGAAGGGGACCTGCCTGATGACGAACTTTCCTTCGGCGTCGGTCTTTACGGACAAGGAGTTTTTGTCTGGGCCTGGGCCACGATCGCCTTCCTTTGCGGCTCCCGCCTTGCCGGCCGTCGCTCCTCCCTTGGGCGGATCGCCAGCACCCGCTGCACCCATGGCGGTTTCGGGAACGGGAATGAGGACCACGTCGACTTCAGGAACCGGGGTGCCGAAATACTCAACCCGGCCCCGCAGGATGGTTCGCTGAGCGGCTCGATCGCGGTCGAGGTCGGCTTGGGTTTCCAGCAACAGTGGCTGACGGGAGATTGGGCCGGCATTCCCCACCCGGTCAATCGCCCGCAGCAGAACAAAATACTGTCCCGGTTTCAGTTCAGCCGTCGGTAGAGAGGCCTTCCAGCGACCGTCTTCATCTCGCGCGGCGGCAACCGGGGGAGGCTCTTTGACGAACTCACCGGTACCCGCCACGTCGAACGCGACTTCCACGCGGGCGACACCGGTTTGTTCTCCGTCGGTCGCCAGGGTGGTGATTTCCAATTCCGGCCCCACGATAGTCCGTTGGCTGGGGCCAACCACGACCCGCCGGATTCGCGGTCCCTCACCATCCAGAACCAGCTCCACCGGGCTGCTCCACGAATCGCGGTCGGGAAGTACCGCATGAGCGATCAATTGCGGTCGTTCGTTACAGAGTCCGGTCAGCGGGAGAGAGACCGTGAAGTCACCGGCGCGGGCATCCAGCACCACGCGGCCATCATCGGTGAAACCGCTGACAAACGTGCGGATCCGACGGTCGGTCGGGAATCGCAAACGCAAGTCCTCCTCCAGTTCTCGGTCCCGGTCGCGATCAATCCCGATCTCCCAGTAACCTCCCAGTTCGGGCATCCCGCCGGGTGGAGCGTCAATTTCCACGCGAGCCTTCACGGAGTCGAGCGGGCAGGGCAGTTCGGCACCATCCAGGGGATCGAGAATTCGGACCGCGAGCCGGGCGGTCTCTTCTTCGATCTCGCCGGGCGTCTGCGTGGCAGAAATCTGGTACAGAAACGCCCGCGGGAAGCCGTCGACGGCGATCGCAAGTTGCAACGGTTCTTTTCCGGGCAGCGCGGCCAGCGTCAGACGAGATTCCGATGTACCGGCGGCAAGCTGAGCTACCACTCGGCGCGGAGTCGGATCGTTCGTCGAACGGGCGAGTTCACATTGCCAGTCGATCGCACGACCGGCTGCCACTCCCGGACGACGCTTGAGTATCACGGAGATCAGATGTTCCTCCGCCGAGTACTCAACCCGGGGAATGACATATCGGCGGGGGCGTTGCACCATCAGATTGCACACGTGGAGCAGCGCATCGCCGGTTTCGACATCCGTGACAACAAACAACAACCCACCCGGGGTGGGGGCGTAACCGGGGAGCGGTCCGGTCTTTCCGACCGGTTTTTCGGTCCCGGGAGGAGCTGGTTTTGTTTCGGCAAGGTCTTCGAGCGGAGCGGGACCGGTCAATGGAACCGAGCGGGACGCTCCGTCCGCAAGCAGTTTGAAGGACGTGACTCGTGCGAGTTGTGGACCAGGATGGAGCTTTCGCAGCCATTCGTCAGCAAGTGCCGAGTCGATCGGACCGTCCGGGGGAGGAGCTTCGGGAGCGTGCGGCAGCGTGTACAATCGCACGTCAAACGTACGCGGCTTGCCCGTATTGCGAAGCAGAACCTGGAAAGCGTCGCGACGATTGGGGAAGGGATAGAGGACACTTCCCCCCGCAGTCGCATTCCAAATCCGGTCTGGAGCGGCGATGGTCAAATCGAAAGCCCGGGAAAGAGGCAGAGGGACATCGATCTCCGCGCGTTGCGTGTGCGGCGCGAACCCCAAAGTCCGATCGCTCGCGGGCGCTTCGTGTGATTCCCTCGTTGACGCGAGTTTCACGACGACCCGGGTGGGCCAGTCGCGCGCGCCCCGACGACGAATCACCAGGCGAAGGCGGCGCTCCGACTGGGCGGCGATTTTCAGCGATTGGCTCCCGGCTAGGCCGGCGAGCAGTTCGGCTTCGCGCCCGACCCGATCGAGACGTTTCCATTCGGGGCGCAATCGCTCGATTTTCGTCTGATCGTTAAACAGGTTTTCGTCTTCCGGAAGGAACTCAATGACATCAGGGTCGTAATCAATGACCAGATGGACGGTCTGTTCGGTCGTGCCACGATTCACCACTTTGACTCGATAGGACAAAATGTCGGGTGATGAGTTGATGGGATCAAGCTCGGGAGAGATCACCAGCGCGATCGACTCAGATTGCCCCTCGGATCCAGCGGGAATGTTCGGGATCGAATCGACGGAGGTCGCCGACACCAGGGTTCGCAGTTTCGTGGAGTACGCCGCAAGATGTTCGAGTTCGGCGGGAGAGGCATCTTCCCGGGCGTCCCGCAGCGCGGTCAATTCGGCGATCAGCCAGTCGCGCCAGACCGCCTGCTCCATCCGCGCCAACCGCGTGTCGAGTTCGTTCGCGGACGTGTTATCACCCGGTAGAAGCGACAGGACCCGGGGTAACAACCGCAAGCTTTGAGATGGCACTCTGGCTCGCAGCCCGTTTTCCCGGAGGCGCGAATCCAATCCTTCCGCCCAGACGTGCCAAAGTTTTGAGAACCGTTGCGCGGCGGCGTGGGCTTCGGGAGACTCAGGAAAACTCCGCAGGTTGAGCGCCAGTTCGTCCAACTGACGCAACAGTTTGTTCGCGGCGGACGACTCGTTATCGGGTTCATCCGCTTCAGCCAACCGGGCCCAACGTGATTCGAGAGAGGCGAGCAGCGCGAATCGCTTGCGAGAGGTGAATTCTGCGATCGGACTGGGATTCGAAGCGACCTGAACCGCGAGATGGACGGCCTGAGTCTGCCGGTTGCGACTGTACTCCGCCAGCCAGGCAACCAGCGGAGGCCAGGCGGAAGGATCGACCAGAGATGTGGCCAGCAGGCCACGGATTTGCGAAGCACCGTCGACGGCATCTTCACGGCCAGGAGAATTCGCGAGCAACGCCTGTTGCGCTTCGGGTGTCACCCCCGACTCCACCGCGGCTCGTCGTGATTCCAGTCGAACCGTCAGATCTCGTAGTTCGGCGGCGCGGTCGGGGGAGGGCCTCTCGACAAGTTCCCGCAATCTGTGCAGATCGGTTAGCAATTCGTCCAAGGCGGCGAAGGGGGGGCCGGCGTTTGGGGAGTCGCTCGAGGCAACCCACCACCAGTTGATGTATTCACGGGTGCGCAACCAGAGGTTGCGCGTCAGGGCGCTGGCCTGGTCGTGATCGGTGAGACGGCTGGCTGCGTTTGTGACCAGACTGCGTGCGATCCGCACTGCCGTTTCCGCCCGTTCCCGACGATTCGACCGCAGGCCATCACGTAACAGCCGTTCAGACTCCCGTCGGGCCTTTCGCGCCTGCGCTAGATCCTCCGCGATCAATTCCCTGCGCCCCAGTCCGCGAATTGCGAGCTGGCACTCTGCACGCCGCATTTCCAGGAGCTTGCGCAGCAGCGGCCAGTCGAGGTCCGCAAGAGCCACCAGCTCTTCTGCACCATCCAACTCCTGGAACCTTTTGAAGGCCGGTGGAAGTTCACGCAACCATTCGTGGAAACCACCACGCTCGTCAGCAGCCAGAAACCCATCCAGGCGGGTCAAGGCCTCGGCGATTTCCTTAGGGAGTGGCGTCGCGGAATCCAGGGCGAAAAACTCGTGGAGGGCGAGGCTCGGGTAATCTCCGGCCGCAATGCGCGAGGACCGAAGCCGATCGGCAAGCCGAGCCCCTTCACCTTCAGAGCTCGGTGGCACCTGAAGTTTTGGATCGAGGAGTGGCCGGAGTGGGGCGACGAAGAGTTCCAGGTCGCCCTGGTCGGTAACCGACCATCGCCCCTGGGTGGCGTGTAAGGCCGTCATCGCCCGCAGTTTCGCGTGAAACTGTCGCCACAAATGGGGAGCCCGGACGACGGGAGACAAACCGGTCGTCGTTCGAGCGCCAAGTTCCCGATAGATCTTCCAGGCTTCGGCCAGCAGGCTGGCGGCCGCCGATTCGTCTGCGAATGTTGCCGCTGGTTTGGCGGCATCGTCACTTTCGGATTCGGGAGCGGGGGAAGCCGCCGGGAGGTTTGCCAGTGCCCCCAGTGAATTCGTGTTGCGCGCCGGTGCCGGTGCCAGAACGCACGCCCGAGCCGCAGCATTGATCTGGTCGGCTTTGCCTCCCCAGAGCAGCCGTGGAGTCTGTGTTGCCACACCGCGAGTCGACTCAAACACAGCCCGCGTGATCGATTCGGATGTGAACTGCGAAAGCTCTCTCAGGTCGATCTGGCGGTTGCCGTCGAAATCGGCGGCTCCCGTCAGACCCAACTCCAAAAAGAAGCCAAACAATGAACGCGTGGGGTCGCCGACAAGGTGCGACGTTTCGCCGCGCGAATGCGAGCAGAACACCCACAGACGCGGGGTCTGGAATTCGCTCAGGCGTAGCAGTTCCGCCAGGCGAACGTCAAAGTCGTTTTCGATGAGGCCCCGATCGGGGATCGCTGACGCTTCGCCCGCGTCGAGCAGCACAACTACAGGGATCTCAGACTGCCTGAGCAGTTCACTGAGAAGTTCACGGACGGGCAACCGGCTGGTGCGTGAGGTCGGCCGCTGTCCGAAATCCCAGTCGAGATAGGGGATCTGTTGATCGACGACTCCCGTCGCGACGACCGACACGATGAGAACACCGCCCGGACTGGCGGGCGTGACCGAGAGCCGATCTCCCAGCCGCGTGAAGTCGGAGGGACCACGAAACGGTCCCGGGGAGAAGACGTTTTGCGGGTCGTGGCGACGCGCGATTTGCCATTCGACACGGCGCAAGGCTTCTCGCTCGACGGTGACCCGGCGGCGGGGCGAGGAGCCAGGGTCGGCGAGGATCTCAGTGGAACCCGCCCCGGAGAGAAAGAGGATCTGCGGTCGCGCGTGTTGAAATGGGCGAGATACGAAGTAGGCGAAACCCAGCGCGCCGACCGTCAGGGCCACACCCAACGCAATCAGCCGCAGTTTGCGGTTGCGTCGAGAACGGGTTTGTCCCGTCGAGGCGTTGGGCCGCCACGTGTTCCATCCTCCGGTCACAGTCTTCATCCCAGGGTGTAATGAAATGGCGACGGAATTCCCCGCGCGAGTGGCCGGTCCGCCACAGTATCGTAACGCCCGCGACTTCCCGAGAGCAATTCAAGTTTCCCGGCGGACGGTTGGAGCCGCGCTGACGCTGGATCCCAGGAGAAATGGGTTTCTAATACGACCATTTCAATTCCACCCCGACTTGCTGCTGATACCAGCCGGTGTTGCTGGTGCAGAATCCCCCCGAAATGCCGATTTCGCAAATTCCCAGATCCCCTTCCGGGCCCAGAACGAACCGGACTCCCGGGAGGATATTGGCGAAATTGGTGGAAGCGGACGCGAGCTTTCCGGCCGGAAGGACGGTGTTTCCCGCGTAGACTGGGAGCGTGGTTTGGCCGCCGTTGACGGAGTAGCCCATGATTTCGAGGATGGGCAGAATTGCGAACGAATCGGTTTCGTACCAGACGTGACTGATACCAGCGCCGTAAGTGCCGACGTAGCCCGAGAAGTTCGCAGTTGATGCGAGGGGAATCCAATACTTGAACTGGCTGTGCAGGTAGGTACTGCAGCTCCAGCGATATCGCATCAGCAATCCCGGTTCCAGAGCCAGGTGACCGTTGGATGAGCCGGCGAAGGCCGATCCAGTCGCCAGAGCGGTCCGAAAGACCTGCGAGATCTGCCAGCGCTGACCGTCGACCAGCACGACCTTTGGCGTCAGGCTGATGTTTCCCAATCCCGACGACTGTCCATTGATCTCAGAACTCAAAACCCGCATGGGAACTTCGGTGATGAAAGAAAATCTCCCCTGTCCAGCCTCCATCGTGAAGCGGAAGTCCTGATAGTCAACGTTGGTCTCGGCGAATTTCGGGCCGCTTCCACCGATTTTGGCCCACAAGTATTCGGCGCGATCCGGTGTCTGCAATCCAAAGGAAGATGCATACGCGAGCCGAACGTTGTTGGAGGGCTGCGACGGCTCGATCGCCATGGTGGCGAACATCACCCGCTCGTGACCGATGCCCACGTCGCCATTCGTCTGATTGAAATAGTGAAACCGTTCCAACGGCGACATCTCGTCGTCGCAGGCCAGGAACGGAAGCGAAACTTCCTCGGCGTACGGATCGACCGTATACATTTGTGGCTCGTGCCACACGCCTGGTTCCGGGCTGGGAATCGGTTGGAATTCGGGCGAGGGAGGCAAGTCGGGGCCAGGGGGCATCAGTCGGGGAGGCAGGCCGACTGACTCTGACTCCTGCTGCCCGCCCGACAGGCCGATATCCGACACCGCCGGGAGATCTTCATCTTCAGCGACGTCGAAGATCACAGTACGGGTCCGGGGAACGAGATCTCGAATCGTAGTGAATTCGACGTTTGGACGAAGTCCAGACGTTCCCTCGCCGGCCTGAGTGGGTGCGGAATGGGTGAACACCGTCGCCAGAAGCGTGGCCAGAACGGTCTGGTAGAGGCCACGGCGGCGAATTCCCTTCGCGGTCTCATCAGAGACGGTCGACGAACCAGAACTCGTTCGACACACCGTCGGGGAATGACTGAGCATACTCTAGGTCCCTTTTGTTCAGGACAACGCGAGGAGACTGCGTTTGGATCGAACGACCGTTGAATTTTCCGGTCAGATCAAGTGAATCGGTCGAACCGAAGGAATCGTCGGTTTTCAAATGAATCGACAGACGGCAGGGTGGAGTTCAATCCGTTTAATGACGGTTGTCGGTTTTGCATAAGCTGTAGCATTTTCTCCAGATATGCCGGCTGAGTCGACGATAACGAAGACGACCGTCCTTCGTTTTGAATTCGGAACTCAGCATGCACCACGACCATGACCTTGGCGGCCGCAGGCGTCGCCCGTTGATCGGAATGCTGGTCGCCGCGACTCTCGCTTCGGGATGCGTGACGTCGCCCCCCTTGTCGGCTCCGCCAGCAGCGCCCCCGACGTCCGCCGCCGGCGGTGGATCGACTACGATTGTCGCCATCGCGCCACCTGCGCCGCCGACGACCAATCTGCTGGATTTCCTGGGCGTCACCGCAGTGTGCCAGGGGATCGGCAAGGGAGCGATGTGCGTGACCGGGTTGATCCCCCGGCTGTTCCCGGGCTTTGGGTCCGGACTGACAGAACTCGCCAATCAGCCCCCGGTCCGGGCAGTGAACGATCCCGAAAACCTCAAGTCGAATAACCCCGCGGTCAAAGCGGCGGCGGCGGCGGCGGCCGAAGAGGATCTCGCACCGCAGAAGATTCAGGCGCTCAAATACATGGCGAAACTGGGATGTGCGGGCTGCTATCCTGGAGTTGAGGACGCTTTGTTGAATGGACTGGACGACTGTACGGAATCGGTACGGTTCGCGGCGGCGATGGCCGTTTACGAAGCTGCTGAACGTCCGTGTCGATCGTGTCGATCCGGGAACTGCTGTACACACAAACTGCGTGAGAAGCTGACGAAGATGGGCTATTTGCCGAACGAAAAGACCGGATGTCCCTGGGAGCCATCGCCGCGCGTCCGTCGTGCCGCCAGGCAAGCCCTACTGGCGTGCGGCCCGAGCGATTGCGAGCCGTATGAATCTCCGGCCGAGCTGCAAAAGCCAGCCGAGGGGCCGGATTCTCCGGAGCCAGCGGGACCGACGGCGGACAAAGGGCCGCCTGCGAAGGCGATCTTACAAACCGCCGTCCAGGACTGATCTCAGCGTCTAGTCGGGAACGAACGGTCTGGACAGTGCATCCAGGCGGGTTAGAATCGTGTTTCCGTAACGAATTGGGGGCGAGTGGTCGCTTGTCGCCAGCGCAGCCCCCGGGGGGGCGCCGCCTCGTCAGAATGTTTTCTACGCGATCGCGTGGAGAGGTCGAATTGCGATGACAACATCGGCGGAAGGTTCCGCGAGGCCGACTGGGTCGAACTGGCGAGGGGGGAAGAGCCCCACCGGCGCTGGAAAGTCGTCGCCAGAATGGCAGCGTGAGCCAGCATTGGCGGCAGGCGCGGACTCCACACACGGCAAGTTACGCAGTCTGTGGATCGCGGGCCTGTTGGGTGCCTGCCTGATCGGAGGGGGGTGGCTGACCTGGTTTGAGTGGCGTCCCAGCGCGAAATTGCCAATTCTGTCGGTAATGGAAGCGGACTACGACGATCCATTTCCTCCCAATTCCTGGGCGCGCGAAGATCGCGACGCGTACCAGACTCAAGGAGGCGGTCCCGCTCTGGACGGTGTCACAGTGCGGTTGTCTCGACACACGCTGACCGAGTTTTTGGGCGATTCGTCTCGGGCGCGCAATGGAAGCGGCACGCCCCCTGTTGCGGTGACCTATGTGTCGGCACATGGCTTGGTGAACTCACAAAATGAGCCGTGCCTGGCCGCGCGCGCGACCCGCGCGGACGACGATCGGAACTGGATCACACTGAGCCAGATCCTGAAACGCATCCGGCAGTCGCGGCCGCGCGGGCAGGTGTCACTGCTCATTCTCGACAGCACCCGACATCCTCCTCTCGTGGAGGCCGGGCAGCTCGCCAGCGATTTTGTGGATCAAGTCATCGAGACCGTACGGGCGGAGGGAGGCGATGACCTTCTGGTTTTGACATCGGCGGGACACAGAGAACGAGCCTGGGGGGCACCCAGTTTTCGGGAGACTGTATTCGGCCACTTTCTGCGGCTGGGTTTGTCCGGATGTGCCGACCAGTCCGAGGGGAACCGGGACAGTCGAGTCTCGCTGAAGGAACTGGCGGCGTATGTCTCGAATGAAGTTGCCGGCTGGGCAGAAGCCAACCGAGGAGTGACGCAGCGGCCGCTCCTATTTGGGAAAATCGGTGGTGTTGAATTTCGCCCGGATGCTTCGGACACAACGGCTCTCTCTCAGGTTGTTCTGACCTGGACGCTTCCCGCCGAACAGTTGACCGAGATCGTCCAACGCCACAACAAGGATGCCAGTTCCGAGATGGAATCGCGCTCGCCTTCCGCGGAAGAGTTCGCGCAGGCATGGATGACCCTGAACAACCTTCAGAAGTCGGCATTGGGTACCAACGCGCTCAAAGTGGCTGGGCTGCGTCGCCAGCTTTGGCAGTTGGAACTGGAGGCCGACAGCGGTTCGCAATACGCCAGTCGCGTGAAAACCGGGCTCGATCACTGGAACCAGGAAGCAGCGGAACTCAAGTTGTCGTCGGTACCGTCGCAGGCCATTTCCCAAGGATTTCTGCCACCCGAAACTTCACCTGTGCCTTTGGGAGTATTTCTGGACCAGGTGGCGACACTTGCGGGAAACCGTGCAGCACCCAGCGAAGGACTGCTGAAGCTGGCGGAAGAATCGGCCCGGGCGGAGTCTCCCGCGGACGCGCGGGTCGCGCAGTGGATTTTGCCTCGATTAACCGTGGCCGCCGAGAAGCGGCGGCTGGCGGCCGACCGGGCGTTCGCGCTCGCGGCTCAAGTTGAAGCGAATCAAGAGTCGCGAATTGAAATTGCGGAATTGATCGCGGCGGCCAGGCGGGAATATGCCACGGCGCAACAGCTTAGCGACGAGATCGCGGGTGATTATGCGTTGTGCGATCACTGGGCGAACCGGTTGCCCATGTTTGTAAGATGGCTGCATTATGGTGGCCAGCCGGCAGACGACGCTGTCGTCAAAAACCTGTTGGCAATTGCCACTGCGGTCGTTCAACTGAATGAGACCCTTGGTTCCGCAGCAGCGCAAACGGACGAGGCTGGTCCGTCGACCCAGCGGCTGGCAGCGCATCGCGAATTGTTGCACACCGCGACGGGAACATCACAAGGAACAACGATTTCGACGCTGGATGGGCTGGTCGACCGGGTCTATCAGCGATTACTTGCCCAGAATGCGCTGAGTGCCCCTGACATGGTCGAAACTCAGGCTTTGCTGGCCTCCGGGCTGTTGCCGTCGGTCAGCGGACCCGACGGCAACCCGGTCACCCGTCGAGTCGAGCTGGAGCAGAAGTGTTCCAAGGTTCCCCAGTCCACAGTGGCCGGGGAACAACACTCCAAGAACGTTTTGTTCGGCGATCTTGAGAAAGTGGTTCAAAAACTGTTGGAACCTGCGTCTGCGGTTGCCGACGTCGATTCAAACGCTCGAACCGGGGAAGTGATTCGATTGAGTCTCAAACGGATCCAGGATGATCAATCCGCGGAATCCCCCGCATCTTCGCCGACTAAGGCCAGTGATCCGTGGAAAGCCGACAACGCCGCCCGGACTGCCAGCGCCTATCTATGGCGATGTGACAGCCAAGCCCTGATTCACGACCGATTGCAGTACGAGGTGCAATGCCTGCAACTCGCTCGCGCCGTGACTGCACTCGATGACTTCTGGGGGAGAGCCGTGGCGGACGAAGCGCCTGTCTATGAACAGGCCGCGGTCGCGGCGCTGAAGGGGATTCCGTTTTCGCCGATTCACCGAGATTCGCGAAAACCTTGGTGGCGCGAACGACAGCACATCGTTGAGCGGCTGACTGACTATCGCCGGTTGAGCGAACACCTCATCAATCTCGAATCCGTGCCCCTGGTGGAGAAGGCGGGGTTGGATGAACTGGCGACTCAGATCCGATTCACTGCGAAACTGCCTGCCGAGAAACTGGTCGCGATTCCTGCAGGGACCGCCGTCGTGATCGCCCGGGACGTGGTCCGGGGTCTGCGGGGCAGCCGGAAGATCGAGGTCGATGGTCGGTTGAATTCGCGGCAGGTCAACGTGCCGTTGAATGCGGAGGAAATTGTGCCAGGAGAAGGAGGGGCTGAACCGGCCGCTTCAGCGGCGACAGTTCCGTCAGGGGTCGCGACGCTGTTCTATCGGGGCCACGAGATTCAGGCCCCGCTCAAGATTCAGTCGGCGGACCGCACCGCGACGGTCTGGATGCCCCCACAGGTCGACCTGACACGGATCACTCTGCGGTCCACCGACCAGCAGCCGCAATGGGAAACGTTCATTCTCGACTGCTCGGCGAGCATGCGGGAGCCAGCACCATTCGAAGGGCAGGACCAGGGCGTCTCTCGATTTGAATCGGCTCGTGCCACACTCAATCAGCTTCTGGTGACGCTGGCCACACGCCAGGGAGACCGGGTCGGGGTGATGCTGTACGGGCACCGGGTCGGCTGGAGTACGAAAGAGACAGGGCAGCTTCTGACTCAAACCGCCACCGATGTGAAGGTTCCGGAAGGGCTCATGCCGTACGAGGACGTCGAGTCCATCCTCCCCCTGGGACGGTTTGATGAAATCAACGCCGATCGTGTCCGGCGTCGCCTGGCTGCGGTGAAACCCTGGGGAGAGACACCGCTGTATCTGGCGATGACCCGAGCATTGGAGGAGCTGGGTCGCGAGGACCGTGGGGCGCAGCGCACGGTGATCGCGATTACCGACGGGATGAACTACCAGTTCAATCCGACGCCGGAAAAGGCCCGGTCAGCCGACCAGGTGATCCGGGCAGCGGAAAAGCTGGGGGCACGGGTCTGTATCATCGGGTTCGGCATCGCACAGGCGGAAGCCGACGCGAGCCGACGGGAATACGAGCGGATTGCGAACAGCACCGGCGGGGTGTACGTGAATGTGCGGGATTCGCAGATGCTGCTGCGACAACTCGAGGAAATCCTCGGCCCCCGAGACTTCACGGTTCGTGACAATTCGGGAGAGACGCGACGCGAAGCGAAGGCGGGAGCGGGGCAGACAGTCGAATGGAAACTGACCGGCGGACGTCCTCAGGAGCTGGAGCTGCGTACTGATTTCCGCAGACAGAGTCTGAAAGTCTGGGGGGGGGAATCGCTGGAGCTACTCGAAACGCCAGGATCGTCTGAATTTCAGTCGGCCCCCTACGAGCGGGGTCTGATCCGTTACCATCGGCTGATCGACAGTTCCCGAACGGATCTGGTCGGACTGCGACTGGGGGTGCATTCGCCCCGCCGCGATGGCAATCGCCTGGATTTCATTCTCTCCCTTCAAAACGCCGACGCGCGGTTTGTTTCCCGCCCCAGTGAAGTCTGGATCGAGATCACCCCGCTGGTGGGAGAAACACCACTGGAGACACACAAGATCCTGTTTCAGGATCTGTCATTCATGAATGGCACGCCGGTTCCAGTACTCAAGATTCCCGCGACGCATTGGCCGGCGGAGGCGCGTCGGGCGCGCGTTGAGGCGTGGTGCCGGTGGGACGCTACAGCTCCTTCGCGGACGATTGAAGTCGCGTCGCTGCTGACTCCCGCGAGCGAACCCGCTGGGGACGAGGCGTGGCTGACACTGCCCGATGTCGAGGACTCGCAATATCGTGTCCGACTGGTGAAGGATTCTCCCTGGCGGGTTGAACTGGTGGAGAAATTCCCTCCGAATACCGTACCCCCTCTGCGTGTGGAACTGGCAGGAGGATTGCGTCCTTCCGAGGTCCGACGACAGTATTTTCCCGAAGCCGGACTGGCGCTGCATCAGTTTGAATTCAAAACACCCTTGCAGCTCCTGAGTAACGACCTGGAGTTGCGATTGGTCAGTCGTCCGCGAATGCAGCGCGACTCGGCACACTTGGAGTCGGCTGTTGAGGTCGTCGTTCCCCCGCCGTCAGATGCTTTGGCACCAAGTCTCGACCCTCAATAACCATGCGGGAGGGGGGCAGGCGGTGCCGGCTTTCAAACGGCGTCATCGACCCGATTCCCCATCTTGGCCAGCCGGCCTATCCTAGAGGCGCAGTGGCGGCCTGAATGGCGCGGTTGATGGCGTCACCCAGGATCGGTTCACGCTGATCGGGATTGATTTCGGCGGCCAGAAAGTTCCAGGCGGCATTCAGCGCTTTCGCCGTCAGGCCGGGCGCTGGAGCGATAACGGGTGTGCCGGGGGCCGTCAGACTCTCGCCACTCCAGACCGCTGCCAGCGCGACCCACGCCGCCGCCGTCGATTGCTCATCGGACTCGACTCGCGATCGAACCGGCGACAGATTTTCGGCGGTCGGATCGGCGCCCCAGGCAGTTGTCGCTGACAGCAGTTCCTGTTCTGTCGTCGAGAGACTCTCGCCGCGGAGCAGGGTGAATTCCCGGGCGCTCCAGCCGACCAAACGGGATTTGCCCATCAGCGCGACCAGGACCGACCAGGCGTCGGCCCAGAGTTTTTTGTCGACCAGTTTCAGCAGAAACTCGGTGACCTTGATTCCGTCCTCCAGCAGGCTCTTGGCACCGGGGCTCAAAGTCGCATGGGCACAGATAGTGCGCGCCTCGGGGACTGGTGGCGGTTGCGAAGGATCCTGGCCGGGCAGTGTTCCGAAAATCGATGCGGGGGCGGCTTCAAACTCCACCAGAAACTCGAGGCTGCCTGCCTGAATCTTCTGGTTGGAAAGGAGTTGCCGTTGTTTGACCGGTTCGCCGTCGACCTGAGTTCCCCGTCCTCGGGAGAGGTCAATCAAGATCACTCCCCGGGCGCTCGTCTCGAGCGAGAAGTGAATGTCGGCCAGGGCGGAATCGTAGGGAAACGCGCAGTCGGCCCAATTGGTGCGGCCAAATCGAACCAGTTGTCCCGACCGAAGCAGAACGCTACTTCCCTTCTGGGGACCGTTTTGAATCGTCAGTCGGACTTCCATCAATGGGCTTGCCGGTGCGAGGAGCGGATTCTGCCGACGAAGCACCACGCTCGCCAGCTTGCGATTGACGGGAGTCTGCCTGGGGATCGGCAGTCTTCGCGAACAGCGAGTCTTTGAACACGAGAATCGGAAACAGCAGGGCAAGCAACAGCGCGGCGATGGTCGCCACGAGTCCCAGCCGACGGACGCTTTGATCTTCCCGGACGGCTGCCGAATTCCATTCCAGCCGGTCTTGTTCGCCATCGATCTTTTCCAGAATTCCGCCAGTAAACGCGCGCTGGTCGGCGGAATTCCCCGTGGCGACGAAATAACAACCACTGAAGAAATAAGGTGCCTGTTCGGGATCGGTTCGTTCGCTGTACCCGAATCCGTTGGACAGAATTCGGGCGAGCCGGCTCTTGAACCCCGAGCGGACCCGGCACAACAACGCGAACAAGGGGGAATTGCCAGGACGCTTCAGGACCTGGTCTTCGCGAAACAGGCCATAGACCCAGTCTTCAAAAACTCCGCAGACGTGGGACGCGAAGCTCTCCATCTCGGGACTGCTGGCGGGGGCACGCAAATCGTATCCCATTCCGAATCGACTGGCTTTCGACTTCTCGGGACCGACCCGGCGCATCAGCTCACGGAACCCAGGCTCTGCCTGAAGCCCGGTGAACACCGCGATGACCGGAAACCGGATCTGCAAGGTCGCCTGGGCGGTCATGAGGTCGGCGTTCACCGCCTTTGAAATCTCCTCGATTTCAGTATCACTGGCACTCGCCGCGGCGAACGGCAACAGCATCAGGCAGCCGTTGACAGGGCAATAGGGGAAGCGGGCCGCCTTCGTCAGGTTGCAAATCGCTTCCAGACGTTCCTGTTGAAGCCGCGCATCGGACGAAGGGACGATCGCGGGGGTTTCGTCTTCGATTTCCTGGTCGTCCCGCTGGTCGCCCGCCACGGGAGACCCCGAAATCGGGGCTGCTTCCGCGGGCTGGAACGCCATGAAGTTTTCGAGGCTGATCGACTGGGACGTGGACATTCCCGGTCCCGTCGCCGATTCTCCCAGCATCGCGGCACCGAAACCCTGGTTCGGGAGAAACGCGCCCGGACGAATTGTCGCCGAGGAGCGACCGTATCCGTCCACATCGGGCATCTCGGGGGACTGGTCGCCCCCCGCGCGCCGGTTCCCACGTCCGCGTCCGCGGAGATCAAGCAACCTCGCGACGGCGCTCATCCAGCCGGCGTCGGAACAACAGAGGAAGACCCGCTGACTGTCGACATACCACCGCAGGGGGCTGTCGCCGGTGGGTATTCCGCGAACGATCTTTCCGTCCGCCGCCCCCTCTAGAAACGCCCGTTCCATCGATTCGCCGGTCGAACCCAGAACCAGATAGACCGGGCGATCATTGAGATCAATTCCCTGTCGGCGGAGTTCGTCCCGCCCTGCGCGCCACGCCGAATCGAGATCGGGAAAAGGCGAAGATTCGGATTGGAACCACATTCGCAGAGCCTGATAGACGGCCACAGGAATCCCCACCATCAAAAGGAACACAAGAAGCTGTTGGTACCACGGCTGCGTCAGGCGCCACGCGACGTGCTGGGAATTCCACCGAGAATTGATCCAGGCGATCACCACGATGGCAAACAGCACGCAGGCGACAAAACAGGCGACGCGCGCAGGCAGCGACCAGGGACGAAGCAACCCGTGATACCACTTCTGAGGTGCGGGGGCTGCGGAATCGTCGGATGCGGGTGCAGACATTCTCGGGCGTCGAATCGTGAAGAAACGGGAATCAACTCGGGCTGTCAGACGACACGGGGAGTGAAATCACCCCCCGAGCGGCACGACACTTTTCAGCAGCCACACCACGTTGAGAACAAGCAGCACGGCTGCCGCCGCCACGAACCAGACAATTCGTGATCGATTCTTGCGCGGCGGCACTCCGACGATCTCCCGACGGGGGCGCGGCAGCGGGGCTCGCCCCTGACCCAGTCGAATCGCCAGCGCGGCCTGACGCGTCCACGTCATCAGATCGGGGGGCAGTCCCAGCGCGGGGGTCAGGGCTTCGGCCAATCCCGGGTCGCGGTAGACTCCGCGAAAGCCCAGTACCACACAGTTGTAAAAGACCTCCAGCGCATCACGGCGGGGCTGGGCGGCCGCCTCCTGCGCGCGAACGTAGAACCGTTCGTTGCACAGCCGAGTGTTGAAGTACTGGACTTCCAGCACGTTGTTGCTCCACCAGTCACGCCCGACCCAGTCAGTTTCGACCAGCAGCTCATCAATCCACGACACCAGGGCGTACTTCGCGAGTTCCCACTCGGGCCCGGAGGTCGACGCCTCGGCGAGATCAATTGCGGTCGTCAAGCGAAATCGCTCGGACTGTGGCGACAGAGGCTGTCGCTGCTGAATCTGCTCCAACAGGTCGAGCATAGCCAAGAATACTGGATCGACCGCTTGTGCGAATTGTGGCGTCATGAGTTTCGTGGGACCGCGAACAAAGCGAACTGCAACGGAACCCGTTTTCCGCGGGCGGAAACCTCCAACGTCTGCTGACCCTGTAACCGGTCGAGATTCATGATCAGCGAATCCCGCAGCCGCAACGCGAGTGTCTGTGTCATCTGCACATCCCGCCAGGCCGGCTTTTCATCCCGTGGGATTTCGTAATACAGCCATTCGGATCGCGCGGGGAGCGCCCGGATCGGGCGGTCGACCGGAATGAGACTGAGTCCCTCGGCACGTTGTTTGAATAATGCCTCTACCATCCGCTCGCTGCCGAACTTCCAGTCGAGCTGGCCGGCCGAAAGCAAATCCAGGCACTCCTGCCTGGTGAGATCCCCCTTGTTCACACCGATGTACCATTCCCAGTCGGAATTGAACCATCGCGGATCCAAGGAGACCCGCATGCCCATTCCGACGCCAATGAACGGCCGTTTCTCGAACTCGAAATCGCGGACCGTGTAGATCAACGCTTCGATTCGCGTCAGCAGATTCCGAAAGATTGGTCCCAGATTATCGTGGTCGTAGAGGGGCAACTCCGCGGCCCGACGTTCGGGACTGAACAGCGAGAGTTGGCCGACGATCCCGCACAGTTCGCCATACGCCCACTGTGGGTGAATTCCTGGAGCGAACGCCAGCACCCGCAGAATCCCGTGGGCACGGTTGAGTTCTGACAACATCAGAATCCGTTCCAGATCACCCGGGTTCTGATTGTCCAATCCCACGCCGCGATTGATCACCTGCTGTCCCAGAACATCCATCTTGCGGCCGATGAGATCGTAGGCCGCACGAACAATGTCACGCCCCAGACCGGTCCAGGCATTGATCGCGATGACGGGAGGGACATAGTCGGAATCGACTTGGGGAACCGCTTCGCCTTCACCCGAACGCCGAATCTGGACAATCGGCAATGTCTCGTAGCCCGAGAGATCCTGTGTCGACAGCATCAACCGGGCATTGAGCGAACGAAACGAAACGTCCTGGTCGTTGCCGCCCACGTTTTCGTCTTGAATCGGGGCGACCGTTTCGACGTACCGGGTGGCCTCAGCCCCGCCTTCCATCCCCAGATTGCGACGCCCCAGTCGAGTGCGTGGAACCGCCAAGACCACCTGAACGACGGATGCTTTTTCAAATGCCTCCGCCAGCCCCGCGACCACCGAAGTCCCACCCAGCAACGGATCCTTGAGATCGACTCGGTCGGGTTCCGAATCGACCCCAAGCTCAACCAGCGTCCCGTCGCACAAGCGGGCACTGATCTGCTGAAGTTCGAATTTGTAATTGGCAATCGCCTCGTGACTGAAGGCGATACTTTTCAGTCCGTAGTGGCACGGATGGTCCCATTGCTCCGACTTGGAAACCAACTCGTTCCAGTGGCGCTCCGCCGACTGGAAATGCTGGGGACGAAGAAACAGGCCTTCGTGCCAATTGATGGGAAGGTGCCGCATGCAATCTCCGGAATTGGAACGGACGCCGCGCTGAAATTTTCGCGGCCAAGCCGAGAATCTGGCACAGACTACCAGCCGCCACCATGAACCTGCAAGTCGAAGTGAGGTGTTGAGGAAATCCGGTCGCGCAAAGGTGGCCGGAATCTCTGCCAGTTCGGTTTGTCGTGAGATTTTCGGTTGGACGTGGTTGGGTCGAATGAATCTTCCCAATCTGTCGATTTCACGGGAGTGGTGCCGTCCGAACGAAGTTCACTCGTTGTCCGCCAGGCGATCTCATGGTCTCTCCCGCGCAGTTTGTGATACTCACCATCGCCTTCTCGCTCCCCGTTGCTGCGATCGCGGCGGATCCGGCTTTACCGGTGATTGATTCAACCGTAGAGACACCTACTGAGCAGCCGGACAGCCCCCCCATTCGACGCGCCACGCGCCGCAGAACGGTCTCGGCGAAAATCGACAATCAGGGACGAATCATCCCATCATCCGTTCGTGAGATCACCCCCCGGACTGCCATTCGCCCGGTGGCTGCCCAGATTGCCCATTCAGCCGACGCTGAAAATCCGGACTTGTCAGACTCGGGACCCACACAAATCGTCCCCCCCGCACCGGACGACGAATACAAGTCGATTCTTCGCAAGCCCTTACGTGCCTTTCCGGAGCGTCACATCTCCCTCCCACCGGCCGGCGAGATCGACTTCGCTCCCCGGATGATCACGTGCTACAAACCGCTCTACTTCGAAGATGCCAACCTCGAACGGTATGGCTACAGTCGGGGGGGTTGCCTGCAGCCGGTCGTTTCCGGAGTCCACTTCTTTGGCTCCGTCGGTTTGGCTCCACTCAAGATGCTCGGTGTGGGTCCGTGCCAGACGGTCTGTCCTTTTCCCGATGCCGACGATGGGTACCGGTTGCGGCCAGCGCGGAATTTGTTTGGACCGACTCCCCGCTATGACCGGGTTTTTGGCCCCGCGTCGGGCAGCACGGAGTGACCGAGAATTCCGAACAAATCCTCGTCAGACGGAAGGGATCCGGAACGTCTGCCTCAGGAATCTCCACATTCGGGGCAGCAAGGGAACCCAGTTCGTGCTGATTCGTGCCTCGCCGGTATCTCGCAACAGGAGGGGGGGCGTCGCCTCGTTGAGCCGGACCCTGGCCCAGAATGCAGTGGAATGGCCATCCCGATGGTTGCGAGTTCCGATCGCATCCGGAATCAGGTCCGCATCGTCGGGTCGATACAGGCCGGGCTGGGTGCCAACCTCGGTCACTTCTCCCTGGTACACAATTCCGGGAACCTGAGCCAGTCGCACCCGAACAGTCTGCCCCGACCGGATCAGATCGATGTCGCCGGGCTCGATACGGAGCGAGATTTCCAACCGGGTCGGGTCACCAATCTGACCCAGCAACGTTCCACGCGACATCCAGCAGCCCAGATTGGCCCGGTCGAGGGGCCGACCCTGCCACGTCGGGAGCAGGTGGTTGGGGGAATCGGATTCACGGGGGATGGACGGGGACAAAAAACGGCCCGCAATCGGGGCTTCAATTCGCAACCGATCATAATCGCGACGACGTTCCGCAAGTCGTCTTTGAGCGGCTGAAAGCGATTCAACAACTGCGGGAATCGCAGCCGCAGCGCGAGGATCTGACCCGCGTAACGCTTCGTTTTGTTTCAAGCGGTATTCGAGTTGGCTCACTTCGGCTTCGTATTGGATGATTTCGCGACGCATCGCGGGGTTCTCGAGTCTCGCCAACGTCGTGCCCGCTGCGACGTCGGTCCCTTCCGCCACCGCTTCGACAAGTCGGCCTTCGACGGTGACATACATCTGTGCGGCGGAGGGGGCGTCAACAATCGCGAGCGCCGCCACACGTCGCGGCAACGGCAGGAGCATTCCGATCGCGATCAGGATCAACGTTCCGGCGACCCAGCCACTCAGACGACGGCGATCGACTCGATGACGCCAGGCGGGGTTGCTTAGCGCCGCGACGATACGCCCTGTGGGTTCCAGAACCATGGCAATCACCAGGAGCCAGGCGGCTGCGATCCCCAGTTCTCGCTGGTCAATTCGCGACAACAACAGGCAGATTCCCCAGGCGGCAATGACCAGCACGATGGGACGGTAGATGGCCGCCAACGCTCCGTAGACCGCCACGAATCGCGGGCGTCTCACCAGACCAGCGCTCTCCACGCGCGACGGCAGCCCCAAAACCGCCCGGCGGACTGCGAACCTCCAGAATTCGTCTCCCTTGCGTCCCAGATTCGGTTCGTCCATGGCGTCGGAAAGCAAGTAGTATCCGTCGTACCTCAACAACGGATTTCCATTGAGAAACAGCGTGTTCACCGAGCAGACCAGAGCGAGGGACAGTGCCATGGAATGCAATCCGCCAGGTTCGGTGAACCACCAAACCAGTAAACAGGCAGCGGCAATTTCCAATTCGGCGATCATTCCGGCCGCGGAAATCAATAACCGCGAACACCGATCGGGCATCAGCCACGTGTCTGAGACATCACAATACAGGCAGGGAGTGAACATCAGCAGCATGATTCCCACTTCCGGACACTCGCCCCCCCGCAGTCGGCAGGTCAGGGCATGAGCGAGTTCGTGAGCGCAGCGGGAAAGGCCAACCCCCAGCCATAACCACACCAGAAATCCGGGAGCCAAGAGTTCGACTCCCGCCGGGAACCGCTCCCGAACAGCGGTCGGATTCAGAGCCACCACCAGCAGTGCCGCTGTGGGAAACAGGGCGAGGACGATCATCCATACTGACCGGGGAATCGCCTCAATCCAGACTACCATGCCGTCGAGAACCCGCGTTGGGTTGAACCCCCGAAATCGCCACGCGAAGACATTCAGCCAGCGTTGCCAGCGCTCGCGACGGCGGTGCTGACTCCGTTGTTCCGCCCAAGCCCCACCAAGTCCCGGGACATCGTCGATGACCAGTCCCGCGGCTCGCAGTTCGCCGAGATAGGCTTGGATCTGAGAGGAATCGACCGTTTTTGGTGCGAACTGTTCCTCAAACCGGTAACGCAGACCGGCGAGTGAAATCTCGCCGTCGAGCATTTCCAGGATCGCGTATTCCTGGTCCGTGAGTTCGAAATACGACAGGGCAATCGGATCCTTGATTCTCCAGACGCGTTCCACTCCCCCCCGCATCGGTTGGACAACCAGATCACCGCGCTTTCGGAGCCGCACGGGGCGCGCCTCGATCCCGCCAGAGAATTCCAGACCATTGCTCATGGCTGTTCCGTGGAATTGCCAACGCGCTCGGCGGTATTGACTGCGAGGACTCCCCGAATCCCGGGCTTCAGTGTGTGCCGGGGACCAGGATTGTCGATTTCGGCCCACACCAGCACCTGTCCATTGACGGGATCGATTTCCGGACTGATGAATGTGACGACACCGCGAAATTCCTTTCCAGGTCGGCCCTTTTCTGGCAGCTCAAATCGAGCCGACATCCCCTCTTCGATCTGCCGCGCCTCGTCCGCCTTAAAGAACGTCTCGACGCGCAGCCGGTCGAGTCGCACGACTCGCACGACCCGTTCCCCCGCATCGACCCATTCCCCCTGGCGACTGTGCGTGCTGACCACCACGCCGGAAATCGGTGTACGGAGTCGGCGGCGATCGAGTTCCCGTTCCGCCGCGGAGACGCCATTGGCTTTCAGCCGGCAGGCAATTTGCGCCAAATCACGTTCTTCTTCGGCTTGAGTCAGTTCGGCACGGCGGCGTTCAACGGTCGCGGAAAAACTGACGATTTCCTGGACCTTGGCACGCACCATCAGAGCGGCGAGCGCCCGATCCTGCTCGGCCTGTTGGACATCCAGACGAGCCCGTTCCAACGCCAGCTTGAGTTGATCGAGTTCACTCTGCGAAACGCTGTCGCGAATGTCGCGCCGCGCGTTGACGGCCCGCTGCCATTCCGCCTCGGCGACAGGTGCCGCCAGTTTCGCACCGCGTAATGCGATCTCGCTCTCCGCTTTGGTTTTCGCCCCCTCCAATTCGACATTGGCCCGGGCAACGTCGGCTTCGCTTTCTGACAGTGCCGTACGCACCTGTTTCAATCGGGCATCGCTTCCCGCCAGTTTTTCGGCCGTTTCCAGTTCCAGCCGGGCACGTTCGAGAGCGAGCGTCGCGTCCGTGATGTCGAGTTCGACCAACACGTCTCCCGCCGACACCCGAGCCCCTTCCCGCACCACAATTCGCCGCAGCACGCCAGCAGTTTCCGCGGGAACATCGGCCTGCTCGATCAACCGGGTGAGCGCCGTCCCGGAGACCAACCGTGTATCATCGGCTGAGACAACGGCGCCCAGTGCCAGCCACGCCAGCGACCACCTCAGATATTTGCTGAACGCCATCGTCAGTCCCTTCGGCAGATTTGAACTAGAGCTGAATCCAGCTCCGAAAGCCGCTGATCAACTCATGCAGCCAGACATACGCCGCTGGCCGCCAGCCACAGGAAATGCGGGCGTGAACCGCTTCTCCTGGCCGTGGATCGACGACGGTCCCCGGATCCAGGCGCGCCGTCACCCGAACAACGGGGACGCCTTTCCTGTCGGAATCGACAACCGCCGCGATCTGTTCGACGTTGCCCCGGTACCACGTCGACGGTTCCGTCGCCTGAGCGAACCTCACCCGGGGACTGGTCGAAATCTTGTCATGCGTCCCGGGGACGTGGCCGATCAATCGGTTGGGCACTTGCAACTCCAAACGCCACGGCCCGGTCGGATCGCCCACGGTCATCAACGCCTGGCCGCGCTGCACCGGTCGGGCCAGAAGGCGTTGCGACAGATCCCAGGTCAGAACTTTTCCCGCCAGCGGTGCCCGAACCTGAAGTTGCGCCAACTCCTCCTGCAACATGGCTGACTGAAGCTCGAGGCTGTTGACCAATTCTCGCAGTCCCGCTTCTTCCCCACTCAGATGGGGTGCCAGGCGATCCACTCGCAACGAGCCCTCCTCGGAACCGAGTCGCGCCGCTTCCAGCGCGTTCAGTCGTTGCCGCGTAGATTCGAGTTCCCCCAGAACACGGTGCCGCTCCAGGTCGAGCCGACTGCTGCGGAGGGTGGCCAGCAGGTCGCCGGCAGCGACCTGGTCACCATGTTCCACGTGCAATTCTTCGACAACAGCGTCATCCGTCGCAAACACGTCCCTTCGCTCCACGGGCTGCAGCTCCCCGTCGGCCGGAATCTCCAGATCCAGCGGGATGAGCGCACAGGCCACCACAATGACGGCCAACCAGATCCAACGGCGTCGCCGACTCCGTTCCGGTAATTCCGATCGCTGCCCCCAATAGGCCCCCCAAGGAATCCGGTGGAATCGCTGGGAATTTCGTAACGCCGTCGCGGACAGTTTGGAAAGTGTCCGCCAGCCAGCAGGAAGCCCCACCGGCGAATTGGTGAACCAATCACAGGCGATCGCACCCACCTTGGGATTTTCGGCGTCCGGATCGGAGGAATCGGCGGGAGGCTCCAGCGGGAAAACCAGTACTGTCCGCGCCCCCGATGCATCCAGGTACGATTCCAGGGAAACGGCGATGACAGGTTCGGCCGGTACTCCCTCGCGAGACAACGGTCCTGTTGGAAATTGGGCCGCTGCGCATGCCTGAACATGTTGCTCCAACCGCTGGATTACGTTGGCGCGGCGTTCCACTCCCGGCGCACCGCTGACCGCAAGTGCGTGATAGTCGGTTCCTTTCCGTTCCAGGACAGTGATTCGATCACATCCCATGATGGGTCGAAGCCCTTCGGCAATCGCAATCCCGGTGGACTCCAGATCCAGGTTTTTGCCAATCGCGGTGGCGAATTCGATCAAAGTTGAGTTGTGCGTCAGTCGCGCTTCCAACTGCGCCAGCCGGCGGGAGCGAAAATACTCGGTACAAAGCGCCGCCACCGATTCTAGAATCGCAATTCGTGGATCGTTCTCACCGACGTGATGCGACGGTTGTGAGCCGAGGTTTTCAATCAGTCCCAGAACGCCCCCCTGGTGCAGGATTGGCGAAACGAGAGTCCAGGCGGGACCGCTGTTTTCGTGAAGGGCAATTTGGGTTGGATTCTCGCCCGGAAAGGCAATCACCCGTGACTTCTGCTCACGAATGACAGCATCCATCAATTCGCGGCGAGTTCGCTGCAGTCCGCTCCAGGACCAGCGGGTGGCCTTCGGACTGACAGACTCACCGGCGCAGACCAGCCCCGATTCCGTGTCAAACTGCCATAAACAGGCCGCCTCGCAAAACGTCCCCGCGAGCAGGCGCGTGGTCAGTTGTCGGGCAAAATTCTGCAGGGTGTCGTTTGACTGACTCAATTGCGAAACTTCGCGCAACAACGCATCAACGCCGGCCCAGTTGAGTTCGTCGTGCCGCTGGCTTTGCGGGTCGATCTGCGGATCGCTGCTCATCGTGGGCGACATCATATCACTCCCCTGGAGAGCGGGAAGAGACGACGGGCGAAAACCGGGCGTGCCGGGGTTGAGGAACCACCCCGATCAGCGTCCCGGCAGACCGCCGTTAATCTGGGGGCTTTTGGATTGATTTGCCGAATTCAGTGACCCTTTCGAATTTTCCTGTTGTGGTGACTGTACCGCGTCCGATGAAAGTGATGATGTTGTTTCGAGTTGTTCCGGATCCCCCCCATGAGTCGCGAACCGCTGACACTGTTGAGAGGACAGGTGGCTTTCGCCCGCTGGCGAAAATCACTTGATCTGCTGTTCCGTCGGTTCCTCCACGCCTCTCTTGTCGGGGCGACCATGGTCGGATGCGCATCTCCGGTACAACTTCGAGAACCTCTGTCTCAGGTGAATCAAGAATCAACCGTCGTCGCCCGTGGTTCAAGTGTCGAAGGAGCGCAGTCGGAAACCGGCATTCTTTCGCTCGAGCCCATCGATATCACGACATCCCCAGAGAATCAATTCCTGGGAAGCCGGCCGCGTACGCTGCGCGAAGAAGACTTGGAGCCGGAAAACTGTCGCGATATGACGCTGGACGAAGCGATTTACCATGCCCTGACCCGGACCCGAACCTTGCGGGATCTGGGGGGGATGGTGCTGACCAATCCGGATCGAGTGGAGACCAAATACGGTCCATCGATCGCCGAAGCGGATCCCCGATTTGGAGTCGAAGCGGTACTCAGCGAATTCGACGCCCGTCTGTCGACTTCGGGGAACTTTGAAAAGAACGACCGGGCATTCAACAACATTTTCTTCGGCGGGGGAACCCGACTGTTCCAGCAGGATCTGCATGTCTGGCAGACACAGATTTCGAAAACCGCCGCGACTGGTACCGAGTTCTCTGTTCGCAACTTCACCGACTACAACGCGAACAACGCCCCCGGAAACCAATTTGGGTCAGCTTGGAATTCGAATGTCGAAATGGAGTTTCGACACCCGTTGTTGCAGCGCGGCGGAGTCGATTTCAACGAAATCGCCGGCCCCAAGTCGGGCCCAGGGTTCATCAATGGTGTCCGTGTGGCGCGGACGAACGCGAGGATCAGCCAGGCCGAATTCGAAACCGGACTGCGTGACTACCTGAGCAACGTCGCCAACGCGTATTGGGATCTGCACTACGCCTATCTCGACCACAATGTCAAGGAAAAGATTCGCAACCAGGCGTTGGATCTTGTCCGCAAACTGGACGCCCAGTCGGAACGCGTCGCCGACGACCAGAAAGCGTTGGCCAAGGAACAGTTCTTCCGGTTCCAGGAAGATGTTCTGAATTCGATGTCGGGAAAACAGCTTGAAGGAACGCGAACCAACAACGGATCTCCCGGCGGCGCGCTGCGTGGTACGGGGGGAATTCAGGTCGCGGAACGGCGACTCCGCCTTCTGATCGGGTGGCCAATCACCGATGAAACTTTGATCCGCCCCATCGACGAGGCTGTCGAATCGGAACTGAGACTCGATTACGAAGCTCTGGTTTCCCAGGCATTGGCATCCCGACCAGAACTCAAACGACAGCGGTTGAAAGTGGAACGTCGGGAACTGGAATTGCGGGCCACGCGTGGGTTTCTCTTGCCACAGCTCGACGCGACCGGCCGGTACCGATGGCGCGGTTTTGGAAAAGATCTGGCGGGCGATTCTGGCCCGAATGGCGATTTCAACAGCGCCTGGAGCAACCTGGTGACAGGGGACTTCCAGGAATGGCAAATGGGTTTTGAACTCGACATTCCTCTCGGATTCCGCCGCGCACACGCCGCGGTCCATCATGCCGAATTGAACCTCGCGCGTGATCGCACGATTCTGTTTGAACAAGAACGGCAGATCGTTCACGATGTCAGCAATTCGATCGCCGAAGTGGATCGCGCTTATCTGGTGTGCCGTACCGCCGGTCAGCGATTTGAACAGACCAATCTGCTGCTCCGCTCGCTGGACGCCACGCAGGAGGCATCGAAGGGACTGAAGCGGTTGCCGGAATTGCTCGATGCCCAGCGTCGCAATGCCGATGCCGAGTCTCGCTACTACCTCGCCCGAACCGAATACGAGGTCGCCGTGAAAAACGTGTTTTATGAAGCAGGCACATTGCCGCACTTCTTCAAGGTGATCACTGTCGAGGAAAAACCCGAGGTCTCGCCCAAGTCGCGGGCGTGGGCGCGAGGATTGATGCGGCGGATCGGATCCAGCCCTCAGGAGCAGTTGCCGGAATCCCCCCTCCCTCAGTCGCCAGCGGCAAATGTTGGCGAATTCCCCCAGGATTCAATTGCGACTCCGGATGAATTGGAGCCGGTCACTTCTGAGAGTGGGAATGAGCCGGAATTCGGAGATGGTTAAATGTACATATTGTGTTCGCGTGTGCGCAATTGAAGTGCGTTCCATTTCGCTAACGGAACGCGTTGTACCAGGTATCGCAGGCGGGGCACGCGTATAGAGGGTGTGGATTGGCAGGATTTTTGCGTCTGGGGGGATTCGGCACTGGCCTCGGCCCCCGCCAGGTCGAATAATGGGTGTTCGGTCTCCATGATCTGTGGGCCGGCATCTTGATTCTCCCGAGTTCCGATTCCAGGACGCATTTTTCGCCATGAACGCTGGTCACTGGATCACGTCCCTCGTCAAACGGATCCTGAATCTCCCTGCCGAAACGGACCAGCGTCCGACCCACCAGCCGACGCTTCACGTCACCCGGCTGGAACCCCGGTTTGTCCTCAATGGCAGTCCGGTGCCACTGGATCCACAGGGGATGAACCAGCAGGTTCATGATGTCGGTCCCGCTCTGGGAACCGCCAACCTGATGGTGGTTCAGGCTCCCGATACCCCCCAGTTGGTAAACGCAAACGGACAGGCGGCAACCGGCGGGAGCGAACTTCGGCTGGTGCGAGAGGGAAGTCAAGCCTCGGTTCTGGTCGACGGGCTACAATCCGGTGAGGTCAAAACTGACGGCGGTCTGTTGGTTCGGGGCGGGCCAGGGGCCGAGACTTTGGTCATCGATTTTTCGTTGGGGAACCCGATTCCCGTGGGGGGACTGGTCTTTGAGGGAGGGGCCGGTTTTGACCAGGTTCAGATTGTCGGGGGATCCTTCGACCATGTTGCCGCCACACTTTCAGAGAATGGCTCTGGTCGGCTCGAAATTGACGGCCGGGTGATCGAATTCCGGGGCGTCGAGTCGGTGATTGACCATTTGAATTCGACAAATCGAACGGTTGCGCTGTCCGGTACCGATGACGCCCACTTGACAGCAGGCACCCCCGGAGTGGGGCAAGAGTTGCGATTGGCGTTTTCGGACTCGACCGAGTTCCGGTTCAACGCCGCCAGTGATTCCCTGTCGATCAATCTGGGGTCGGAATCTTCCTCCGCGACCACGACGCGCATTTCCGATGCCGCTTTCCAGAGTTCCCATGTCAGTATCGTGGGTGGCTCTGATGACCGAATTGAATTCTCCGGCCAAGTCGCGTTCGCGGCCGACACGGTTCATGTCTCAGCGGGTGAAATCGACATCGCCGGCTCGATCGTCGCGAACACTTCGGCGTCTCATGACGTGTCGATCGCTGGTCGCGCGGTGTCGGTCGACCTGAATGCCGTTCGGTCGTTGAATTTCCACACAGATTCCAACGTCACACTCGCGGGGGGAAGACTGCTTGCTGACGCGGGGCGCGGGGGAACTTTGATCCTTGAAGGAAACCTCGACGCGTCGGCGGGAGATTCGGGTGGGTTGGGAGGCTCGATCACGCTGTTGGGGGCACGGGTTGGTCTGGGTTCCACGGCGCGAATTGACGTCTCGGGACCGGTCGCCGGCCAGGTGTTGATCGGGGGGGCCGGTCCGGAAGCACGTGGTTCGTTGCCCGCTTCCGAGAGGCTATCGGTCGTATCGGGTGCGACGATCCACGCCGATGGGATGGATTCCGGTTCCGGTGGCCGGGTGATCCTGTGGTCAGAGACCGCCACACGGTACCAGGGATTCATCTCCGTGCAGGCCGGCGCACGGGGAGGCGACGGGGGATTGGTCGAGGTCTCCAGCGGGGGACAGTTGTTGTTTCGTGGTGACGTGAACCTGGCGGCGTCACACGGAACACAGGGAACGTTGCTGCTCGATCCGCTGACCATCACAATTGTGAATCAGAACGGTGGTGCGAACGATTCCCAGATCACCAGTGATAAAACCATCAACTTTGACGACGCTCCACCAGACGCGTTTACCATTTCCGAGACGGCATTGGAGTCGTTGAGCGGGACGATTGTTTTGCAGGCGCGAGACAAGATCGTACTTGCCAACTTGACGACCGACGGCGTTCTGACCCTCAAGGATCAGGTCAACCTGGTCCTCCAGACCAGTAACGACACCGGTAACGCGGTGACTCAGCCGGGTATTACATTCGACAATGTCGCGAACACAATCCGTCCGGTCACCAACGGCAGCATCTCGATTACCATGATGGCTGGCGTGACAATCGACTCCTCGGGAAAAGTGCTTACCAACACGGGGACTGGATTGATATCGGTTGGTAATTTGTTGACCGGCGGCGGAGACCTCTTGCTGGGAGCATCCCAAAATGTTCTGCTCAAAGGCAACGTCGACTCCGGGACCGGGACGATTCGAGCCACCGCCAACAACGGAATTATTCAGGTTGCCGCTGGATTGACATTTCAGTCGGCGAACACCGCGTCTGATGCGATCATCCTCAAAAGCAACTCACCAGAAATTGGAACCAATTCGAAAGTGCAAGCGACCGGCACCGGTGGCGGTATTGTCGTGCGGTCGGCAAACAACAACACCATGAGCATCGGCGGGAGCAGCGAGTTCGTTTTGATTCCCGACAACCTCCTGGCCCGATTTCAGACGACGCCAACCGGTTCCATCACGTTTGGAGACGACGAGCAGACGGCGGATATCAGAATCCAGACGGCAAGTTTCAGCAATGTCGGCACAATCCGGGTTGTCCAATCGACAACCGAATCGGGACGAATCATTCTGGATGACGAAGGGACCGGGATTGCGCTCAACGGTGGCAGTAGTGCGATTTCATTGACGGCCGGAACTGGTGGAATCGTTGCGGCAACCAGTTCGAATACGTTCGCCGAGATTGCCACGACCGGTCCGACCGTGACGCTGAACACGGCTGGTGGCATCGGTGAAAAGTCCGCGACCGTGAATCGGCCCATTCAACTCGCCGACAACTCCTCAACGTCTCAGCAAGTGGTGGTGATTGGTTCCACAAATTCACCAACGTCTCCGGTGTATCTTGAAGGACTGGGGGCACTGACGCTGGGATCGGTCACGCTGCCGACCACCGACTTGTATGTCACCACAAAGGGTGCCGTCGCTGAGGCGACCGGCGCGGCGATCAACACCAGTCTTCTCTCGGTGACGACGCGAAATGACAGCGGGGCTGCGATCACACTCAACGGACCTGGCAACACCGCGACGAACGTCGATTTCAGCGCACTCAAGTCGACGACCACCGACGCCGCCAACGCTGAAATCGCCTACACCGGCGACGCGGGTTTTGAGATTGTCAACGTAAAGACTGCCGGGACAGCGACATTCACGGCCCGCGGTGCCGTCACTCAGAGCGGTGGAATCGTCGCGGGCACGCTGCGCGTGACGACTCGAAATGACAGCGGGGCTGCGATCACGCTCGACAAAACGGGGAACGACTCCACCAACGTCGACTTCAGCACTTTAAATCTCGCGAACACCGACGCCGCCACGGCCGACATCACGTACACCGGCGACGCGGGCTTTAACATTGTCAACGTCAAGTCCGCCGGGACGACGACATTGACGGCCCACGGTGCCGTCACTCAAAGCGGAGGAATCGTTGCGGACACTCTGCGCGTGACAACTCGAAGTGACACCGGAGCGGCGATCACGCTCGACAAAACGGGGAACAATGCCACGAACGTCGAGTTCAGCACCTTAAAGCTAGCGAATACCGACGCCGTCGCGGCCGACATCGCGTACACCGGCGACGCGGGCTTTGAAATCGTCAACGTGAAGACCGCCGGCGCGGCGGCATTGACGGCCTCTGGTGCCGTGACGCAGAGCGGAGGGATCGTTGCGAACACACTCAGCGTGACCACCCGCAATGCGAACGGAGCGGCCATCACGCTCGACGGACCCGGCAACACCGCGACGAAAGTCGATTTGAGCGTGTTGAAATCGGCGACCACGGACGCCGCCAATGCCGACATCGCCTACACTGGTGACGCGGGATTTGAAATCGTCAATGTGAAGACCGCCGGCGCGACGACATTGACCGCCTCGGGTGCCGTGACTCAATCGGGAGGAATCGTCGCGAACAGGCTCAGCGTGACCACTCGTAACGACAACGGAGCGGAGATCAAACTCAACGGACCGGGCAATACCGCGACGCAAGTCGATTTCAGTGTATCAAGATCGGCGACCGCCAACGTCGCCAATGCCGACATCGCCTACACCGGCGACGCGGGATTTGCGATCGTCAATGTGAAGACCGCCGGTGCGGCGACATTGACCGCCTCTGGTGCTGTGACTCAGAGCGGAGGAATCGTCGCGAACACTCTCAGCGTAACCACTCGAAATGACAACGGAGCGGCGATCACTCTCAACGGACCGGGCAATACCGCGACGCAAGTCGACTTCAGCGTGTTAAAGTCGGCGACCTCCAACGTCGCCAATGCCGACATCGCGTACACCGGCGACGCGGGTTTTGAGATCGTCAACGTGAAGACCGCCGGGACGGCGACATTGACGGCTCAAGGTGCCGTCACTCAAAGCGGTGGAATCGTCGCAAACACGCTCGGTGTGACCACCCGCAATGCGAACGGAGCGGCGATTACGCTCAACGGACCAGGCAACACCGCAGCGAAGGTCAATTTCAGCATACTGAAGTCGGCGACCACCGACGCCGCCAACGCCGACATTGCCTACACCGGCGACGCGGGCTTTGAAATCGTCAACGTGAAAACCGCCGGTACCGCCGCATTGACGGCTCACAGTGCCGTCACTCAAAGCGGGGGAATCGTCGCGGAAACGCTGCGCGTGACCACCCGCAATGCGAACGGGGCGGCGATCACGCTCGACGGACCGGGAAACAATGCGACAAAAGTCGATTTCAGCACCCTGAAGTCCGCGACCACGGACGCCGCCAACGCCAACGTCTCATACACCGGCGACGCGGGCTTTGAGATCGTCCAAGTGAAGACCGCCGGTACCGCCACTTTGACGGCTCACGGTTCCGTCACCGAGGAGAACGGAAGTTCAATCGTAGCGGACAAATTACTCCTCCTGGGCAGTGGTTCGTTCGAACTCATTTCAACGGCGAATGATGTCGCCAGTCTGGCGGCGGACTTTTCGGGGTCGGTGACGTATCAGGATGCGAACTCCTTCACCGTCGACCGGGTTGGGACTGTCGACGGGATCGGAGCGAGCGCGACAGGCGTGCAGTTGCGGGCACAAACGGATCTCATCATCGCGAAAACAACCGCATCGAACTCCGGGGTGGTCGCGTTGTTCGCTGATTCCGACAGCGACGGAACCGGAACGCTCACGCTCAACGACGGGATCTCCGTGAGTTCCGGCTTGACAGTCCCCTCGGGATCGTCGGAAGCCGTGATTTTAAGTGGTGCGGTTTTTGATTTTGGAACGAATTCCGCCGCGCAAGCCACAGGAGTTGGCGGGGGGGTGGCGATCCGATCCTCTGATTCCACAAGGACGATCAATCTGGGAGCCGGGGGCGGGGCGGGGGATTTGGTTGTCGACGTTCCGATATTCTCGCACATCTCAACGCTAACCAGCGGATTCATCGCGGTGGGGGATTCGACCCAAAGCGGCGACATCCGGATTTCAGGACCATCCTTTGGCACCACGGGCGAGATCCGCGTATTGCAATCGTCGTCCAAAAACGGCCAGATCATTCTTGACGATGCCAATACGGTGACCGCGCTCGACGGCGGTAACCGCAACATCGTTCTGGCGGCGGGTACCAAAGGCGTCGCATCGGTCCACGGGACGAACAATCTCGCTGAGATCGCCACCACAGGGGCCAAGGTCACCATCAACACACGGGG
Organism: Planctomicrobium piriforme; assembly: GCA_945860955.1. Lineage (GTDB taxonomy): Bacteria > Planctomycetota > Planctomycetia > Planctomycetales > Planctomycetaceae > UBA10511. Next base: position 71,569 of record CAMATH010000021.1, read on the forward strand.
GGGAATCGGTTCCTTATCGAATCCACTGCAATTCGCCGACAACGCGATTTTTACGCAACAGAATGTCACGATTGGCACCGGTGTCCAACCGACGTCGAATGTCTACCTGGGCGGTCTGGGGGCACTGACATTGGGATCAATCCGGCTTTCCAGCGCGGACCTGGACGTTAGCGCAAGTGGCGTTGTCGCCGAGTCGGCCGGTGCGAGTATTTTCGCCAAAACGCTTTCTGTGACAACGCGGAACGACATTGGAGCGAATATCAATCTGGCGAATAGTGGAAACCGGGTGACGACTCTGGCGCTCGGCGCTTTGAAATCTTCCACTTCTGGTGCCGCCAAAGCCCAAGTGTCGTATTCAAGTTCAACGGGCGTCACAATCTCCAGCCTGAACACCGCCGGGACCGCCATGCTGGTTCTCGGAGGTGCCGTCAACCAATCTGGCGGAATCTCGGCGGAGACTCTGCAGGTAACAACACGGAACGACAATGGAGCGGCGATTACCCTCAATGGACCGGGCAACGTCGTGTCAAAAGTCGACCTCAGCGTCCTCAAGTCCACCACCAGCGACGCCGCCACAGCCGACATCGCATACACCGGCGACGCGGGATTTGAGATCGTCAACGTAAAGACCGCAGGCACGGCCACATTGACAGCTCATGCAGAGGTCACCCAAAGCGGAGGAATCGTCGCGGGCACGCTGAGTGTGACCACTCGAAAAGATACTGGGGCGACGATCGCTCTGGACGGCCCGGGGAACGTCGCGACAAACGTCGATTTCAGCACATTGATGTCCACGACCAGCGATACCGCCAATGCCAACATCGCATACACGGGCGACGCGGGTTTTAACATTGTCAATGTGAAGACCGCCGGGACGGCGACATTCACGGCTCACGATGCCGTCACTCAAAGTGGAGGAATCGCCGCGGGAGCGCTCCGTGTAACCACTCGCAATGACGGCGGGGCGGCGATCACTCTCAATGGGCCAGGGAACACCGCGACGAAAGTCGATTTCAGCACGTTGAAGTCCGCGACTACCGACTCCGCCACTGCCGACATCGCATACACCGGTGACGCGGGCTTTGAGATCGTCAACGTGAAGTCCGCCGGGACGGCCACATTGACAGCTCATGGTGCTGTCACTCAAAGCGGAGGAATCGCCGCGAACACCCTGAAAATCACAACGAAAAACGACACGGGGTCTTCGATCAAACTCACCCAGGCCGGAAATGAAGTCCAGACCCTCGACTTGAGTGCATTGAATTCTACGGGAACCAACGCCAGGATTGCCGACTTGGTTTTCAACGACGCCACAGGCTTCGACGTCGCAAACATTCGGACCGCCGGGACAGCGACGCTGACGGCGGGCGGGGCTGTGACTCAGTCCAGTGGCAACATCCGCGCGAACGCCTTCAAGGTCATCACGGCGAACGATCCTGGGGCGGCGATCACGCTCACCCGTTCCAGCAATGACGTTCAATCGTTGGATCTCAGGACTCTGAGCCACGACGGTTCCCAGACACAAAATGCGAACGTGTCATACCGCGATCTCTCGGGGTTTGTGATCGCGAATCTGAGTTCCGCAGGAACAGTCAGCCTCACCGCCGGCGGCGAAGTGACCCAGTCTTCCGCGATTCAGGTGCAGAACCTACTGCTCAGCGGCACGGGGCCCTGGATCCTGGACCGCGACAACGACGTCGGCGTCATTGCCGGAGCTAACTTGGGTAGTGTCACGCTGCGCGACATCAACAATCTCACGGTCGACACCGTCGCAGGTGTCTCGGGGCTGTCTGCCACGACGAACGGCGCTGTCGTCTCGCTCAATGTCGCCCAGACCCTGACGGTTTCGAAACCCTTGAGATCGACCGCTGGCGATGTCCAGTTGACGGCCAACAAGCTCGATTTGCAAAGCGACGTGGTCGCCCAGACACGGATCACCATTCTCCCACAGGATCCGAATCTGCCGATCGATCTGGGAACCGCAACACCCGGAAAATTCGGGATTACGCTCGCCGGTCTGGCTCGATTCTCCGCACAGGTTTTGCAAGTCGGGAATTCGGGGACCGCCTCGATCACGGTGACCCAGGCTGTCGACCTGGTCAACGTGACCACGTTGCAACTGGAGAGTTCGGCTGGCATCAGTGAAACCAGTGCGGGTGAAATTGCTGTGGCGAATCTCGTGATCAACGCGGGAAGCGCCGCCACGTTCGGAGCGGCCAATGATGTGGGAAGCCTTGCCGCCAACGTCGGCGGAGATCTTGTGTATCGCGACAGATCAGGTTTTACCGTCGCGTCGACGGGGATAAATGCGAACGGACATAACGTCTCACTGACTGCGGCGCAGGGGGTGTCACAGAGCGGTATCATCCAAGGGGGGCAACTGTCTTTAACGGGTGCCGGTCCATGGACACTGAACACACAATTGAACAACGTGGCTGGCCTGACGGCAGACGTGCAGGGAAATCTGCTCTATCAGGATGCCGACGGTTTTGTGGTGAACCGAATTCTCGCGCTCAACCACGATATCTCATTAACCGCCTCGCAAGGGGTGTCGCAGAGCGGCGCGATTCAAGGGGGAAGTCTGTCGTTGAACGGAGCGGGGCCCTGGAATTTGAGTGCGCCGCAGAACAATGTGGCGAGCCTGTCGGCTAACGTCCAGGGAGATTTGTTCTATCGGGACGCTGACGGATTCGTCGTGACCGGCATCAATGCGGTGAACCAGAGTGTCTCGCTGCTCGCCGCGCAGGATGTGTCGCAGACGGCCGCGATCAATGCGCGCGTCCTTTCATTGTCGGGAGGGGGAG
>CAMATH010000022.1 GCA_945860955.1 Planctomicrobium piriforme
TGGTCGCCAAGACGATGCCGCTCATCGAGCAGGCAGAGTCGGCGGAAGATCGACTGCGGTATCTGTTCCTGTTGCGGACCGCGAAACAGGGATGGACGCCCGCGCTTCGTCGGCAGTACTTCGAACTTCTGAAGAGCCTCGACTATCACACCGGGGGAAATCTGTTGCCGGTGGCGCTCGACGCGCTGCGTAATGAAGTCCTGACGACGCTGACGGACGCGGAGCGGCAGGAACTGGAGGCACTCTTCGCGCGCGACGACCGGGAAGCGGCCGAGGCGGCGGAGTTGCTTAAACAGCGGCCGCTCGTCAAAAAATGGGCGCTGGCTGATCTGGAGGCGACTTTGAAAAATCCCGCCCGGCCCAACTTCGAAGCGGGGGAGCGACTGTTTCGTCAAGGACTGTGCGTCCGTTGCCACCGTGTGGCGGGGGCGGGGGGAGCGGTCGGTCCCGAATTGAGCAAGGTCGCCAACCGCTTTGGTCCGCGCGATCTGCTGGAGATGATTCTCGACCCGTCGAAATCGATCGACGAGAAATACCGCCAGACACAGGTGGAGACCAAAGCGGGGAAAGTCATCACCGGTCGACTGGTGGGGGGTGATGACAAATCGCTGCTGCTCGCCCCCGACGCGCTCGCGCCCCGCACGACGACGCGAATCGCCAAAGACGAGATCGAATCGCAGTCGGTTTCGAACACTTCGCCAATGCCCGCCGGGTTGTTGGATTCATTCACGCCCGACGAAATTCGCAATCTGCTCGCGTACCTCCGTGCGGGAGGCTCACGCGAACATGGGGTGTATTGGGTAGAGTCGACACCGCGGTGAACGTCTGGACCGACTTCATACTGTACAAGGAGTGTCAAATCGGGTGTATGTGGGAATACTGTCAGACGCTGAGCCAGCCCGCAGTGTGGCGAGCGACGCAGATGTCCGTATCGACCAGCCACGGTTCACGTTTGACGGCATCGACTGAACTAACTCCAACGCCGACGAAAGCCGTGCTGGTCCCTTGATTATACGGTGTGCGATGTTGAACGGTGTTTCCGCTTCCAGGATGGAGAACTATTCGGTTGGCACAATGTCAACGAATCCAATCATCATCTCCTGCCACGTTTGATCTCCCCAGCGGACCTCCTGGGTCGGATCGGGGTTGTTCGGATTTCCCGCCGAGTTGTCGAAATGGGCGGTGCATTCCAGCACCGTTCCCTTTGGCAGTCGCAGCGGCTGTTTGAGACCGTAGCCGGTCTGCCAGTTAAAGTCGTACTGCGGCATCGACATCAGCACTTCCGATTTTCCATCCGGGAAGATCGCTTTGTATTCGAAGTCTTTGCCGCGCAGGTGCATGTGGGGCGCGTAGGCGAGAATCTCCCCATTGAACGGCAGCGTCATCCGGGAGACGACCTTGTGGTTCGGATCCCCCGCGGGAATGCGAAACCGATTGTTCATCACCCCCATCATGTGCGCCTCGCGGGCCGGCTTTTCCTTGTGGAATTTGAGGGCGTATTGCGACCGGTCTTTCTCCTCTTTGCCAGTGGCGGTGTAGTGCATTTCCCACACCAATGACGCGCCTGCGGGAATCCTGCGGCCGACCCCGACCGGGAACATCAGCGGTGTGTTCCCGGGTGCCGACCCGTCGAGCCAGTTATCGCGGAAGTCGCGCTTTGTCTTCGCCCCCGGCACTTTGTAATAGAGGATGATGTGATGCACCGCAGCCCGATTCCCCGGTCGCGCTTCCGCCGCCTGCAGCCACATGTCTTCTTTAAAGTTCGTTGGGGTCTCGAAGTACAGGTACGGCACGACTCCCTTCGCGGGGATGGTCACTTCCTCGGGAATCTCGAACACAACGTCGGGAGTCCCAATGCGCCAGCCGTCGGGGTATTCGCGGGGAACGGGGGCATTTGCCAGATCCCCGGCGGGCATTCCGTCGTCGATCCAGGCGAGCAATGTGTCGAGTTCGGTTTGCGTCAGTCGGCGCTCGTCGACAAAGTCTCCGAACCGGGGGTCGGCATGCCAGGGGGGCATTCGCCGCTGTTGCACGACTTCGCGAATCATCTCGGCCCACTGTGTCGCATGTTCATACGTCTGCAACGAAAACGGAGCGGCGGTCTGGGGGTGATGGCAGCCGGCGCATTTCGTTTCCACAATGGCGGCAACCTGACCGGACCAGGTGATTTCGCCCTTGGGGGGGACGCGCCGGGTACGGGTCAGTTTGCAACCAGCGATTTCGGTAGACGCGACCGAAACCGGTTTTCCCGCGAGCAACTCATCGAGCGCGCTCGCCAGATCATCCCGGGTTGGCGCGTTGCGCTTCCCGGAATATTGAATCCGATCGTCGATGCGACCGCGGTATCGCACGATTTTTTGGGGATCGAGCACAAACGTCTCACACGTGCGGGTCGCGCCAAACACGTCAGCCGCCACTTGTTGTGGGTCACACAACACCGGGAACGAGATCCCGAATTCCTTCGCGTGTTTGGCGATCTCGGCGGCACTGTCCCCCGCGTGCGGATTGATTGCGAGAAACTGTACCTTCTGGTCTTTGTACTTATCTTGCAATTCGTTCAGGATCGGCAGGTACTGGTTGCTGATCGGACACGACGTGTTGAGAAACGTCACAACGAGATAGTTCTCTTCGTGGTAGTCGTACAAACCGATCTGTTCCCCTTCCGGGGTGGTGAACAGCAGACTGGGAATCCGTCGACCCAACGCCGTATCGCGCGGCGCGACCGCGGGCTGCGCCTCGACCGGCTTCACGGCGGTGGCCGACGGCGCGGCGTCGTCCGCGTGAGTTTGTGAACCGCTGATTCCAACCCGGCTGACCCGTTCCGACCAATCGGCGACCGATGCCACGAGGAGGAGAGCCATCGCAGTGACACAGAGCCGAAGGAATCGGGAATTTGACAAACTCATGGATGACACTCTCGACGGACGAATTGATGGGTGGTGTGGGGTGCGTCGACACATTCTGGCAGATTTACCCGATTCGCGGGAGATCGGTGTCGAATCTCAACAGACATCGACCGGTTTTGATGCGATCATCGAATCCATCGACTCGCACTAATCCGAAGTTGAGATCCGTTTCAATTCATCCATTGAAAGCGTCCCGCGATACAACCGAACGTCACTGAGTCGACCGCGGAATGTGTCGGTTGATCCCGCCCCGAGTTTCAATGGCAGGCTGGTCGAAAGGTCGTATTTCGCCGGATCGAATTCCACGGAGCCCGCGACCGGTTTACCGTCGACGTACAGCTTCAGGCGATTGCCGATGCGGGACGCCGCGATGTGATGCCAGCCAGTGGGCAGCTCGCGATCGTGCGTCACGCTCGTTCCCCCCGCGAAGGACCAGACTTTGCCAGTGGGAAGCGTGCCGCAAAACAAGCGACCTTTGTACTGGGCCATCGTCCAGGCACGGCGGAATTTGACGTTCGGGGTCTCGTCGAGCTGAACAAGGCGGTTCCATTTTTCGCCGCCGGTGTAGCGATACACTTCCGCAAGCGGGAGCGTCCCAGCGTAGAGTTGCCCGTTGTGGACGAGCATCCCCATGACTTCGAGTTCCTGGCCCAGTCGGCCGCAATCGATCCACTCAGTCCCTCCACCATAGCGGAACACTTTGCCCCCCGCCCAGGTGCCGACGTACAGCCCTCCCTGATAGGCGGCGAACGAATACGTCTGAGTGGTCGTCGCGTCTCCCACCTGCCCCAGGTCCGACCAGGTCTCTCCGTTGTAGCGAAACACATGCCCCTGGTCATAACTGCCGGCGTAGAGCGCGTCGTTCCAGACCATCAGCGCTTCGACCCGCTTGCCGTTCGGCAGTGCGCACGCCTTCCACGCCTTGCCTCCCTGGTACTCGTAGAAACCAGCGGGTTTGTAGAGTGACGTGGCGTACAGTTTGCCGCGAAAAACGACCAATCCACCGATAGCCTCGGCTTCGGGAATCTGCCCGCAATCGATCCATTTCTGGTCGCCGCCATAGCGGTACACCTTGCCCCCCAGATTCGGATTCTCGGACTCTGCGAGTGCCGAACCCGCCAGTCGGTATTTGGAGACCCCCGCGTAGAGTTCGCCGTTGAACGCGGCCAGGGCCGAGACCGAGTTGCAACGATCGGGTGCGCCACAATCGACCCACGTTGTGCCTTCAACGAATCGAAAGACCCGACCCGACTGAGTGGCACCCGATTCGCACGTTCCGGCATAGAGTGAACCGTCGTGTGTGCAGAGTGAGAAAATCAGCAGTGCCTCGCCCGGGCGTCCGTGATCGGTCCATTGAGGCTCGTCGTGACCGTTATCGATGCCAAATTCCAACTGACGGAAATTCGCCTGATTCGTCGTCACGCCGGTGTTGGTGGCGATTCCCAGCGAGAAGCCGCGGCGACGCTCAAGATCGAATCGGCTGGCGATGGAACCGGGAAGGTCGGAGGTCTCGCCGTCCACTTCGACCCAGGCCGACAGGGTGAAGTCGTCTGTTCCGGTGGAAAGTGTCGCTGCGGAGGGAATCTCGATGTACGCTCCTTTGCCATCAAATCGGGCGGCGCTCTGGGCCGCTCCCTGCCGGTTGGTGGCGTTCAAGTCGGCACCATGGTTGATCCCGTGGTGGTTGTGACCGGAATGGTCCCGCACATCGCCGGCCAGCGGCCAGTGGCCGATCATGCGGGCCGGTTCGGCGGCTGTCGCGCTCAGACAAATGAAGAACAGAAAAAGGAGTCCGGAACTTGCCAGCACAACCTGCCGCAACGTCGGGCGGGCGGTCTGCGACACCCCGAGAATTCGCCTGCTATCAAGTTCGGGTCGGAGACGGTTCATGTGACGGACCTTCCAAGTCGAGGAACGGGTTCTTTCAGGAGATTGTAATCGTCTCTTGGGTGGAGTGGCAGGTTGGGGGAGGGACGCGTGGATTAAAATCCACGCGACGGACCCTTACCACCGCTTCCTCTCTTCAACCAAAATCCGTAGGGGGCGGATTTTTACAATTTTCTGAGAAAATAGCTCAACTGGGAAGACTCGGTCGACTTTTCCACCACGGAAAAGGTACGATTGGCGCAGTTGACCCTGTCATTCGTGTTATTCCGTTTGTGTCGGTTCGCTCGGATGTGCGTCAGCCCGCTGAATCTTCCGGTGGTTCACGATCGCCTGCAAGCCGCCCATCGGTTTTGGTCGATCATATCGCCGACGGATCAACCGGTCGGGTGGCGTTGTCAGACGCCGTTCGACACGACGAGTTGATCGATGTCTCAGTCGCGTTTGGAAGCGGTCTTCCCCATTTACGGACAGAAGTTCGGGAGCTGACGTCATCATGAGTCTGCGCGCAATCGGGAGTCGGCTAGCCTGCGTGGCGGTGCTTGTGAGCGTCGTCTGCGGGCCGGCGTTCGGGCAGGACGTGGTTCGCAAATACGCAGCGATCCTCGACCAGCCCGACCAGTTGCAGCGAATTCCGCAAAAAGACCTGATCGCGATCGCGATCCGTGAGACTTCCCGCAGAACCCTGGTCGCCGATTACCACACGCCGTGGCAGGTGGTTCACGGAATTCTCGCGCTCCGCTGGGATCTGAAACTCCGCGAAAAAGAGTCGGGGCAGATGATCAGCGGGGTCGAGTGGATCATGGGGGGGGCCTACTACGACAAGCAGCCGTTGTGGATGGAGACCCCCTACGGCGGGCAGGGTCATCCGTTCACACGCCCCTGGGCGTTCGAAGGACACCCGACGCAATTCCTGGGCTACATGTGCCTGGCGAATATTCCGCTCGACTACGAAGTCGCGACGCCCACCAAGATCATCACAGTTCGCGACATCGTCGCGGACGCGAAGATGCAGGTTCGCACAGGGCGCGAGATCACCTGGACCCTGTGGGCTCTCTCTCACTACGAACCCTCCGACGCGCAATGGACCAACGCCGCTGGCGAACCGTGGAGCATCGAACGGCTGCTGAAAATGCAGGTCGACGAACCGGTCACCTCGGGGGCCTGTGGCGGTTGCCATGGCCTGTTCGCGCTCGCCTACGCTCGCAATCTCAAGATGGAGTCCGGCGAGCCGCTGCGTGGGGTCTGGCTGGAAGCGGATCAGAAGGTGAAACGCTATATTGAGGAAGCTCGTTCGTTGCAGAACGCGGACGGGTCGTTCTCTTCGAATCATTTCCTCGGCCCGGGCCAGAGTCAGGAGTTCCTGAAGCGAATCACGACGTCGGGGCATCAACTGGAATGGCTGATGATGGCGTTGCCGCAAAACCGGCTGAATGAAGAGTGGGTGCAGCGGGGAATCAACAGCGTGGCGAAAGACCTGATTGTGAATCGCAACGTCGAAGCCGACTGCGGTCCGCTGTACCACGCGTTGCACTCTCTGGTGTTGTATCGCCAGCGCACGGTTCCGGGCTATGAAGAGCCGAAGATCAATTCGCCGGTGAAACTCGCGGAGCGGAAGCACAAAGGGAAAGGGGCACCGGTGATCGAGCCGGCTCGGGTTCCTCAACCCGCCGCGAAGCCCAACCCGGCCGTTAAGTCGGCGAGTCGGGTTGTGGATCTGGATGAAGAAGTGAGTGCGAAGCAATAGTCGCTGCTGGCCTGGAAAGATTAGGAGTTCGACCGATGGCGGAATGGGAACTGGCGCAGACACACCCGTCGGAACAGCTCGCGCACTTGACCTTTTTCTCGATGAAAAAGGTGCAGCCCGAGGGCGAGGTCGAATTCCGCATCACCGTTCGTGAATTTATCACGCAGCAGGACAAGTCGATGCGGTTCTTCGCCGAGGCCGACCGGCAGACGAACCAGAGCGTCGCCCCTTTCACGCCAACCGGTTGGGGCAGCACCCTGGTCAAGGCATTGTCGGAGTGCCTGCGGGCGATTCACAAATTCCCATACGAAGGGGAGCTGTGATCGTCGCGATTCGGGCTACTTCTGCTGGAGTTTGATCCGTGTCACGCGACCGAATCGACCGGCCGCGCCACCGGGGGCCGGCAGCAGTCTGAGTGCCGCCGGGAACCACATCGGGCGGGGTGAGCGTTCGTCGGTCAGTTCGGTGCGCAGGGGGAGCTTGACCGATTTGGCCGCGGACTTGTACGCGTCGACCGAAATCGGGTGGACATAGACTCGTCGATTGGCGATCAGTCCCGCCAGAGTCTCCGCGAGTTCCTGACTCATCCCGGTCCACAGAACCACGTTGGGATCCGAACGCAGTGCGAGTCCCAAGTCGCCATCGACCGGAAGGTATTTCGCGAATTTCTCATGAATCGTCGCGAAAGTCGCCGTGTCGTTGCGACGCAGGTATTCGACGATCCCCGCGTTGATCTGCCCATGTTCGGCCAGATCCTGCCACGGTTCGACCGGTTCGTCATCGTCGATGATCGGGGAAAGCGCCGCCTGGCGTTGTTCATCTTCGATCATCTGCGTGACCCGGCTGTCGAGGGTCGCCCGGCGACAACGCGACGACGCCCACTCCCGCAATGCGAAGACCCGCTCTTCCATTGTCACCGACAGGGGAACGGTCTGCTCGCGCGAGCGTTCGAGATCCTCCTGGGCCAGTACCCGGCCATTGCCGAACGCGTCGATCATCGCCGCGACGACGATCTGTTCCAGCTCCGCACCACTAAAGCCCTCGGTCCGGTTCGCCAGATTGTGAATGTCGTATTTTTCGGGTTTCCAGCCACGTTTGGAAAGGTGGATGCCGAGAATGTCGCGGCGTTCGTGAAAATTGGGGAGATCGACGAAGAAGAGTTCGTCAAATCGGCCGCGTCGCAACATTTCGGGAGGGAGATTCGCGACGGAGTTCGCGGTCGCCACAACGAAAACCGGCTGTTTGCGGTTTTCCATCCAGGTGAGGAAGCTGCCGAAGAGTCGGGCCATGACCGCATCTTGCGACTTGTCACTTTCATTCCCGAGGCCGGCAAATCCCTTTTCGATTTCGTCGAGCCAGAGAACCGCGGGGGCGATCGTCTCCATCAGCCGGAGAACGTCGCGGAGGTTGCGTTCTGAGGTTCCGCGGTCGGAAGAGAGCAGGTTGGCGACATCGAGCCGTACGAGCGGGAAACTGAGGAGGCGGGCGGTGGCCCGGGCGGTGAGACTTTTCCCGCAACCTTGAACCCCCAGGAGCAGTAGCCCCTTGGGCATCGGGATTCCCTGCTCACGGGCACGTTCAGTGAACGCCTCGGCCCGTTTGCGGAGCCAGTCTTTCAGGACTTCCAGCCCACCAACGTCTTTGACCCCTTCGTCGATGTCGTAGAATTCGAGGAGGTCCGAGCCTTGAACCAGATGGCGTTTTTCGGAAACGAGCAGGCGAAATGCCTCGTCTTCAATCGTGTCGCGTCCCTGAATCACCAGTTGCAGCGCTTTGCGGGCTTCGCGCGCGGTGAGACCCAAGACGGCCTTCACCAGTTTCTCGGCGATAGCCGCGGAGATGACGAGCGGTCGGTCGCTACCTCGATTCCGCAGTTCCAAAGCCTCGACCAGTTCGGTCCGAACCTCTTCGATGCCAGGCAGGGGCAGATCGATTTCGAACGCCTCTTTTCTCAGATCGATCGGGATCTCGGAAACCGCTCCCAGAAAGAGAATGGTTTTGTTCTGGTCGGCGATTCGGGGGGCCAGATCGCGCAGTCGACGGACCACCCTGGGATCCTTCAGATAGGGCTGAAAGTCCTTCAACAAAAAGACATGGTCGGGAGGATAGGTCTCGATCTGGTCGAGAAACGTCAAAGGATCAAACGGCGGATCGGAGTCGGCGGTGGGAGGGGGCTGAGGGCCAAAAGTGATGGTCCAGACGACCAGTCCCCGCTCGACTTCGAGCAAGACCTCGGCAAGCTCTGCTTCCCAGCGCTCCTCTTCCCAGGTCTTTAGGAAGAGCAGGCTGTAGCGGGAGAGAATGCGGGAACGAATCTGGTCGAGTGCTTCGGATGTGGTCACTTTGGGCTCGTCGCAAAATCAGGCAATAACTTCTTCAATGCGGCACACAGTTGAGACAATCGAACCGCACGGCGCGACTGTGATGGCTCAGGGAGTTTCCGCGGTCTCAGCCCGACCAGTGCGGCAATGGTCGGGCGTCCAAATCTTTCGGCCATTCCCAATTCGGTCATTACCCACGCAGTTTCGAGTGCTGCCGTGGTCATCATTCACGCCGAGTATTGTATCCAATTATCAAAAGGGCCGGCGAGTGTACAATTCGACTTCACCGCAAAGCGGCGTTTCTCTCCACAGTGGCGTTCATCGCCGCTTTCTCTAGAATACTCCCCTCACACAAACTCGTCCGGGGAATCCACAGATGGCCGTCGCGCTCAGTCAATTCGCACAGAATCTCAACGTCGAAACCGCGTTTACCGTCCTGGCGGTCGCCAAGCAATTGAAGGCGAAAGGTAAGGATGTCGTCGAACTCGAAATTGGTGACAGCCCGTTCCCCAGCACGGCCCACGCGAAAGAGGCGGGTGAGCAGGCCATTCGAAACAATCAGTCGCACTATTGCCCCTCCCCAGGGATTCCCGAATTCCGCGAGGCGGCCGCTCGTTTTGTCCGGGAAGAGTTTCACGTCCCCGCCGAAGCGAAGAACATCGTTGTCGGTCCCGGTGCCAAGATCTTCCAGCAGTTCTTCTGCGAAGCGTTCCTGAACCCGGGCGATGGCGCGCTCGTTTTCAGTCCGCATTTTCCCACGTTCCTTCCCAACATCGAGCGGCGGGGCGCTCGGGCCGTTCTGGCACCCCTGCGGCAGGAGAATGAGTTTCGGCCTGGTGTCGATCTGATCGAGAAATTCCTGGCGCATGACGCGTCCCCCCGGGCGATCTTTCTCAACTCGCCCCATAATCCGACCGGGGGCGTGGCGACCGAACAGGATCTCCGAGACATCGCCGACTTGGTGCGCGGCAAGAACATAGCGGTCTTCAGCGACGAGCCGTACTGCCACATGGTCTGGAAGGGGCGTCATCGCTCGTTGCTGGAGCAGCCGGGGATGCTGAACCAGGCGGTCGGTGCGTACACGTTCAGCAAGTCGTACAGCATGAGCGGCTGGCGGCTGGGGTTCGCCGTCTCGAACGCTGAGATCACCGACGCGATTGGCAAGATGATCAACACCTGCCTGTCGTGCGTCCCGCCGATTGTGCAATTCGCGGGTGCCGCCGCCCTGACGCACGACCGTGCCGAGCGTGACCGCGTGATGCAACTGTTCCGCGAAAAGGTGGTGTTGCTGACCAATGGACTCAACAAGATCGAGGGCTTCAAAACCCTCGATCCCACCGCGACGTTTTACGTTTTCCCGAGCGTCGCTCCGATCTGTAATCGGCTCGGGATCACGAGCCATGGCCTGGCGCTGTACCTGCTGGAGGGAGCCGACGACAAGTTCGGAGTCGCGTGCCTCGGGGGTGAGTGTTTCGGCGAGGCGGGGGCGGGTTTCCTGCGATTCAGTTGTGCCGAGCCGAACGAGCGGCTGCAACAAGCGATTGACTTCCTGCCGGTGGCGATCTCCCGGACCGACCGGGTGAAAGCCTATCTCGATCAGCATCCCAAGTTCCGGTTGACGAAGCCGTACGCAGTCTAAGCGATGTCTGAACAGCCGCCTGTTTCACGTGCGCTGCGAATTTACCGCCGAGTCGTCACGGTCGGACTGGTGCTGTATTGGCTGATGATGATGACGGCTACGCACGTTCCCGATGTTCCCAAAGAATTCGACACAGGTGTCGGCGACAAGACGGAACACAAAGTCGCGTATTGCCTGTTCGGATTGGGATTGGGAGTGGTCTGGTCCGCGTGGCGTGGACCGCTGCGCTGGCCGGTCGCGATTGGGTTGTTGGGGATTGCCGCGCTATACGGGGCGATCGATGAGAACACCCAGCCATTTTTTGGCAGGGATTGCGACCTTTACGACTGGTTCGCGGACCTTCAAGGGGGGGCGGTGGGTGTGGCGATCTCCCTGGTTTACGACTGGATTGTGCGAAAGAGTCGCTTGTTCGATCCTCGACGGTCTCCAGTGGACCCGAAGTGAACGCATTTTATGGACAGTGCGACAGTAATTGGTCGGCGGATCAATCCGCCCCGTCGTGGAAGACTCCATTTTCGGAAATTTTCAGGATAGAATCGGCCGCATGTCGAAGCACGATTTCACCGCGGACGAATTTGCCAACCGACGTCGCCTGACCCGCGTCGCGATGGCCGAACAGGGACTCGACTGGCTGGTTGTGTTCCATCCGGTCTCGATCCATTGGCTCACCGGCTCGGACGCGAAGAGTTACCAGGAATTTCAATGCCTATTCCTCTCCGCGAAGCCGGGTCCGTTGGTGGTTCTCACACGCAATGGCGAGCGGGACGAGTTCGAGTCCGACGCGCTGGTTGACGAGGTCGTGGGCTGGGGAGGCGGTGAGCCGGATGATCCCCTGGAGGCGTTCGAACAGGTCGGCCGACGGCACGGAGTTTTCGGATCGCGGGTGGGCATCGAAGTACCGGCGTACTACCTGCACCCGCATCACTACGTACAATTGCGACAGCTTCTGGAAACCAGTCTGGTTGCGGAACCGACGAATCTGATTGCCGATTTGAAACTGGTGAAGTCGCCCGCCGAGATCGCTTACATTCGCAAGGCGGCGGAGATCGCCGACGCGGGGATGGTCGCGTTTGGGGCCGCTCTCGCAGGGGGCAGATCGGAGCTGGAACTGGCGGGGGCCGTCTACCAGGCGATTCTGTCCGCAGGAAGCGGATTGGCCGCCAGCCCGATCAACCTGGTTTCGGGCGAGCGATCGTGCTACAGCCACGGTGCGCCGACGCGGAGAGTACTGGGCTGGGGGGATTTTGGCAGCATCGAATTCGGCGCGACCTGGAACCGCTACACATCGACCATCGGGCGACAATTCTGCGTGGGGGAACCGAAGCAACGCATGCGGGAATTGTATGAACTTGTCTGTCGTGCTTCCGACGCCTGTATGGCCGAGATTCGCGCGGGAGTGCCGGCGATCGTTCCGCACGAAGCGGCCAAACGGGTGATCGCCGACGCGGGACTCGACTCGTCTCGCGTTCACACCACCGGTTATGGATTGGCCCCCGGATTCCCCCCGACCTGGGGCGAGCCACTGCACATGTTCGGCGGCAGCACCTACACGTTGCGGGCGGGGATGGTCGTCTCCGTGGAGCCCCCCGTATTTGTCGGTGCCGAGAAACTGGGGGCACGGATCATCGACAATGTTCTGGTGACCGAGACTGGATGTGAGGTTCTGTCGCGATTCGGGCGGGATCTGTTGATCGTATGATCCGTTTTGGGGATGGGCCGGGCACGTGGACGAATGACTACGCGGCCGAATGTCGATATACTCGTGAGGCTGTCCGTGGTGCGATTTGCGACAGCCGCGCCGATTCAACGACGAATGTCTCGCGATTCGACACGATTCTTTGAAGAATCCCTTCCGGAGTTGAGTTCCTGATGGTTCGCCAACCGGTCATCCGCGGTTCCGAGGAAGGTCCGCCCGACCCGCCGCGTAAAACGCCGTTTGGCCCCACTGGCGGAGACGACGACCAGGATCGACTGGACGAGGAACTGCGCCCCCAGCGGCTCGAAGACATCGTCGGGCAGGGAGCGGTGGTCTCGCGGTTGCGGATCATGCTCAATGCCGCGCGAAAGCGGAAAGAACCGCTGGGGCATCTGTTGCTGGATGGCCCCCCGGGATTGGGAAAAACTACCTTCGCCACTGTCCTGCCGCGCGAGCTGGGGACCGAATGCCAGATCACCTCCGGCCCCGTGCTGTCGGCACCCAAAGACCTGCTGCCCTATCTCACGAACGCCAGTTACGGTTCGGTCCTGTTTATCGACGAAATCCACCGGCTCCCGCACACCGTCGAAGAGTTCATCTACCCGGTGATGGAGGATTTTCGGGTCGATATTTCGCTGGGCGAGGGCTTGAACGCCCGCACAATCAACATGCGGTTGAAGCAGTTCACAGTCATCGGGGCGACGACCCGCTCGGGAATGTTGACCGCGCCTTTGCGGGACCGGTTCGTTCATCGCGAGCATCTCGACTTTTACACGATCGACGAATTGGGCGACATCGTGCGGCGTAATGCCCGCAAGCTGCACACGACGATCAGCGATGACGCCTCGCACGAAATCGCGAAGCGGAGCCGGGGGACGCCACGGATCGCGAACAACCTCTTGCGTTGGACTCGAGATTTCGTCGACAGTGAAGCCGATGGCGAAATCACAACCGCCTTGGCGAACGAGGCGCTTGCGCGGCGGGAAGTCGACCTGCTGGGGTTGGATCGGCAGGACCGGCGGTATCTCGAAACCCTGATCCGCGTGTTCGGCGGCGGCCCCGCCGGGGCACAGGCGATCGCGCACAGCATGAACCTCTCTCCCGACACGCTGGAAGATGAAGTCGAACCGTTCCTTTTGCGTTGTGGCCTGTTGCTGCGAACGCCTCGCGGCCGCATGGCGACAGCCGAGGCGTTTGCGCACTTGGGAATGCGGCCACCCGACCCCGATAGCGGAGACCGACAAGGACGTCTGTTCTAACGGTGTCTCCCCTGGAGTGCGGGGCCTTGTCCCCGCCTTCCCTTCATCCACCGTCGACTACCGGCAGGCATGTGAATCTTCCTTCCTGCCTGTCCCAGATTGGAATCGGCCTGGACAGAGTCGATCCTACCGCGTCCACCGAAACCACGCCGTTCAGGTCCCTTTCCGCGTAACCGCCAATCTTCTGTCGGCCAGTACCCGCTCATAGACCTCGCGCAATCGCCGGGTCATCGTCTGATGCCGAAACTGTTCCGTGAATCGGGCGCGCCCCGTTTCCCCTAGTTTCGCCCGCAGGGCAGAGTCACCCGACAATCGCAAGATCGCTTGCGCCATGCCGGGAATGTCGTGTGGCGGGAGCAGAAAGCCGGTCTCTCCCGTGATCACCACTTCACGCGCACCATCGACGTCATAACTGATCACCGGTTTTCCTGCGATTAACCCCTGGGGCAGCACGCGAGCCAGTCCTTCCCTCAGACTGGCATGAACCACCATGTCGGAAGCGCCGAGCAACTCGGGGACGCGTTGCGGCGAGACCAGCCCGGTGAAGACGAAGCGGTCGGCGAGTCCGGCGCTGGCGATTTCCCGTTCCAGTTCCGAATGCAGCAGACCGTCACCGATGAACAGGAATTTGACGTTCGGATCGGCCGTTCCCACCGTGCGGGCCGCCGCGATGACGTCGGCATGCCCCTTCAGTTCGAACAGTCGCGCGATCTTCGCAACCACCACGTCGGTCGGCGCGAAATGAAGTTCCTGCCGAACGACGTCTCGGGGTCGCGGCGGATTCAAAAAAGGATCGACCTCCATGCCACTGTAAACCGTTTCGAATTTCTCTCGATGGGCGACACCAGCGGCGACATATTGATCCGTCATCGCGTCGCAGACACTGATCAGTCGGTCGCACCGCCGCGCCGCCCAGCGCTCAAGTCCCCGATACAACTGGTAGGCGATCCGCGACTGGTACGCGTGAAACGGCGAACCGTGAATCGTGTGGACCACCGGGATTCCCAGACTCCAGGCGGCCGCCCGCCCCAGGACGCCCGCTTTGGAGCTGTGGGTGTGGACAATTTCCGGGTTCAGATCGTGAAGCCACCGGCGGAGCGACTGGTAGCTATTCCAGTCGCGCCCCGGGTGAATCTCCCGCAGCATTTCGGGCAACACGCGAACGTCGCGTCCGCCAGCGGTGGCTCGGTCCAACAGACTGCCTTCCGGCCCCAGCGCGGGACCGGTGATCAATGTGACGGCGTCACCCCAGTCGTCCTGCTGCCCTTCCACCGAAAGCAGCGTGTTTTCCTGGGCCCCCCCCAAAATCAGTCGGGTGATGATATGGACGATTCTCATACAACATCAGGCCGGCCGCGTGAGGCGAAAGTGCCAGCGCTCAAGTTCGCGCCAGATCCATAACAGCAACAAGCCGGAGAGTCCACACGCCAACCCTGCCAGCGAGACGCGATTCCAGGTCCAGTAGCCCGGCACACTCGGGGCGGGAGGGGCATCCGCCTGCTGGACGACAGGCAATTCGGACAGCTCCTGATCCAAGGGATCGCCGGGAAGATCTTCCGCAAGTGCATTCGTTGGAATCGAGTCGGCGTCATTCGAATCGGCTTCGGGCTCCGGCGCTCCCGGAATGGACTCGGTTTCAGCGGTCGGATCGGTGACAACCGGTGATGGGGGACGATCCGCCATCTTTGGAGAGTGTCGGGCGAGGTTCCGACGGTGCGCCGCCCGAACAAATCGTTTCGAGGTCGCACCGATCGATTCAAGTTCCTCGCTGGTCAATGCGGGGATCTCGACTTCGATCGCTCCCGCGTCCGTGGCGACTTCCGCCGGTCGCCACGCAGCCTGTTGGGATGTTGGTGTCGCGGATGGGTTCGCTTCCGGTTCGGGGAGAGGAACAGGTGCCGTTGTCGCGGAGTCTGCCGTTGTCGTGCGTGACGAGGAATCCGGATGTCGTTTCGTCACCGCAGTCGACGGAGTCGCACGCGTCTCGGAACGGCTGGGCGAATCACCCCGCAGCCGCATCAGAAACTTCGAAGGCCGTTCTTCGTCGGACTCGTAAACCACCCGCTGCGAATGTTCCAAGCGCTCCGCGATCTGCGCCAGGCGGAGCGCTTCGTCCCGATGACCTTGTTCCAAATTGTGCCTGGCTCGCGCGAGCAGGCGGTCGGCCCGGAGTCGATCGGGGGTGGAGTTTGGGGCCTCGGTCACTGGCTCGACCGACTCTCCTTCTACGGAGGAGACGAGGACGACTTTGCGACGCTGTGGAGATCGCGCCGACACCTTTGCAACGGCTGCATTGTTGCCGTCGGGACGCACTTTTGAAGCCGATTCCTGGTGCGCAACCATCACATCGGCAGGAGTGGCGGAATCGGGTTTGTGCGTGGCTACAGTGGCGGGTGTGCCGTTAGGCTCGCCGTCGGTGCGGACCGGCTTGGGTGTTTGCGGGGAGTGCGATGTGTGAAGGGAGGCGGTCGACTCAGACTTTGGCTTGGCGGAGTTCGGTTTTGGTTTGGAGTGAGTGACGGCGCGAGCGGAACCTGAGGCTTCCTGTTCCGGATTGGCGGGCAAATGGCGGTAGGGAGAGGCGACGTGCGCCTGGCGGACCGATTCCGTTCCCGCGCAGCCGGCGAGTGCCAACAGCAGAGAGAGGGCGGGGATGGCGACGCCAATTCCCCCCAAGCCTCCCAAGCAACCCGATTGACCGCGGCGCATTCCGACACTCCCCCGGATGGGGCAGAACAAGGGCAAAGAATCGATGTTGTCGTTTACATCGACTTTGCCGGCCGCGAAACATGAGTCAACCTTGCGGGGAGGCCGGGCAACTCGTGGTTGGGGTTGGGACGGTACCTGCGGCGCGCACGGCCCCACACGAAGCGGTGCCCAGGGTGATGAAAATTCGGTTTTGACGCCCGAGTTTTCCGTTTTGGGGTTCGGTGGTTTTGTTGCGCCGTCCCAGCGGCGCGATTCCATGGGGGATTAATGAGACATGCTCGCCGTTCAGTCACCCAACCGGTGCGTGGCCAGATCGAGGTGAAACAGGTCCATTCGATCCGCCCGGTCGCCGCCGGCGAGTGGGATCGCATAATACTTCCCCGTGATCCGTTGCGCCGTCACCTCCAGGCGCAGGAACCCGTGTCGGTCATCGGTGTACGACTCCAGAACCGCCGGCACCCCTTCGACCCGATACGGTGTCCGCAACGGAATTCCCTGGGGGCGGCCCACGTGGTGCAGGTTTCGATACCCCCCGGCCCCGGCGACAATCACCGGGACCTCGCGTCCGCGCACGTGCCAAGTGAACCGCTGGTAGTTGTGCACGTGACCATGCAGCACCAAGTCCGGAACCCGGTCGCTGGCCGAAATCGCCTGTTCGAAAACCGCGTTGATCACGGGACTACCGCTATGCGACGTGTCGGCGGAAAACAACGGATGATGGACGGCGACAATCAATGCCCGGTCGGTCGGTGCGTGCCTCAATTCACCAATGAACCAGTCGAGCTGATTCTGTTCGATCACGCCCCCCTCGGGAACGTTGGAGCAGAGGCCGACGATTGTGGCCAGCGGGGTTTCCAGTGTGAAATACACATTGGGCTGCGTCATCGTGTGACGCCGAATGTGCAGCGCGTCGGGCGAATGGACCGGCGACGGAGAACAGAAGTTGCGGACGAAGGCGTCCAACGGCCGCAATCCCGGATTCACCTCGGCGTCGTGATTGCCCGGAATCGCGACAATCGGGGCGCGGTAGAATTCGTAGGCGTCGTAAAACTGGGGGTAGTAATTCGCCGCCTCCCCCTTGAAATAGACCACGTCCCCAAGGTGGAAGAAGAACGACGGAATATCCGCGACACTCGGCCGACGAAAATCCAACTCCATCAAGCGACCCACCTCGCGTTGAAACGTGTCGTTCACCGATCCGCCGGTGTCGCCGACGGCGTGAAACACCAGTTTCTTCGCATCGACAATCCGCTGCATGTGGTCGGCCGCCAGTAACGACGACAGCGGAAGCCGATAGGGAGCCGAGCCGGTCGGGGCCGGCAGTGGCTGAAACCGGGACTGCGTTTCGGGAATGCGGGCGAGCAGTCCAGCGGCCACGGTCGATTCGATTCCCTCGTCGTCCGGCGCGACAAACCGCACCGCGTGTTCCGAGGGACGGACCGATCCGAAATAGCGGCCATTGCCAACGCCCAAATCCTGTGAGTTCATGCGAAGTTCCGCGTTGCAAAATGCGAAGGTGTCGTCGGGGCGAACAATCACGTTATACCCGGCCCGGTGGAAATTGCGACATGGAACCCGGACCGTGGTTGCGAATCGACCGGGAACCGGGTATTTGCGTAGTGCCCCCGTCCCACTTTCCCACGAGCCCATCCGCAATGGCCCACCACGTTTTCGCCTGGCTTTCTGGATATGGCTGGACGGTCATGCCGTACGCACCGTACCGACTCCTGCAAGTGCCTGGTGAGCCGCGAGCCGTGATCGCCCAATACGTCGGCGTCTGGGGACGACGACGGGCCAAGGTGTCGATCTCAGAAAACGGCGAGAATTTCACCCGGTCGCGCGTTGGAATAACGCTGTTCCCAAAAACCGTGGCAGATGTTTTCCCAGGGGCGGCCCGGCCGCATATCGCCGGCCAGGCGCAGTCCGATCATTGGCGGATCGACTGCGAGATTTTCTCGATCCGCTGGCCGGAAGGCTTCACTCTGGAATCGACCGCCGAATTCCCTCCACCATTTGAGCTGGTGGGAGACGAAGACGCGCGACTCTGGATCCAGGGACCGGTCCAGCAGGAGATTCTGCCCTCGCTCGCGGAGATGAAGACTGAGGATCAAACCATCACAGCCATTTCCACGTGCGGAGAACATCCGCTGGTGGAAATGGCTTATGAGTTCGATGGACAGCAATGGCTGATGATTCACGTCGTGGTGAATCGGGATCCGGTGTATTCCGTTGTGGTGTCGGGACAGGCTCCCCAGTCGCAACGGGAGAACTTGCTGCGAGGGGTGGAACTGATCGCGACCAGTTTTGTTTTCCACCCGCTGCCTTCACCAAACGTCACGGGCTGACGGCTGGGGCGAACAGGAAGTAACCACCCGTCACCGCAGCCCCCTGCACGATCGCCGCTTCCGTGTTCCACGGAATCTGGTAGTAGCGGTACGGGACACACGCTCCCGGCCGATGCCAGCCCAGAACGTACCGCTTCTTGCACACGGGGTCGATCGTCATCTGATAGGGAAGCCCCAGCAGTTGCGTGGCGAACAACCCGGTGGAGAAGAACGGCTGCACCAGGTGATGCCGCGTGTGGCCGTAGCGCTCCAGTGCGAAATCTTCGAAATAGATCGGGAGGTGATACAGATTGCTCGGCTCCCAGCAGTAGTTGATCTGACCGAACGAACGCTGACCGATCGCCGCAACGTTGCTGTTGTGCGGATCGACATCAACCAGGCGTTTTTCCTCCGGGCATTCCGGGCACGCTTCGGCGTTGTATTCAGTCCCCGCTGGGGGGCAGTCGGGACAATCGACACCGGCCGGACGCGGGCAGAGGTTGTCACACCGCTTGCCCGTCCCGTCGGGAGAATAGTCGTAGTGGGGCAGAATCTCGTTGATCTTTTTGAACCTCCGATTCACCTGTTGGGTAGGAACCGGTTCGAGGTCGGCTTCGTCGGCGCTGACCTGCCGAACCAGACTGTCTACGCCGGCCGACGGGGCGAGAGCTGCGTTGCGGGGGGCGTCCGCCGGGGGCGCCTTGGGAGGATAATTCGCCGCCGTCGTACGGGGGACGTACCCCGCAGGGCTGGAAGAATCCACTTCGGGAACCGCGACTTTGGCTTGAGACCCGGTCGCCGGGGCGGTCGCGGCGGAATTCCGCGCGGGCTGCGCTAACTGCTGGGGTTGTTCATTTGCCGGCGGGTGCGATCGATAGGCGGTGCCGGACCGGTTCAAAGTCGGCAACGTCCGGAGCGATCGCTGAATTGGCTGCACCCCCTTGGGGGGGGCCGCCTCGAGTGTGGCGGCCCCCACGCACAGGAGGGCGATTGAGGCGAGCCAGCCGGCCCGCTTACCGAACGTCGACGTGTTCGGCGGTGTAATTGGGCGCTTCTTGTGTGATGACGATGTCATGCGGGTGGTTCTCCCTCACCGAGGCCGGTGTGACCTGTATGAATTTCGCTTCCGTGCGCAATTCCGCAATGGACCTGACGCCGCAGTATCCCATCCCCGCTCGCAATCCACCGATGAGCTGGTACAGGAACTGGTGCAGGTTCCCCTTGTAGGGGACGCGTCCCTCGACCCCTTCGGGCACGAGTTTCGCCGCTCGTTTGGGATCGTCCGACGACACCGCCTGTCGATAGCGGTCGGCGCTTCCCTGAACCATGGCACCAAGCGAACCCATGCCACGGTACTGTTTGAAGCTTCGACCCTGAAACAGGATCATGTCGCCAGGGCTCTCCTCCAACCCTGCCAGCAAGCCCCCCAACATGACGCAGTGGGCACCGGCCGCCAGGGCCTTCGTAATGTCTCCGCTGAATCGGATGCCGCCGTCCGCGATGATCGGCACGTCGGAATCGACGACCGCGCGGGCGGCGTTGGCGACCGCGGTCAATTGCGGCACGCCGACGCCCGAAATGATTCTGGTGGTACAAATCGACCCGGGACCGATCCCAACTTTGATGGCATCGGCACCGGCCCGCATCAGGGCCGCCGCTCCCTCCTCCGTCGCAACATTGCCGGCGATCACATCGATCGCCCAGCGTTTCTTGATTTCGCGAACGGTGTCGATCACGTTCTTGGTGTGGCCGTGGGCGCTGTCGACCACCACCACATCCAGACCCTTGTCGATCAACATTTCGATTCGGGCGTAATCATGAACACCGACGGCGGCACCAACCCGCAGTCGGCCGCGCGCATCTTTCGACGCGTGCGGGAACCGCAGGTTCTTGTCGATGTCCTTGATCGTGATCAATCCCTTCAACTGATAATCTTCGTCAACCAGGAGAAGTTTCTCGACCTTATTTTCCCGGAGAATCCGTTGAGCCGTCTCCAGGCTGGTGTTTTCGGGCGCGGTCACCAGTTTGTCTTTGGTCATGACCTCCGAGATTCGGGTGCTCTGGGACTCCAGAAACCGCAGATCCCGCCGTGTGAGTATCCCCCGCAACTTGCCATTTTCGGTGATCGGAACACCACCAATGTTGCGGGAGTCCATGATGTGGCACGCCTCCCCCACGGTCGCATCGGGGGGAAGCGTCACAGGGTCGACAATCACCCCGTGTTCACTCCGCTTCACCCGGTCGACTTCGAGCGCCTGCTGCTCGATCGCCATGTTCTTGTGAATGATGCCGATTCCCCCTTCCTGTGCCAGGGCGATCGCCATCTCACTTTCGGTCACTGTATCCATGGGGCTGGATACGATGGGAACGTTGATCCCAATGTTGCGCGTCAGCCGGGTCGACACATCGACACTCGACGGCAACAGCTCGCTGTAGGCTGGCTCCAGCAGAACATCGTCGAATGTCATTCCTCGAGAGACAATGCGATCTTCCATGGAAACAGCTCCTTGTGAGTGGTTCGAGACGACAGGGGACGAAAGTATCAACGCGCGGAATCTGACAGGTCGGTCGGGTCGGCACACCGCGTGACGCCCGCCGGCTCACACGCCGCGACACTGCGAACCTGCACGGCTCGCGACAACGCGACCAATTCCGGAACGGGCAACTGCTCGGCACGCGAATCGGCGGCGACCCCCGCCTCCAATAACGCCGCGTCGAGTTGGACGCGATCGAAATCGGGGTACATGCCGGAAAGCACCTTGCGGACGACCTTGCGGCGTTGTTGAAACAGCCGCCGCACGAATTCGTGAAAGAAGCCGCGGTCACCCAGCTCGTGCCGTTTTGCCAGGTCCGGGACGATGCGTACGATCGCGGAATCGACTTTGGGACGTGGCCAAAAGGCGGCGGGACCGAGTTTTTTGACGATCTTGACGTCGCACTGCGCTTGCAGCCAAACGGCGAGCGAACCGTAATCGTTGGTCCCGGGAGCGCCCCGCATCCGGTCGGCGAGTTCCCACTGAATCGTCACCACCATCCGCTGCCAGTTCAATTCGCTCGCCACCAGATTCGAAATCACGGGTGTCGCGACCGAATACGGCAGATTGGCGATCAGCTTCAACCGCGCGTCGGGAATCGCGGCGAGCCGCTCGGTGACGACCTCCAAAACCTGCGGCGACAGTTGATTCTTCGTCGCGAGGATGTCGGTCAGGAGCAGAGTGGCGTTGGGAAACGGAGCGAGTTTGTCGCACGCCAGACCATGGACCCGCGGATCGATTTCCACCGAAACGACCGCCCCCGCCTGCTCGGCGAGAAAAGCCGTCATCCCTCCCGTCCCGGTTCCGACCTCCAGAACCACATCTTGCGCCGTCAGTTCGGCCTCGGCGACCACGAACTCCAACAGGTTCAGGTCGATGAGGAAATTCTGACCGAGATCGTGGCGCGGATGGAACCCATGTTCATTGAACAGGTCCATGAGGCGGGTTCGCGTTTGTCGTTCGGCTTCAGGCATTGCCCGCTCCCGCCGACCCCGGCAGTTGAATCAGCTTCAGGACGTACTTCCCGAGAATATCGGTCTCGATATTCACGGTATCGCCGACCTGACGCCGGCCCAGTGTGGTCGCCAGCATCGTGTGCGGAATCAACATCACACTGAATCGCAACGACTCCACTTGTACAAGCGTTAGACTGACGCCGTCGACCGCGATCGAGCCTTTGGGAACCATCCCGAGCGAAAGCCCGGCGGGGACCCGAAACCACATCGTGCACCACTCACCATCGTGCGTGATCGAGTCGACGATTCCGACACCATCCACGTGCCCCTGGACGAAATGTCCGCCGAGCCGACCATCGACCGGAAGCGCGCGCTCCCAGTTGACGAACTGACCGGAAAACAACTCCCCCAGATTCGTCTTCGCCAGTGTCTCGAACCCCGCCTGGAACCACCAGCCGACCGGGTCGCTGGCGACCAGAGTGAGGCAGCAGCCATTCAGTGCGACGCTATCGCCGATTTTCGTGGATTTTGCCGGCTCGGGTCCGGCAGCCACACAGACCCGCCGGGCGCTCCCCTCGGGGAGAACCACCTTGACCTCAGCGAGACCTTCGACTAGACCAGTGAACATGGTCGGCCGAGTATAGTCGATCGAGGGAGATTCGCGCAGGTCTGCGACGATTTTTTGGATCGATTCGACGCGACCCGATTTGAGACGATGGCTGAGACCTTCGCCAGGAAACCCCATCCGACTTCGGTGCTGTTGCTATTTCTTCAAAACGAGATGGGTTCGACCTGACATCCCTCCAGCGAGAACGAGATCCCTTGTTGGACGTAGCGAATGGAAACCAACAATCTGTCACCCGACTGCCGTTTGACAACGGTCCCTTCAAATCCCTGAAACGCCCCCGAAATAATCCGGACCGGCGTCCCGGGTTCCAGTTTCGCTTCCAATTCCAGCGGCGCACCGGATTTCGTCAGTTGCAGCACCTGCCTGAGATCGAATTCCAATTCGTCCGGGATCGTCACCGGCAGTAATTGCGAAACGCAATTGGTTTGCAGAATCGAAGTGCGTTCCCCTTCGCCAGCCCGCAGGAAGACATACCCTGGGAAAAGCGGCAAAAACGCCGTCTGTCTTCGACCCGAGGGACTGCGAAACTGCTGCTGGACTATCGGCAGATAAAACGGAATCTGTTTGGTGAACAGCTTTCTCGCCAGGTCTTTTTCACGCCGTGAAATCGTGTAGGCGACAAGCCACGACCGCTCGGGATCGATTTCGACTCCGCGTCCATCCAACAGATTGTCGGGAAAAATCGTCGGCTCTGACTTCAGAATCGGCATGGTGGCGGATCCCTCCTGCGATCCAAACAAGTACTCACGCGATCTTCCGTGATCGCAGATGTTCCGCCGCGTACCAGCGCACGGTCTCCTCCAACCCCGCCTCCAGTGGCATTTCCACCTGGTACCCCAGGTCTTTGCGGACCGCGGAAATGTCCGCCCAGGAATGAAGAATATCGCCGGTCCTTGGCGGGGCGAATTCCGGATCGAACGGACGATCGAGAATCCGGCAAATCTGCCGCAGCAGCTCGGCCACGCTCAACGATTCCCCACAGGCCAGGTTGTATACCCGACCCGAAATTCCGGGAACGGTCGCCGCAAGCAGATTCGCGGCGACCACATTGGCGACATGGGTGAAGTCCCTTGACTGTGTTCCATCGCCAAAGATTTTGGGACGACGTCCGTCGAGCAGAGCCGCGACGAACAGCGGAATGACGGCGGCGTACGGCCCCTTCGGATCCTGCCGGGGACCAAAGACGTTGAAGTACCGCAAGCGAACGGTTTCCAGTCCGTACGTATGAGCGAACGCCTCGACATACAGCTCCCCTGCCAATTTGGCCGCGCCGTAGGGAGAGAGCGCCATCAGCAGGTGGTTCTCCCGTTTGGGCATCTCGGGGACATCGCCGTAGCAACTGCTGGAGGCGGCGTAAACCAGCCGCTTGACGCCGGCACGACGACAGGCGTCGAGCAACACCAACGTTCCCGTGGCGCAGGCCGCATGAGTGTCCAGCGGTCGATCGACGGACAACGGGACCGAGGCGAGCGCCGCCTCGTGAAACACGACATCGACCCCCTCCACCGCGCGCTGACACGCGGCCGGATCCTGGACGGTACCCTGTATGAGTTCGACCGAGTCGCGGTGCGGTTCGATGTTCGCGAGTTTTCCCGTTGAGAGATCGTCGAGAACGCGCACGCTGTGCGCATCCCGAACCAGCCGGTCGACCAGATGAGAGCCAATAAATCCGGCTCCGCCGGTGACAAGAAAACGGGTCACTGTGGGGATCCCTTGATGAAACGCGCCCGCTCTGGAGGGGCGAGCGCTCAGTTAACGATGTGTTCGCGCGGTCCTGAAATCTTCCCGCAGGCATTCCGCGGATCGATGACCAGTCGCGAATGACGCGCCACGAGATTCCAGTCCACCGCCGAGTGATCGGTGACGATCAACGTGCAGTCCAGACTCTCCAACCATCCCGTGGACAGCGTCTGGCTGTTCAACCGGATGTCGTGCTTCCGCATTTTCGGTAACACCGGAACATGCGGATCGTGGTAGGAAAGGTCCGCACCAAAGTGCAGCAGCTCTTCGATGATTTCAAACGCCGGCGACTCGCGGGGGTCGTCGACATCCTTTTTGTAGGCGATGCCGATGATGCCGATCTTTGACCCGCGAACCGACTTGCTGTGTCGATTCAATCCGCTGATCACCTGTTCGACCACATAGCGCGGCATCCGCGTATTGACCTCGCCCGCCAGCTCAATGAACCGCGTGTTCAAGCCATAGCGTTTCGCGAGCCAGGTGAGATAGAACGGATCGATCGGGATGCAGTGTCCGCCCAATCCCGGGCCGGGATAAAACGCCTGGAAGCCGAAGGGCTTGGTCTTGGCCGCCTCGATCACTTCCCAGATGCTCAGTCCCATCCGGTCGAACACGACCTTCAGCTCATTCACCAGGGCGATATTCACCGCGCGGTAGGTGTTTTCGAGAATCTTGCACGCCTCGGCAACCTCCATCGAGCTGACCCCCACCACTTTGGGGACCACCTGGCCGTAGAGCGCCATAGACACCGCTTGAGATTCGCGGTCGAGTCCACCCACCACCTTGGGGATATTCGACGTCGAGAAATTCGGATTCCCTGGATCTTCGCGCTCCGGGCTGTAGCCCAGGAAGAAATCCACCCCCGCTTTCAGGCCCGATCCCTGTTCCAAAATCGGCCGCAACACTTCTTCGGTCGTTCCCGGGTACGTCGTGCTTTCCAGCACCACCAGTTGCCCCCGACGGATATGGGGCGCCAAATTGCGCCCGGTCGATTCGATGAACGACAGGTCGGGATCGCGGTAATCATTGAGAGGCGTGGGAACGCAAATCGATACCGTGTCGATTTCCCGCATCTTCGAAAAGTCGGTCGTGGGCTGAAACCGCCCGTCAGCAACCAACTCTTGAACCCGCGCATCGGGAATGTGGCCAATGTAGCTTCGCCCCGCCTTCAGTGAATCGACCTTCCGCTGGTCGATGTCGAAGCCGACGACCTGAAATCCCTTTTTATGACACAAATTCACCAGCGGCAGCCCGACGTACCCCAGGCCCACCACGCCGACAATCGCCGTCTTATTTTCCAATCGACTGATCAGTCGACGACTCAATTCGGAATAGTCGATCGCGTCCGTACCGCGATCCGCTGCTAGACTGCTCATGGAAGAAGAATTCGTGATCTGCTGGAACTCTCGCGAATGGAGAATCCGGCTCTGGACAGGAAAAGCGAAAGGAACACTCGCCAACCCCGCAGGGCGGCGCGAACCTCACTTTAGTCACTCGGCGTAGCGACGGGTAGGGATGGGAACTGCGTTTTTCTTCTCCGTCCCCGTCTTCACCTGTTCTTCAGCGCCCTTTCCGACTCACGACGCCTCTTTCCCGGTGAACGGCCGTTGCCCCCACGGAATCGGCATGGTGGGCGGAGTTCGGTGCAGATCCCGCCGCACGTCACGCGGCCGGGGATGCCAGTAATTCACGAAATTCACCAACTGCTTCACCGCCTCGCCATACGCTCGCTCCCCTTTTTCCTTTGTGGCGAGAGCGGCCGCTCCCAGCACGCCCGTCTCCGAATAACTGCTGGTCCACGAGACAATCGTCGCCGGCCCGGCCGCGAACAAATCCACCCAATTGAACGGGCTTTCGTCCGCGTTGAACGAAATCTCGCCACTCTGCACCATATCTTTTCGTACGTTGTCTTCATCCAGGTAGAGATACAACGAAGTCTCCAGCTCACAGGCGTGAGCACACCCTCCTGGAAACTTGCTTTCCCGCCAACTGGGAAGAAATGTCTTGTCAACGGTCAACAGATTCCACCATGCCGTCACGACACACTCGGCGTCCGTCTCCAGATTGGTCCTTCGGGCAGCCAGATCAAGATTCGGCATATTGGAACCATGCCCGTTGAGCAGCATGATCTTCTTGAATCCGTGGTACGCCAGCGATTTCGTCACGTCCAGCACATGTTCAATGAACGTGTTGTAATGCCCATTGATCGTCCCCGGAAAATCCATCACGTGCCCCGTATACCCATACGTCATCACGGGAAGCACCAGGATCTTTCCGGGCAAGGTCTGTCCCGCCCCCCGGGCGATGCCGACAGGGCACACAATGTCGACATCCAACGGCAGGTGCGGACCGTGCTGCTCCACCGAACCGACCGGCAGAATGCAGACCTTTCCCAGATCGACCGCGTCATTGATCTCGGGCCAGGTCAGCTTCTCATAGCGGTACTCGGTGGCGGCGCGACTCGTCATGTTCAATGTCCGGCGGGGGTAGGGCAGGGGGCGGGGGAATGGCGGAATCTTCCATTCCGGAGTCCGCGGGAGGGACACGGCGGTCGGCTCCGTCGCTTTCGTTCTTCTACCACGGTCGGCTTGAAAAATGGAAGGGACACGATTCACTCAAAGTGGCTCCCGCACCAACTCCCAGTCCGCCCCAACTTGCGAACCGAACCGTCAACTCGCTATTCGTTCGGCTGACGAACAACATTCCATTCTTCCACGGGAAACCACCACAATGTCCGTTTCAGCCCGCTTTCTCCACGAACTTGTCGGCTCCATGTCCCAGGGAGCCGCCGGCAATCCCACGGTCGCCATGATCGAGGCGGCGTTTCGACATCATGGACTGCACTGGCGCTATGTGAACATGGAGGTCGAGCCAGTGAAACTCGGGGACGCGGTGAAGGGGGCCAAGGCAATGGGCTTCCGCGGTTTCAACTGCAGTCTGCCTCACAAGGTGACCGTGATTCCTCATCTCGATGGCCTGGGTGAGTCGGCCGCTGTGATGGGGGCGGTGAATTGCGTCGTCCGTCGTGGCAACCAGTTCATCGGTGAAAACACCGATGGCAAGGGCTTCCTGCGTTCGCTGCAATCGGTGATCGACCCGCTCGGCAAGAACGTCGTCTTGTTCGGAGCCGGTGGAGCGTCGCGGGCTCTGGCGGTGGAACTCGGTCTGGCGGGAGTCAACCAGATCACCATCGTGAACCGGTCTCCCGAACGGGGGGAAGATCTGGTGAAGATCCTCGCCGGCAAATTGAAGCTCGACGCACGCTTGGAAATCTGGAAGGGTGACTACGCGATCCCCGCAGGAACCGACGTGGTGATCAACGGAACCTCGATCGGCCTCTACGACGGCGAGGCTCGTTTGCCACTGGTTGTCGATTCCCTACAGCTCGGCATGGTCGTCGCCGACGTGATTTTCAGTCCGCCGATGACACGGCTATTGCGCGATGCGCAATCGCGCGGTTGCCAGATTCTCGACGGTCTGGGAATGATCGTGAATCAAGGGGTGATCGGCGTGCAGTACTGGACCGGAATCGAGCCGGACTCGGCCGTCATGCGACAAGCCGTGGAAGAGGCGCTGGGCCTTTCGGCTGAGTCTCCGCGTTGAGACTTACCGATCGAGCCGCGCCCGTCAGGAAGCGGTATCAAAGTCCCGCTCCCTGACAGGCGCGGCTCCCCGAAATGGTCTCGTTTCCGGCCGTGAGCGGTATCAAAGCGAACTGGCGGCAGTCAAACCAAAATCTCGTCAATCACCCGGCCATTGACGTCGGTCAGTCGCAGATCCCGGCCACCGAATCGGTAGGTGAGCCGGGTGTGGTCAATCCCCAGCAGGTGCAGCATCGTCGCGTGCAGATCGTGGATTTCGAGCCGATCGACCACCGCCTTGTAACCCCATTCGTCGGTCTCGCCGAAACTGATTCCCCCCCGCACGCCTCCTCCCGCCAGCCACTGCGAAAAACCATGCTCGTTGTGGTCGCGCCCGTCGGAGCCTTGAGCGAACGGCGTGCGGCCGAATTCGCCCGAGAAGACGACGAGGGTTTCGTCGAGCAGTCCGCGCTGGCGCAGATCAACCAATAGCGCCCGGATCGGCTGGTCGACCGCGCGGGCGTTGTTGCCGTGATTGGTCACCAGTCCGCCATGAGCGTCCCACCGGTCGTATCCCCCGATGCGTGGACAGGTGAGTTCCACGAAGCGCACGCCTCGTTCGACAAGTCGCCGCGCGGTGAGGCACTGGCGGGCGTAACTGCGGGTGAATTCAAACTCGGAATCGAGCCCGTACAGGTGGTGCGTCTCCTTT
The DNA here is from genome assembly GCA_945860955.1 of Planctomicrobium piriforme. Classification (GTDB taxonomy): domain Bacteria; phylum Planctomycetota; class Planctomycetia; order Planctomycetales; family Planctomycetaceae; genus UBA10511. The sequence continues at coordinate 28,637 of CAMATH010000022.1, forward strand.
GTTTCGCCATCGAGATTGAGCAGCTCGGGAACGGTCAATTGCATGCGGGCCGCCAACTCATGATTCGCGATCGCCGACTCCAGCGCGTCGAGTTTGCCAACGTCGGCGAGGGTGCGCTGATCGAGGTCACGAATCAGCGATTGCTTGAGCGCCTGCAACCGAGAGTTCTTCTCCAGCGGACGGATGTTGGCAAGGGGCGGGTCTTTGGGTTCGAGTACCGATGCCTGGTAGGTCGCCGGGAGGAACCCGCTGTTAAAATTGTCGAGCCCTCCCGAAGGGATCAGCCCGCCATTGAGCAGCACGAATCCCGGGACGTTTTGATTTTCGCTCCCCAGGCCATAGGTCGCCCAGGCACCCATACTGGGACGGCCCTGTAGCCCTGTGCCGGAATGCAGGAAATAGTTGGCGCTGGTGTGTTCGGGGAATTTCGAAGTCATGGACTTCAAAATGCACAGGCTGTCGATCTCCTGGTTGACCTGTGGAAACAGGTCGCTGGTCCACAGGCCGCTTTGGCCGCGCTGCGCGAACGCCCACGGCGATTTCATCACTGTGCCGATGTTCTCGAACTGGGTCTTTTCGAGTTTGCCAATTGCCTTTCGGGGATCCTGGCCGTGATATTTCTCCAGGTTCGGCTTGTAGTCGAAACTGTCGACCTGCGAGACGCCCCCATCCATATACAGGAAGATCACGTTCCGAGCGGTCGGCGGATGGTGCGGCAGGCGCGTCGTCGCCGCGTCGCTTCGCTCATCCCCGCGCGACTCGCTGTGTCCAAACAGCGCCGCGTACGCCAGGGCAGCGAAGCCGCCCGCGGACCGTGCGAGCGCCTCCCGGCGGGTGACACCGGTTGACGAACCGCGACGCGTGATGGGGCCGAGCAGGCTGGATTCGAATTCAGACTTCAATTTCGACTCGCGTGTTTGGGGTGTCCACGACATCGGACTCAATTTCGCCGACACTCTCGGCACAAAAATCATCGGACGAACAGAAACTCTTTCACAGCGAACATCGCGTGACACAATTCGGTCCACGATTCCAGGGTCGGTTCCTTCACTCCCAACACTTCGGCGGTCTGCTGTAACAGCTCTTCGCACCGTGCGACTTCTTCGGCCGACGGTTCCCGGCTGAGCGCGCTCAGAAACAGCGACCGAACGCGCGGGGCGGTCGAGTTGGCGGGAACGTCGGCAAGTAGCCGCCGCGCCCAGACCTGCGACTGCTCATGAACAAACGGGTCGTTCATCAAGAACAGCATCTGTCCGGGGACGTTCGACACGTTCCGCCGGCCGACCGTGGTAAAAGGAGTCGGGGTGTCGAACGCGGTCATCATGGTCGGGAGGAAGTTGCGGCGGGCCGCGACATAAAGACTGCGACGCCCCCCACCGTCGAGCGGCCCTCGTTCACCACGCAGACCTCGCGCCTCGATGAACTGCGACGGATGCAGCGGAACCGAAACACCTCCCATGCGGTCATCGAGTCGTCCCGAGACCATCAGGATCGCGTCGCGAATCGCCTCTCCTTCGAGCCGTTTCAGATTCATGCGGTGCAGCAACACATTCTCGGGATCGTTTTGCTCGGCCGCCGCGTCGTCGGGATCGCTCGACATGGCGAAGGCCCGCGACAAAACCAGTTTGCGAATCAGCCGTTTTAACGACCACTGGTCATCGGAAACAAAGGTCGCCGCCAAGTCGTCCAACAGTTCGGGATGTGTGGCGCGCATTCCCAGCACGCCAAAGTTGTCGGGGGTGGCGACGATGCCGCGGCCGAAGAGGTAGTGCCAGACGCGATTCACGATCACCCGGCCGATCAGCGAATTGCGGGGATCGGTGAGTTCGCGGGCGAGTTCGAACCGTCCGCTGCCAGCGGCATGGGCCAGCGGTTCGGGGCCGCTGAGTGCTTCGAGCGAGCGCCGCGGGACCAGTCCCTTCGTTCGCTGGTGCTTGCCGCGAACCAGCAGGTATTCGTCGACGCCGTTTCCGTCGATCATTGCGGGGACGGTGCGCGACTGCCACGGGACGCGCTTCAAGATCGTTTCGCGTTCCTGTTGGTACGCCGCGAGTTTTTGCGAGACCGATTCGGGCCACTCACCGTCGCGGCCGGAAATCAGTTCCGGGTGCTGAGTGAGCCAGCGGGCGATTTCCGGCAGGCTATGGCTTCGTTGGTCTTCGCGAAGAATATATTGAGCGCCGATCAGTTCTCGAAGATTTGCCGGGTATTGCCGATACCGCCGTTCGATCGGCAATTCCGTGGAATTGACGGCCATCAGAAGCAATTTCTGGTAGAAGCCAACTAGCGACTCTGTGCCGGAAATCCGATTTTCAGTCGCAGACTGTGCGACAAACCGTCCGGCGGTTAACGGCTCCCGCGGCGGAGTGTCGCTCTCGACGATCAATGCGATCGAAGTGTCAAATTCATTGTGCGGTGAAAACTCAATCGCGACTCGGTGCCCCTGGTAAGCCGACAAATCATGAGAGATCCAGTGCCATTGATCATTGAAACCCCATTCGCGAACGATCCCGGTATGGATCGGACCGGTCACCAGCCGCTGGGAATCAACCGCAGCCAAGACCCGACCCGACCCGCGAACGAGGTAATACAGTCGACCTGTCTGGAGTTCGAACTTGGGTGAACGCAACATTGCGCCGTCGCGGTTCCAAGATCCGTAAATCGTCGGCTCACGCTCAGTTCCTGGAGCGAGATCCAGTCGCCGCCAGTCGGGTTCCGTGTTCGCACTGGCGATTGTCACGACCCGCACCGTCGGACGTGCCATTTCAGCAGCGGGCAAAAAGCGCAGTGCGAACACCGCTGACGGTCCCGTTCCGAAAGCCATTCCATCCATTGACCAGTCCGAGCCCGGGGACGTCACCTCGCGATAATCCACAACGATTCGCGCTGAATCATCCAGTCCGATCTCCTGACGCTTACTTGTCGACGGTTCGTTTGGAACCTCCTGCGACGTCGCCGATCGAGCCAGGGCGTGCAGTGCGTCATTCCGATCATTCACCGCATTCCACAACACGGCGACCCACTGTTTCAGCAACGGCGCGGAAATGGTGGCTTCCACGGCCAGCCGATCCAAAGCGTCATTCGCTGGCTGGGTGAACTCGCCAGGGCGAATTTTCTTGCCCGGTTCGGGGGCCGGCAAACCGGCGGTCTGTAACCCCTTGATGGCGACTGTCAGATAGACCTTCAACTGCTTCAGAACGGCGACCTGCGCCTCGCGAATCGCTGCCTTAAGTTCCGGTTCCCGTTTCTTGTGCAGTTCCGCCAGTTCCAGCGCCGCCTCGCGTTCCTGCTCCATCGCTTCGAACCGCGCGAGCCGCTGGCCGGTGCTGATGAAGAAGCCGGCGAGCGCGTAGTAGTCGCGCTGCGAGATCGCATCAAACTTGTGGTCGTGACAGCGGGCGCAGCTCACTGTCAGTCCCAGAAAGGTTTTCGACAACACGTCGATGCGGTTGTCGATCCGCTCGGTTTCGTCGAGCCGGGTATCGACCGGAGCGTGAATCTCTTCCCCCAGAAACGCCCAGCCGGTCGCGATGATGGATTCATTCGCCCCCGTGGTCGGATTGCGCCGCGGCAGGGGGAGGAGGTCCCCCGCGAGATGCTCGCGGACGAATTCATCGTACGGCAGGTCGGCGTTGAGCGCCCGCACGATGTAGTCGCGGTATTCATACGCGTTGGGAATAATGAAGTCACTTTCATGCCCCCGCGACTCGGCGTACCGGACCAGATCCAGCCAGTGCCGGGCCCAGCGCTCGCCGAATCGGGGCGAGTCGAGCAGTCGGTCGACAACCCGCTCACGAGCGGCAAGCGACGGATCCCGGAGGAAATCGGCAAGTTCCGTGGGAGTGGGAGGAAGCCCCACGAGCGCGAAGTGAACCCGTCGCAACCAGATGTGCGGCGGAGCATCGGGTGCCGGAGCGAGTCCCGCCAACTCAAGTCGACTGAGTAGAAAACTGTCGCTGGCGGCGCGGGGCCAGTCGGCTTGGCGAACGGTCGGTCGTGGGTTTTTCGTCGGCGTTTCCCAGATCCAGGGGAGTTCCCTTTTTCGTGACGCCAAGTCGAAACTCTCGCTTTTCGCCTCCGTCGTCTCTTCTTCGGGCCAGGCCGCTCCGTTCGCGATCCACTCGCGAAAGTCGTCGATCACCTTGTCGTCGAGTTTCGGTTTCTCCAACGGCATCTTGAGGTCCGCGTCGCGGTGCGTGATCGCCGAGAACAGAATGCTCTCTTCCGGTTTGCCGGGAACGACCGCAGCCCCCAGATCGCCCCCTTTCAACAACCCGTCGCGGCGGTCGAGTCGCAAGTTGCCGCGCACCGGCTGACTCTTGGCCCCGTGGCACCCCTGACACTGTTCCACCAGAACCGGACGGATCTTCGCTTCAAAGAACTCGATGTGTGCGGCATCACGCTCCCCGGCGCGCGCCCCAACCGGTATCGCGAGCAGCCATCCGCAAATCAGTCCGCTCCACACAAATCGCTTCAACACAGACATCATGCGGCTCACTGTCTCGACGTGGTCGGGAATTCTCACTCGATGATATGGCGGTGGGCGCAAATCGCAAAGCCAGTCACATCAACCGAAGTCGCGGATGGGCCGGAGCCCCCGCCGCTAAAACTCCGCGTGTTTCGGAGTTCGCGGAAACGGAATCACATCGCGGATATTCGTCATTCCCGTGAGCAGCAGCAGCACGCGTTCGAGTCCCAGACCGAATCCGGCGTGAGGCACGGTCCCGTATCGCCTCAGATCGACGTACCACCAGTATTGCTCGGGATCGAGGTGACACTCGGCCATCCGCGCCAGCAACACATCGAGCCGTTCTTCGCGCTGACTGCCACCGATGATCTCCCCCGCGCGCGGCACGAGGACGTCCATCGCCCGCACGGTTGTTCCATCATCGTTGCAGCGCATGTAAAACGGTTTGAACGACCGCGGGTAGTTGTACAGAATCACCGGCTTGCCGAATTTCACTTCGGTAAGATAGCGTTCGTGTTCCGACTGCAAATCGAGTCCCCACTCCACCGGGTATTCGAATGTCTGTCCTGAATTCTTCAGGATCTCAATCGCTTCGGTGTACGAAACCCGTTCGAACTCGTGGTTGATGATGTTCTCAACCGTCTCCAGCACCTGCTTGTCAATGCGATCGACGAAGAACTTCATGTCGTCGGGGCAACGCTCGATCGCCCGTTTCAGAACGAATTGGATGAACTCCTGGGCGAGCCGCATGTTGTCTTCGAGGTCATAGAACGCCATTTCCGGCTCAACCATCCAGAACTCGGACAGATGGCGGGTGGTGTTCGAATTCTCGGCCCGGAAGGTGGGGCCAAAAGTGTAAACGTCCCCGAGTCCGCAGGCGAACGTCTCGGCTTCCAGTTGCCCGCTGACCGTGAGCGACGCCTGTTTGCCGAAAAAATCCTGCGTGAAGTCCAGCGATCTCTTTTGCTGCGCCAAAAGCGCCAGGTCGAGCGTGGTGACCTGGAACATCTGCCCGGCCCCTTCGCAATCGCTGGTGGTGATGATCGGGGTGTGAACGTAGAGGAAGCCCCGCGACTGGTAGAACTCGTGGATCGCGGCACAGACGGCGTTCCGCACGCGGGCGATGGCACCGAAGGTGTTGGTACGGGGCCGCAGGTGGGCGATGTCCCGCAGGAATTCGAAGCTGTGCCCCTTTTTCTGAAGCGGGTATTTGTCGGCGTCGGCGGATCCGTAGACGTGAACCTCCGCCGCGTGGACTTCCACCACCTGGCCTTTCGCAGGAGAAGCTTTTAATTCGCCCACAACCCGGACACTGCTCCCCGTGGTCAGGAGTTTCAGGAACTGGTCATAGCCGGGAACCGACTTGTCGATCACCACCTGCAGGTTGGCGAAGCTGCTTCCGTCGTTGAGTTCGACAAAGGCGAACCCTTGTTTGGATTCGCGTCGGGTGCGGACCCAGCCGCGAACATCGACGGAACTTCCGACTGGACGGTTCACCAACAATTGGGCAACTTTCAGCCTGATCACCGGGAAATCCTTTCAAAGTGTGGTCGTCTCGACGAGCGGTTCATCGACGCATCCGGATTGGCCACGCGCGGGTCGGAGCCAACCGCGGTTCCGGTTCAAAGGGACCGAAATCGGCGCGACGTCGCAGAGCGTCGTCTCCGCGAACGAGGTCGACCGCCAGTTGCCGCAGTAGGCGTAGCTTGCAGTTCAACCCGGTCCGCCTAAGATAAGGCGGACAAGCTTTCGTACTCGTTTCTTGAGAGGACCGCAACCATGAATGGCCGATCCGCAGTCGACGCGGGAAACGTCGACACACAGTCCCACCGTCCCCGCTGCATCCACGCATCTCGATCGGCGTGGACGCTGGGGACTGCCCTTGTTGTCGCAGGGTTGGTCGGAGCGGCCAACCTGCGAGGTGCCGATGCGCCGGCGAAGCTCCCGCTGGGACTGCCGCCGATCCCCGTTCCCAAAGACAATCCCCAAACCCCCGAAAAGATCGCCCTGGGAAAGCAACTCTACTTCGACAGACGACTGTCGGCCGACGATTCGGTTTCGTGCGCCGACTGCCATGACCCGAAGAAGGGCTTCAGCAACGGCGAGCAGTTCGCCACCGGTGTCAAAGGGCAAAAGGGGGGACGCAATTCCCCCACGGTGTTGAACGCCGCCTACCAGAAATTCCAATTCTGGGACGGCAGAGCCGCCACCCTGGAGGACCAGGCGCTGGGGCCAATCGCCAATCCCATCGAAATGTCGATGACCCTTCCGGAAATGACGCTTAAAGTCAGCGGAATCGGCGGCTACCGGAAGCAGTTTCAAAAGGTGTTCGGCGTCGACAAGATCACACCAGCGGAAGTGGCCAAGGCGATCGCCAGCTACGAACGGACGATTCTCTCGGGCAATTCCCCTTACGATCACTTCAAGCAGGGGGAAGTTGAGGCGATGTCAGAGTCGGCCCGGTCGGGGATGAAGTTGTTCTTCGGCAAGGCGAATTGCGGCTCCTGCCACGCGGGACCGAACTTCACTGACAACGCGTTCCACAATATCGGGGTCGGAATGGACCAACCGAATCCCGACGTCGGACGCGAAGCGATCAGCAAGCTCGAAGGGGATCGGGGAGCGTTCAAGACTCCCACGGTCCGCGATATCGCCCATTCCGGCCCGTACATGCATGACGGGAGCATGAAGACACTGGCCGAGGTGGTGGAACATTACAATAAGGGGGGGACACCCAACCCTTGGCTCGACGAAGAACTCTTCCCGTTGAAATTGACGGCGGAAGAGAAGGCGGATCTGGTGAAGTTTATGGAAGAGGGGTTGACAAGCCCACCTACCAAGGAACACGACGCTCCCAAGTTGCCCGATTAATGGACTGGCCATTCCGCCGGTTCGAGACTTTTCGCTGTTCAGATTCCCCCCCCATCCTCACCCGAGAGATTTCTCCATGTTTCGTCGATTCCTACCCCAAGCCGGCGCGCTGCTGCTGGCCGCCCTGTCTGTCGCCCCGGCATCCGCCGAGGTCAAGGTGTCCACCGTCCTCGATGGGCTCGACAATCCCAGCGGTGTGGCGATTCACGCCAAGACCGGCCATCTGTTTGTCGCCACCCACCCGGCGGTGTTGCGCGTCGCCCCAGGGAACCCCGCCAAGAAGTTTGTCGAAGTCGACGCCTTCAAGACCGACATCTACGGCAAAGGCCCGAAGTACGAGATCGGCCCCCTGGGAGTCGCGCTGCTGGGTGAAGACCATTTGATCGTGGGTGATGGCAGTCTGGCCGACGCGGCAGAACTCGTGCGAGTGTTCAAGATCGGAGCCACTCCTCTCGAAAAGCCGACCGCCGCGGACAACGCCGAATTCAAGCTCGGACCCATCGGCCCGGGCGATGAGTCGGCCAAGGGAGAAGGAAACTTCTACGCGATCGCTGTCGGTCCCAAGGCGTTCTACGTCACTTCGAATGGCGACGACACCAAGGGCTGGATCCTGAAGTGCGAAATCAAGGACGGCAAGCCGGGGAAACTGGTGCCGTTCATCGCCACGAAGCCGCTGGTGAACACCGACGCACCCGTCGCGATCACGTTCAGTCCCGATGGCAAGCAACTGGTCGTGGGCCAGATGGGTGAAGTGAACATGGCGAGTGACAGCCAGCTCAGCTTCTACAATCCCGAAGATGGCAAGCTGTTGAAGAACCACGCGGCCGGCCTCAATGACATCGCCGGCCTCGCCTACAGCCCCAAGACTGGCAAACTGTATGCCGTCGACTATTCGTGGGTTGACGCGAAGAATGGCGGGTTGTTCCGCCTTGACGTAACCGCCGAGGGGGTAAAGGCCGAGAAGATTGTCTCGCTCGACAAGCCGACCGCGCTGGTGTTCGACAAAGAGGGTGCCCTGTACATCACCCTGTTTGGCACCGCCGCCGAAGGGAGCAAAGGACCGGCCGGGAAACTGGTGAAGATCGCTCCGGAATTGTAGGTCGATGGACACCGCGTAAAGGAACACGCGGGTGATTCAGTCGAGTCGATCAAGCAACCGCCATGTGGCCTTCCAGTGCCACATGGCGGTTTTTGTCGTTGAGGCATCAATCATGTGGATCAAAATCTGCGGCATTCGAGACTTGCCCACGGCTCGAATCGCCGTCGAGGCGGGCGCTGACGCGTTGGGCTTCAACTTCTACACCCCGAGTCCGCGTGCCGTCGCAGTGGACGTCGCACGGGAGATCGTCGCACAGCTCCCCGACCGGGTCGAAGCGGTCGGGTTGTTCGTGAATCATTCGTTGGAATTCGTCCGGGAAACGAGTCGCCACTGCGGGTTGCGAACTGTTCAATTGCACGGAGACGAGTCCCCCGATTATGTGGCACAAGTCGCCGCGGAGTTCCCTGTGATCCGCGCGTTTCGGGTGGGCGATGCCGGGCTGGGGGAGGTCGCCGGTTATTTGGCGCGGTTGAGCGAGTTGGGGGTCACTCTCCGAGCGGCGATTGTTGATGCGAAGGTCGCCGGGACGTATGGCGGGACCGGCCACACGGCTCCCTGGGACGTGTTGAGCGCTGGCTGGAATCGCGAGCAATGGCCGCAGTTGGTGCTGGCGGGGGGGCTGACGCCGGTCAATGTCGAACAGGCGATTGGAGTCGTCCACCCCTGGGGCGTGGATGTCGCCGGCGGGGTCGAGTCGGCAGTCGCTTGCAAAGATCCGGCATTGGTGAGAGAGTTTGTCTCTCGCGCACGGGAAGCCGGGGGGCGGATCGATTCCTGACGGGGCGTGTTCCGCATCCGTGTGGATGTCCCCCCCACGTGTTGGTTTCCCGTCGTTCCGTTTTCGCGCGGTTTGTTCCGTTGGTGATCGTTCAGGATCCGTTCTCTCATGGCTCAGGTGTTTCCGTTCAGTGGTCTGCGATACGACGTGGCTCAGGTCGGTGATTTGTCCGACGTGACCTGCCCCCCCTACGACGTCATCGACGCGGCATTTCAGACCCAGTTGTACGAACGGCATCCCTGCAATGTCATTCGCCTGGAGCTGAACCGTGACGAGCCGTCCGACGAAAGCGCCGACAAGAAATACGAGCGGGCCGCCGAGTTTCTGAAGACCTGGCTCCGCCTCGGCGTGCTGCGCCACGAACCCGAAGACGCACTGTACGTCTACCATCAGATTTTCGACTGGGGGGGGGAATCGTACACCCGCCGGGGTTTTTTGGGGCGGATCCGCCTTGAACGGTTTGGCGAAGGCAAGGTGTATCCGCACGAGCAGACGATGTCTGGACCGAAAGCCGACCGGCTGAAGCTGTTGCAATACACCAAAACGAATCTCTCGCCGATTTTTGGGCTGTTTCCCGATACCAACGGGGCGGTGCAGCTTCCGTTGGAACAGAACATCAGCCGTCGGCCGCCGGCGGAAGCGGTCGACCACCTGGGAGTTCGGCATCGACTGTGGGCGGTCACCGATCACAACGCGATCGAACAGGTCCGCAAGCTCATTTGGGAGAAGCCGGTCTTCATCGCCGACGGTCACCATCGGTACGAAACGGCAATCAACTACCGCGACAGTCTGGACGCCGCCGGCGAGTTGGAAGGCCCCGACGCCTCTCCCAATTTTGTGATGATGCACTTCGTTGGCATGAGTGACCCGGGATTGGTGATTCTGCCGACGCACCGCCTGGCGACGGGCCTAACAGGCCTGACCTTCGAGCGGTTGAAGGAACTGCTGTCGCCCAATTTTGAAGTCGAAATGGTGGGGCACGGCCCGGCCGCCGCTCATGAGACGTGGGATCTCATCGACGCCGAGGGAGGGCAGGGGGTTCTGGGGTTCGGCACCCAGGGGGACAACGCCTGGTGTCTGGCCCGACTCACCGATGGCAGCCCGATGAAAGAGCTGGCTCCCGATCAAAGTGAAGAATGGCGCGAGTTGGGCGTGAGCCTGCTGCACAAGCTGGTGTTGGAACACCTGCTGAAGCCCGCGCATGCCGGTTCGCCTCCGAAATGCACCTACGTGCATCTCGTGGGAGAAGTGACCGAGGCACAGTCGCAAGGCCGATGCGATCTCGCCTGCCTCGTTCCGCCGGCTCAGATCGAGCATGTCGAGCAGATCGCCGAGAAGCTCGAAAAAATGCCGCCGAAGAGTACGTACTTCTACCCGAAGCTCCAGACGGGGATGGTGTTCAACCAGTTGTAGATTCCTCTCTGAGGACGGACTCAGCCGGTCGCCCCCTTTTTGAGGGTGTGGATCGGCTGTTTGAATTCAACGCGAACCTCCCCGGGGCACTGCGCGTCCATTGTGATGTGGGTAACACTCAGGTCCGATACCCGTGCTACCCGGCGAATATCGAGTTTTTCACCGCGTGAAGAATCATTGATGGCGACCCCAGACTCCCGCTTGATTTCTCCCCGATTTCCCCGCTCGGGAAAGTACAATCCCGACTGGGTGATCGCCAACAGTTTTGGCGGCCCGGTGTTGTGGTTGACCGAGTGGCTGACCGACTCACTCGACCTGCGCCCCGGAATGCGGGTGCTGGATCTGGGTTGTGGTCGCTGCGTCTCTTCGGTCTATCTGGCGCGGGAATTTGGCGTGCAGGTCTGGGGGGCCGACCTGTGGGTCGCGGCGAACGAGAATCTGCACCGGGTCAAAGAGGCCGGATTGGGGGACCAGATTTTTCCGCTACATTGCGACGCCCGTTCTCTCCCGTTCGGGGGCGGGTTCTTCGACGCGATCATTTGCGTCGACGCGTTTTCTTATTTCGGGACCGACAGTCTGTATCTCAACTATCTGGCGCATTTCGTCCGCGAGGGAGGGCAAATCGCGATCGCGGGAGCAGGCTTGCTGAAGGAATTCGAGCAAAAGGTTCCCGAGCATTTGCGCCAGATCTGGACGCAAGACTTCTGGTGCATCCATTCCGCCGACTGGTGGCGCCGATTGTGGGAACCGACCGGCATCGTGGCGATTGAGGTGTCAGACGCGATGACGGACGGGGGACAGGTCTGGGTCGATTGGCAGTCGACCGCGTATCCCTCCAATCGCGAAGAACTCGAGGCGATTCGCGCCGACGCCGGGCGCAACTTGGGGTACGTTCGGCAAATCGGTCGCCGCCAGAAGAACATTGAACTGGCGGCCTATTGTTTCCCGGACACACTTCGGACGATGCTCCCCGAGCAGTTGATTTCGCATCCAGTGCTGCGAACGGCCGAAAGCTGACTGCTGTGACAAGTGGTGGATTACCGACGGTCATTCGTTGTGATAACCGATCAGATTTCCACGCTATTTCTTCGTCGCTTCGTATTTACCGCCGAGCGATGCGAACACAAAGAGCTTGGCCTCGACGAACTTGTCTGCGGCGTTTCCATTGTATGTCTTGCCGCCAACCAGTTCCAACTTCTTCACCGGTGCGCCGGGCTTCAGATCGAGTTCGTCGAGCTTGACCCAAAAGCTTGCCGCAGTCGTGGCCGAGTCGAACATCACGATGCGGTTGGTGCTGTCGCTGATGGTTCGCCAGACGGTCGACGAAACCCAGGGCTGGTCGTCGATGTTGATTCCCAGCGGCGTGCCGACGCTCCGCATGACCGACAGCACTGACATCATTGCCTGAAAGTGAAACTTTTGTTCCGCCACGGCGCTGATGTACTTCGGGTTAGCTTCGGTCGGGATCGCCTCCAACAGAAAGGTTGCCCGGACGAAGCGGTCCGCGGCACTGGAGGTTCCCGGGAGGGATTTCGTCAGCCCGCCAGCGTCTCGCCAGTACTGCATGATGGCCAACTGCTTGTCGTAGGTCGGCGAGTTGGTCATCACCTTGTTCTCTTTGCCGTGGTGGATGACGAGTTTCCCCTGCACGTACTCAATGATGGCCGAGTCCCCGCTCGGATCGGCGAGACACAAGTGCATGTTCGCGGGCCGACCGGTCGGGAGTACCACGGTTTGGACCTGGAAATTCTCTTTCTTCAAGTCGGCGACGGCCTCAGCCACGGTGGCGTGGCTGTCCAAAATGTACTGCGCCCAAGTGCTGAGACAGATGACTTTGGCACTTTCCGGCGGTCTCCCGTAGTCGGACTCGACCAAGGCGAGCATATTGACGACCAGCCCCTTCTCGTTCATCCCTTCCGAGGTCCCGATATCGTAGCCACTCACGATCAGACTGCCGTACTTCGACTCCCAAGCAATGCTGTTCTTCCCCCCCATGCCGTCCCGCTTCATCCCACGCGGCAGCGCCCACATATTGGACTTCAAGTCCTCGCCCCAGTCCATCGAACGCCCGGTGATGACCGTGCCATCTGTCGCCACAAACAGCACCCTGGTGCAGGCGGCGACACGGGGCGTGTTGACGGTCGATAGGACCGCGACGATCCCAAAGATCACGAGTTTGAAGGATGCATGGCCAGCGTACATACTCGACTCCATTTTGAAACTGGGCGAATCAATTCACCTCGCAGGTGATTCCTGTCACTTCTCGACTGCCGATTCGCGTCATTCTATACTCCACCCGGCCGATAACGCGACTTTGAATCCGAGCGGGATGGCGTTTGCGGCGGGTGGAAGGGGACTTAAGCAAGCCTGATGGCGGCTGGTGTTGGCGACGGCCCCATCCGCCTTGAGCGGATGGGGAGAAAGATCGATGGCTAGCCCCAAAACCACCTTGCGCAGTCAAGGCCCCATCCACCTTGTGTGGATTGGTGAATCAGATCTTCGCTCTGTCTGCGACGCATGACGTCGGTAACCAAGTCAACGGTTGCCACCCACTCCCCAGTTCACACCCGCACCAGCTCCCGCGTTCGCGCCACATCGTGTCGCAACTGTCCGACGAGTTCTTCAATTCCCGAAAACGGCCTCGTCCCGCGCAGCCTCTCGATCCATTCGACCCGCACGGTCTGCCCGTAGAGATCACCGGCGAAATCCAGCAGATGCGCTTCGAATTTTCTGATCATCCCCCCAAACGTGGGATTGGTTCCCAGGTTGATCGCCGCCGCGAACGTCCCGGCGGCACAGTGACAACGGCCGGCATAGACGCCATCGGCGGGGAGCAGAGTCTCAACGTGTTCGATATTCGCCGTCGGGAAGCCAATTTTCGCTCCCCGGGCGTCTCCATGAGCGACAATTCCGCTGACGAGATAGGGTGTCGCCAGAAATTCGGCGGCCTGAGCGACATCCCCACGGTTGATCTGTTCGCGAATCGACGATGACGACACTACTGCCCCACCATGCGTCAAGGGCGGAATGATCTCGCAGGCTAATCCCGCGTCATCGCACCAGCGGGTGAGAAGCTCCACCGTTCCCCCGCGGTTTTTTCCGAAGCAGAAATTCGTCCCCTCGACCAGGCCGCGAACCTCCAACTGGTTGCGAATCACCCGGTCGAAAAATTCGCGGGCCGACAATTGCAACAGTTGCCGATCGGTCGGATAGACAATCACACAATCGACGTCGCACGCCCCGATCAGTTCCAGGCGTCGGTCAAGTGTTGTGAGCGGGGCGGGAACTTGGCCCGGCCGCAGCACCGCGATCGGATGCGGGTCAAACGTGACGACGATCGCCGGGACGCGGGCCTCGGTCGCCCGGGCGCGCAGCCGCCCCAGCATGGCACGATGGCCCAGATGCACGCCGTCAAAATTGCCAATCGCCACGAATCCCCCGTGGCACGCCGGGTCGTTGAACCCGTTCAGAACCTTCATGTCACGCGGTATCTCTTCAACTTGTCGTGATCGAGTTCCACCCCCAACCCTGGCTTCTGTGGAATCTTCAGGAACCCCTCGGCGTCAATTTCGAACGGCTCGGTCGTCAGATTTTCGATGTAATCGCACGGAGTGAGGTATTCCACGTACCGCGCGACCGGCTGGGCGGCCGCCAACTGCAGGTCGGCCGCCACACCGATGGCGGTGTTCCAGCCATGCGGCACCATCAACACGTTGTGGTCAAACGCACACCACGCGATCTTCCGGGATTCCGAAAGACCGCCATTCTTCGTGCAGTCGGGTTGAATGATGTCCACCGCCCGACGTTCGATCCAGGGCAGAAACGACTGGCGTCGCGTCAGCACCTCACCCGTAGCGATCGGCACGGGGGACTGCTTCGTCAATTCGATGAACCCCTCAATGTCATCGGGCGGCAGCGCCTCTTCAAACCAGGTGATGTCATAATTCGCGAGCATCTTCGCGGTTTCCCGCGCCCAGTTCAGTCCATGGGGCCAGAACTGCTCACTCCCTCCCGCGTCGACCATCAGTTCGATGTTCGGCCCCACGGTCTCGCGCGCGGTCTTCACCAGCAGTTCATCGTACTTGCGATCCTGGCGTCCAAACGGCCGCCAACCCATCTTGATCGCCTTGAAGCCGGTCGAAACCACCTGCTCCAGCTTCCACCGCAGCGCGTCGGGTTCATCGAACAGAATCGACCCGTACGGCTTGATACGATCGCGATAGTTGCCCCCCAGCAGTCGCGAGACCGGCTGTCCACACGCCTTGCCGAAAATGTCCCACAGGGCGATATCCAAACCGCTGATCGTATGCTCGACCGACCCGCCTCTGCCCTGCCAGAAAGAAGACTGGCGTAGTTTTTCGGTGACCCGCTCGGGTTCCAATGCGGACTCGTTCCGCAGGATCGGCCACAACAGCCCGATCGAACCCTCGACCAGTGCCCCCGATGTAAAAACACTGCCAACCCCGGTGATTCCCTCGTCGGTGTGAACCTCCAGCAACGTATGGAGGTTTTCCTTCTTCTCATGTCCCTGGGGCCAGCCGCCATCGACGGTTCCGCCGACCAGCGGAATGATCTCAACGTGCTTGATTTTCATGCGAATCGCGGCGGACGGTTGTCTGCGAGGGTCAAGGGAGGGAGGGGGATCGGCGAGCAGTGACGCATCGCGCCGCTGTCGATTCGACACGGCGGAACGAGCGACACGATGTCAGAGCCGCGCCCGTAAGGAAGCGGGAAACGGCTTCCGTTTTCTGACGGGCGCGGCTCGGCGTAGACATCCCGGTTTGTGGCGCACGACGTATAGTCTACCGACGCGTCCAGCGGTCGGAAAGCGGGCTGGTTTGAAACTTGCCCACATCACTGCGACTGTCGCTATGCGTCCGACAACCGTCTCAATCGGCCCGGTTACTGGAGTCAGCCACGCAGCGGGTCGTTCTGACGCCACGGCGGCGGACAGACGGCGTTGATTCGCGCGACATGCTCCGGTGGAATCGCCACCTGCACCGCCGCCAGGGCGTCATCAATCTGGGCCACTGATTTCACACCGACAATCAACGAAGACATTGCCGGCTGTGTCAATGTCCACGCCAGAGCGTAACGGGCCGGGGTTGTCTCCGCTTCGGCCGCCAGCTTCTCCACCGCCTCCAGTTTGTCAAACAGCCCCTCGTTCACCGGCCACATCCATTCGGGCTTCTCGGCCAGACGCGAATCGGTCGGGGCCGCGGTTCCGCGACGGTACTTTCCGGTCAGCAAGCCCCCTTGCAGCGACTGATACGGAGTGACGCCTACATGGCGTTTCTGGCAGTATTCGAGATCGTGCTGGAATTCCCGACGTAGGAGGCTGAACGGTATCTGCGATGAGACCGGACTGGGCCAACCATGTCGCTCGGCCAGAGCCCGCAGCTCGGCGATCTGCCACGCCGCATGGTTGGAAACACCAAACGACCGGATCTTCCCCTGTTTCAGCGCGACCTCGATCGCCGACAGGGTCGTCTCCAACGGGACTTCGCGATCGGGCCAGTGGATGATGTAGAGGTCAATGGTGTCGGTCTGTAACCGCTTCAGACTGCGATCGACTTCGCGGAGAATATGAACGGGAGACAACCCGCGATCTTGCGGACCCGGCCCGACCGGCGCACCGACCTTCGTCGCCAGAATCGCCTTATCGCGCCGGTCGCGCAGCGCTTTCCCGACAATCTCCTCCGCGACCCCTCCCGGACTCCCGAGAAATCGCTTGTATCCCTCATACACGTTGGCGGTATCGACGAAGTTGATTCCCTTGTCGAGGGCCGCGTGGATCAGACCGATCGCCTCGCGTTCGGGAACCGGACTGCCGAACGTCATCGTTCCGAGGCAGATGGGAGAAACCAATAGGCCGCTGGAGCCAAGTGGGCGAAGTTTCATGACGAGTCTCTGAAGCAGTGGTGGGGAAATTCCCCGCAGGATACTTCAGCGAGAGCCGGGATGCACCGGAGTCACGCGGAACGGCACGCTACGCGAATTCCAACGTCCCGCGGGTGATTCCCACCTGGTTCAGAACCTTCAATTCCTGCCAGACGCTGGGACCGGTCGAGCGCCCCGCCAGGACCAGTGCGTACTGCGTGAGGAGTCCCAGGGTGTCCGTTCGATCTTCGCGCATCAGTTCCACACGGAAGTGGGCGACCCCACGTTCTTTCAGCCGGGGAACATACGGAGCGGCTGACTGTGCCCGGGCGTTGAACACGGTATTTCGGCAGCCCACGTCAGCGACCAGCGGATGCGCCTCACCAACATGATCCCGCAATTCCACGCGATGCCGGTCACACGGCCGACCACAATCGTGAAAGTCCTTGCCATTCGACAGCACGTGCGAAAAGACGCAATGCTCCATATGAAACATGGGGACGTGCTGATGGAGGACCACTTCGAACCGCGTGGGATCAAAGTTGTTCAGCAGGTCGAGCAACTGTTCCAGATTGAGGTCGTAGCTGGGGACCAGTCGTTCCAGACCGCTTTCAATCAACAGGTCGGCTGTCAGTTCGTTGGCGACGTTGAGAGAGTAATCTCCTATCAAGCCCAGCTTCGGCCACTTCTCACGGAAGTAACTGAGTGCCGCCAGATTCCGGACAAGAACTGCGTCTGGTTCACTCTTGGCGACTTGCAGCAGCAACGCTTCTTCCGTCGGCTTGATCACACGGGGAGTGGCGACTGCCACCGGCATTCCCGCCGTCCGACACTGCTCGACCGCTCCCGCCGTCCGACGCACCTCTTCGAAATCACAGTAGATCCGCTCGATGCCTGGCAATCCTTCCGGAGCCTGCCAATCGAGAACCGCAGACACCTGGTCGCGTGTGCGACAAAGCACCGACATGGTCGCCGACCGTTCGGGATCGGCGGCTTCGACGCGAGTCGCGGGGGAATGTCGGGTGGAGATTTCGACCCGCAGTCGCTCGAGTGCCGCTTCGTCGATTGATTGCGGTTGTGCCCGCCGGGCCCGTTCCACTTCCAGCCGCGCGACCGCCTGCCGCCGCAGGTCGTTGAGCACACTCTTGGGTACCATCACGGGGAGTGAGTCGACATTCTGCTCGGTGGGCGATTCACCGTTCTCGTCGGAGGGAGACGTCTCTCCCGCGAAGCGAAACGCGACCTTGGCGAGAAAGTACGGCGTTCCCCCAAGCCGGCCAAACTGCTCCTGAATCAGATTCGCTGTGATCGGATGTTTGCGAGCCTGTTCCAGTGGAGCGGGGGTCGTCACTCGAACGTGGCTGCCGCGGTTGTCGGAGACATCAATGGAAAGGGGCTGCCCCGGGGCACCGGTGACGATCGCGGTGAGGGGAATGTGCTGTGTGACGACATCGCGGTTGAACGACTGTTCCAACCGGCGGCGCAGCGCCGGATCGTCGGTTCGCCAAACTGTCGCCCCGACGACGATCGCCTTGACATTCAGATCCCCCCGGCCAAACGTCAGCGCGACGCCCCGCACACCCGACGCGGTCTTGGTTTCACACACCTCGTACAGCCGTCCCCCCTGTTCGTCCTGTTCCGGACGTCCCTCGTCGAAGACCACCCCGTCACCGGGCTTCAAAGGCAACACCGCGACCGACTGGTGATCGGTCGCCAGTTCGACCAGCACTTCGGTCGAAGTCACCGCCTCGACCGTTCCCACCTTCACACCGCGGTGTTTTGGAAACCGCCCTTGAACCAGTTCCTGATGATTGACACCGTCCAGAAATCCATGGGTGAAACCCCGCGAAAAACTCTGCGCGAGGTCGAGCTGCTGTTGATGATCGAGCGTGAATGGCTTCCCTTCCGCAGCGGCGTCGAGCGCGGCGCGGTAGGTCTGGGTGGTCGCCGCCACGTAATGCGCGCTTTTTAGCCTCCCTTCAATTTTCAGGCTGCACACTCCGGAACGGGCCAATTCGGGAACCAGATCCCATGACGAGAGATCTTGCGGACTGAGCAGATAATTCTTGCCGTTCAGCTCGCGTTGTTCTCCATCCACAATCAGATCGTACGGCTGTCGGCACGCCTGCGCGCACTGTCCCCGATTCGCGCTTCTCCCCCCCAGCGATTCGCTGGTCAGGCATTGTCCACTGTACGCGACGCACAGGGCACCGTGTACAAACACTTCCAGAGGCACGGTGGTCTCCCGCCCGATCCGCTCGATCTCGGCGATCGACAACTCGCGGGCGACGATCACACGTTCGACCCCCAGGCTCCGGACGAACTCCATGCCGCGAGGTTCCGTCAGAGTCATCTGGGTCGAACCATGCACGGCGAATCGCGGGGCCATCGCCTGAATCAGACGGGCGATCCCCAGATCCTGCACAATGACCGCATCCGCGCCAGCGCGAATGATCGCCGCGAGATACGCCACCGCCCGTTCGAGTTCCCCGGAAAAGACCAGCGTGTTGAATGTGACATATCCGCGCACTCCGTGCGTTCGCAGATAGGCCATCGTCTCGGGGAGGGAGGCGAGGGTGAAATTCTCGGCACGATGACGGGCATTGAAGTCGTCAAGGCCGAAGTAGACGGCGTTCGCGCCATTGGCAACAGCCGCGCGGAGCGCTTCCGGATCACCGGCAGGAGACAGAAGTTCAGGAATCGAGACGGACCGGGAGCCAGACGCCATGGAACAAGGGGCCAGAGAGGGCGGAAGAGGTCAAACCTCCATCATAACCACCACCACTCGGGTTTCATACGTCTGCGAATTGAGGTCGTGGACTAACGCCCAATGCCACTTACTGACAGTGGCCGACAGTCGGCGGTTCCGTTACTCAAATGATTTTCGTTCCAATCGCGTGGAGGTTGCAATCCCACCGAGAATGGGGAAGAATGTTTCACCCTCCAGGATCTGCCCGATGGGACCGCCGGAAATGTGTTTCCGAGACGCCGTCCTGCTCCTCGGTATACTGCGATCAATCTCAATGACGCATTCTGTATTTCGGGGGTGAGATTCCGGGTTGTCAAAAGTGGTTGTCCGTGACTCAGACTGCCACGAAGACTCTTCAGACTCCAACACCGCACGGCGAGCCAAATCTCTTGGATTCCTGCCCCCGATTGCTTTTACCCACCGATTCGCCCCGAGGAGTCGAAAATGGTGGAGAGACCGCGTACTTTGACTTCGACTGGGTTTTCGACCGGACACAATTCGGCCTGGGGGACTCGTCACCGTTCGCGATCACTCTCTCGGCCTATGCCGTGTTGTTATACCGGTACACCGGCCAGCAGGACTTTCAAGTTGCCTGTTCACTACGAGAAGAAAACCCGCGGAATTCCGATGACCCTGGTCAGGTGCGCCACTGTGGCGTCGTGAGATTGCAACCCCAGTCCACGAAATCATTTCGCCAGTTACTCGGTGAGACGCGAGTTGTGGAGTCGGCACTGCGAATTGGTGGTTTCAGCGGATCGACAACTCAGGACGGTGAGAACTCTCCATCGAATCCCGGAAGTCCAGCCCGATCCTGCGAAGTGGCGTTTGTTCTGTCGGGTACCGACTCCGACTGCCTCGCAGCAGGCGAGGACATGGTTACACACGATCTTTTCGCCGGCATAGGCGTCGAATTGGCGCTGGAACTGGTTCCGAACCGATCGGGATTCCGTGGTCGAATCAGGTACCGGCGGAAATTGTGGTGTCGCGACTCAATCGCGCGACTTTGGGGGAATTTTCAGACTCTGGTCGAGGAAGCGACGGCAAACCCCGACCAATTGGTCTCGCGACTACCAATTCTGACATCCGCAGAACGACGCCAACTCCTGGTCGACTGGAATCAATCGTCCGCGCCGTATCCCACGATGCGCTGTGTTCATCACGTGTTTGAAGCGGTCGTGGAACGAGTCCCCAACGCGACCGCCATCGTCTGCGGCGACTCGATGTTGAGTTACCAGGACCTGAACGCTCAATCGAATCGACTGGCCCGGTACCTTGTATCCCGGGGAGTGCGTTCTGGTGATTTGGTCGCGGTTTGCCTTGAGAAGACCCCCGAGCTGATCGTGTCGATTCTGGCGATTCTGAAGGCGGGGGCCGCCTATCTCCCGCTTGACGCCGATTTCCCCCACCGGCGTTTGGCGACAATGGTCCAAGACGCGCGGCCAATCGTACTGATCACTTCCAATCGCCAGTCCGCGAAATTGGTCGATCTCGACGTCCCGTTTGTTTGGCTGCATGAGGACGCACTCCGGATTGCTGAAGGTGACACCCACAATCTGGAAATGAACGGATCGCCAGAATCCGTCGCGTACGTCATGTATACCTCCGGATCGTCGGGGATCCCCAAGGGGGTCGAGGTACTCCATCGGGGTATCACCCGGCTGTTTTGCGGGACGAACTATGCGGAATTCGCCCCGTCCCAGCGAATCGCACAGTTGGCACCCATTTCGTTTGACGCGTCAACGTTCGAAATCTGGGGGGCGCTCCTCAACGGTGGCTGCTCCGTGCTGATACCACCGGATGTCGCCTCTGATTTTGCCGAACTGGAGAAGTCCTTCACCCGGCATCGCGTGAAAACGGTGTGGCTGACGGCATCGTTGTTTAACGCGATCATTGACGAACGCCCGGAGACGCTTCGCGGCATGTCGCAGATTCTGACCGGTGGCGAGTCGCTCTCGGTTCGACATGTGCGACGCGCACTGGAATTTCTGGGGACTGAAACGAGACTGATCAACGGCTACGGACCGACGGAAAACACGACGTTCACCTGCTGCCATTCGATTCCGAACGCACCAAGCGCCGACGCGGTTTCAGTACCGATCGGCCGACCGATCGTCAACACGCAGGTCTATCTTCTCGACGCACAACGCCAGCTCGTGCCCATCGGTGTCTCCGGGGAACTTTACACCGGGGGAGCCGGGGTGGCCCGCGGTTACCTGAACCGCCCGGAATTGACGGCGGAGAAATTCGTCGACAATCCGTTCGATGAATCTCCCGGATCGAAACTCTATCGTACCGGCGATATCTGTCGTTGGCGCGCGGACGGGGAGATCGAGTTTCTGGGACGTGCCGACCGGCAGATCAAACTCCGCGGATTCCGCATCGAACCGGGCGAGATCGAGTCGCGAATGTGTGAGCATCCCGCCGTCGCACAGGGGATCGTCGTTCTGCGCGACGATCGTCCCGGAGATCCGCGACTGGTCGCGTATTTCGTCCGTTCACAGGGAGCGACGCGCATCGACCACGCCGAATTGACGCGCTACCTGCGGGACCGCGTTCCCGAGTTCATGGTCCCCTCGCGATTTATCGAACTGCGGAAGTTCGAACTCAGCGCCAATGGAAAATTGGACCGCAGTCAGTTGCCCCCCCCGGGTAGATCGAGGCCCGAACTTTCGACAGACTTTGTCCCCCCCCGCAATGCCGTCGAAGCGGCGTTGGTTCCCGTTTGGGAAGATCTTCTGGGTCTGGATGGCATCGGCATTCATGACAATTTCTTCGAGTTGGGGGGGACTTCCCTCACCGCGATGCAGTTGCTTTCGCGGGCGATTGGTGGTTTTGACACCCGGGTCTCGGTCCGCACGTTTTTCGAAGGTCCGACGATCGCGGATTTCGCGGCGCGGATTCAATTGGTTCGTGGTGGTCCCGAATCGGAAGAGACATCAGAGATTTCAATCGTCGATCGCACGGGATCGATGAAAATTCCATTGTCGGCAGGACAGCGGAGTTTGTGGTTTCTCGATCAACTCGAGAAAGCGAGTTGCGCCTACAATCTGCCCCGTTCGGTGCGAATTCGTGGAGACCTCGACAATGAAGCGTTGCGCCGGGCATGCGAATTTCTCGTGCATCGCCATGCGGCGCTTCGGACAGTCTTTCGCCCCGACAAGGCGGGTGATCCGGTTCAGATCATCTTGCCGCCTGGCCGATTCGAAATTCCAGGCGAAGACCTGCGAAACGTCGTCCCTACCGAACGCGAAGCGTTGGCGGCGACACGCACGGAATTTGAGTCGCGCAAACCGTTTGATTTGAATGGCGACCTCATGCTGAGAGCCGCGTTGCTGCGGACCACGGATGCCGACTCCCTGCTGTTGCTGACGGTTCACCACATCGCCGCCGACGGCTGGTCGATGAACATCCTGTGGCGGGAGTTGAGCGCCGCCTATGACGCCTACTCCCAGGGGGGGACTCCGTCGCTGCCTGAGCTGAGAATTCAGTACGCGGACTATGCCGTCTGGCAACGCGACCAACAGGACGGCGAGCGTCGAATCCGACTCATTGGGTACTGGAAGCAAAAACTTGCCGGACTGGAAACTCTGGCGTTTCCCACGGACCGACCGCGCCCGTCCACTCAGTCCTCGCACGGCGCCGCGGTCGCGTTCTCGATTCCCGGGGAACTCGCGGAGCGACTCAGCGCTCTCTCGCGATCCGTGCGGGCCACTCTCAATATGACTCTGCTGGCGGCGTTTCAAGTTCTGTTGGCGCGATATAGCGGCCAACAGGATCTCGCCGTCGGTGTCCCCAGCGCGGGTCGGAGTCGCGAAGAATTGGAAAGCCTGATCGGATTTTTCGTGAATATGCTCGTACTCCGCGCGGACTTGACAGGCGAGCCTTCGTTCCACCAATTCCTGGCGCAGGTTCGCGAGACGGCGCTGGAAGCGTACGACCACCAGGATTTGCCGTTTGATTCCCTTGTGGAGTCGCTGCAGCCGGACCGCCAGCCGGGGTGCAATCCGCTGTTTCAAACATCGTTCCAACTGTTCGATCACCTGGAGGTGGGGCCCTCACTGGCGGGCGTTGATGCGCAAATCACCTCGGAACCCGAGACCGGCGTGCGCATCGATCTGGAAATGCATCTGTGGCGGCAGTCGGACCGGATCCAGGGAAGTTTGAACTATCGCCCGGAATTATTCGACGCCTCGACAATTGAGCGGTTCGCGGGTCACTACCTGACGCTCCTAAAGGGCATCGTTGACGACCCCGACTCGTCCGTCTGGCAGTTGCCGCTCCTGACACATCCCGAACGACGTCAACTGCTGTTTGACTGGAATCACACAACAGTCGAAATCCCCTTAGAACAGGGAATCCATGATCTGTTCGCGGAACAGGCCCGCCAAACCCCGACGGCCGTCGCGGTGGAAGCCGATGACCGCGTCGTGAGTTACCAGGAACTCAATGCACAGGCGAACTTATTGGCGCGACGGATTTCCGAGTTGGGTGTGGTTCCGGGAGACATCGTCGGAATCTGCATGGGGCGGTCGCCGGAAATGATCGCGGCGCTCTTGGCGATCTTGAAATCCGGTGGTGCCTATTTGCCGTTGGACGCCACCCTTCCCATGGCGCGGCTGTCGATCCTGGCAGCCGACTCGCGACCACGGTTGATTTTGACCGACCGGTCGCGATTTTCGAGCTTGTCGCCACTGGGGATTCCGTTGCACGTTCCCGAGCGGGATTGGTCCGTCGCGACGAACTCCGTGGAGAATTCGTCCGCTGGAACTTCCCGAGAAAACCAACCGGAGCGTGCCGCGTACGTCATGTACACCTCCGGTTCAACCGGAACACCAAAAGGTGTGGTTGTCCCCCACCGCGCAGTCATCCGGCTGGTGCGGGGAGTCGACTACGCACGGCTCGATTCCTCCTCGCGAGTCGTTCAACTTGGGCCGTTGTCGTTTGACGCGTCGACGTTTGAGATTTGGGGTCCGCTTCTCAACGGGGGATGTCTCCTGCTCCCCCCTGACGGTCCGTCCGATTTTGGAGAATTGGAGAGATTCTTCGCGAAACATCGGGTTCAGACTGTCTGGCTGACCGCGGCGCTGTTCAATGCGATCGTCGATGAACGACCGCAGATGTTGCGTGGTGTCTCGCAAATCCTGACGGGGGGCGAAGCCCTGTCTGTGCCGCATGTCCGCCGGGCATTTGATCGGCTGGACGGTGAGACTCGACTGATCAACGGCTATGGTCCGACGGAGAACACCACATTCACCTGCTGCCACACGATTTCACCGACGCTCGATGCGCGCACCGTTTCCGTTCCGATTGGTCGACCGATCGCCAATACCCGGGTCTACCTGCTCGATTCCCACTGTCAACCTGTTCCAGTCGGCGTGGTCGGGGAACTTTATACCGGTGGGGCAGGGGTCGCGCTGGGTTATCTGAATCAATCAGAATTGACCGCGGAGCGATTCATCCCAAACCCGATCGAGGGGACTCCGCGGGAGACCCTTTATCGCACGGGAGATCTGTGCCGATGGCGGGTTGACGGTACGATCGAATTCATCGGACGGGTCGATCAACAGATCAAATTGCGGGGTTTTCGCATTGAGCCCGGGGAGATCGAGACCGCATTGTGCGGCCATGTGTCGGTGGGGCAAGCGTTCGTCATGTTGCGGGAGGATCACCCGGGAGACAGGCGACTGGTCGCCTATTGCACGCCATCCGATCCCCGGCGCGCCATCAATTCGGACGAACTCGTCACGTTTCTGAAGGAGACCCTGCCCGACTTCATGATTCCCTCAACCATCATCGGGTTGTCGACGCTGCCGCGAAACATCAACGGCAAGATCGACCGCGGGGAGTTGCCACTCCCTCCCGATCGCGCTTCCGATCCGCGGACCGGGGACTTGCCTCGAAATCCGGTGGAGGCCACTCTGGTTCAAATCTGGAAACAACTGCTTGGGACGCAATCCCTGGGGATTCACGATTCCTTTTTCGAGCTCGGTGGAAACTCACTGCTCGCGATGCGTCTGGTTGGGGAAATTGAGCGACATTTCCAAAAGCGGCTTCCGGTCGCATTGCTGTTTCAGCACGGAACGGTGTTTGAAATCGCGCGCGTTCTGGGGCGTCCCGACCAGAGCCGACCGGCGTCCGTTGTCGTCGTTCAGCCGGGGGACCGGAATCGGCGAGGTCTCTTTTTGTTGCCCTCCATGGGGGGCGAGCTCCTCGATTTCACCCGTGTGATCGGTCACATTGATTCCTCAATTCCCATCTGGGGCATCCAACCTGGACTCTCTCCCGAAACCACCGATCGCTTCGACAGTTTTCGAACATTCGCGAGCTGGTTCGTGGCGGCCCTGCGGGAGTTTCAACCGCACTGCCCGTTTGCACTGGCTGGTTATTCATTCGGCGGAATGCTGGCCTATGAGGTCGCCAGTCAACTGATCGAGCTCGGGGAGACGGTGGATCTTCTGACGATCATCGACGCGGGTCCAGCCCCTCGGGCCGTCAAACGGAATCGGCTGGATCCACTGAGACAAATCGGCCGGATCGCGTCGAATGTTCCAAATTGGCTCCGTGACGACGTCTTCCAGACTTCTCCCCAGCGGTTCATCGTACGGGCGCGACGGTTCGTTCGGGCTCTCGTGCGACGCCTTTCGCGACGGGTACGAAATCGCGCCGATCTGCTGGAATTGGAGGACATTCGCGAAGTCGCACGAATCTCGACGCAGAATCTGGCGCTTCGTCGCAAGCTGTTTCGCGAGTTTCAACTGCACCGTCCCGCGCCGGCCCCGGTTCGAATTGTGTTGCTGCGGGCGAGAACACGCCCATTGCTCTCGGGAGCCCCACCCGACTTGAATTGGGAGCCGTTCGCCCGCGAAGGAGTCGAAATCATCGAACTACCATCGGACCATTTTCAACTGATGAAGGAACCGACCGCTGCGCTCGTCGCACAGGAACTCGAACGCAGGGTTCGGGAACTCGCTCCGGGAGCGACCAGCGGACCCACCAATGAGGGATCTGAGAAGATCCCGTGAAACTTCGGAAAAATGTGAGAAGTACGAGCGAAAGTCACTGCGTGACATCACTCGCCTTCTGCGATTTTCATTAAATTCAACCTCGCGATTGTCACCAAACTGTTCCTCGAAATTCTGGTCTAGCGCGTGCGTTCGGCCAAGGGAGAGAAGGTTGAAGTCGGCGATGGACACGAACGACGGTTTGGGACTCGACAGCGCGGATATTGAACTCGTTCTGGATGAGCTGTCCGCGATTCGGAAAGAGATGGCCGAGGGGCCTGCGGGAGAGCAATCGCGACTGGCCAGGGTTCACCCGAATTATCAGCTCAGCGCGCGAAATCTGCTCCACTACATGGTGCTTCGACGTCGCGACCTGCGGCCGTTGCAGCTTCGACTGGCGGCACTCGGGCTATCGTCTTTGGGACGGGCCGAGTCGCATGTGTTGGCGACGGTTGACGCGGTGCTGGGTGCCCTGCGCCGCCTGGTCAACCACCCGGCTCAGCCCCCTGTTGAGGTGCATGATGTCGTCGATTTCACGAAAGGGCGACACCTGTTGACCGAGCATACCGAAGCGTTGTTCGGTCCAGAGCCTGCCAGTCGCCGCGTTCGGATCATGGTCACGCTGCCGAGCGAGGCGGCCGAAGATTCCCTGCTCGTTCATCAACTGCTGCAACACGGAATGGATTGTCTTCGAATCAATTGCGCCCATGACGACTCGGCGGCCTGGTTGCGAATGATCCAGCATCTGCGGAAGGCCGAGCAAACCTTGGGGCGGCGCTGCCGGGTCGTCATGGATCTGGCCGGTCCCAAGTTGCGAACCGGGCCGCTTGAGCCGGGGCCTGCGGTGGTGCGAATTCGCCCCGATCGCGACCCCCTGGGTCGGGTCACCGTTCCGGAGCGCGTTTGGTTGACGGCAGTCGAGTCCCCGCAAGTGGCTCCCACGCCCGTAGGGGTCAGGTTGCCTGTGCCGGGAGAGTGGCTGACACGAATGGCTCCTGGCGACCGCGTGAAATTCCTGGATGCTCGCGGCTCCAAGCGGTCGATGACGATCGTCGACGTGACCCACGGCGGCTGCTGGGCGGAAGCGAGCGCGACGGCGTACATCGTGCCCGGTACCATCCTGCGACATGAACCGGAAGTCGCCACCGAAAAGGAGTACCTCGCCCGAGTCGGCGAGCTGCCATGTGGCGAGAACGCGATTCTGCTCAAGCCGGGAGACGTGTTGATTCTTACGCGGGATCTTCAACCGGGTCGGTCGGCGACTCACGACGGTATCGGGCAAGTCCTGACGCCCGCGACGGTTGGTTGCACAATTCCCGAGGTATTTGAGGACGTTCTCCCGGGGGAATCGATCTGGTTTGACGATGGGAAGATTGGTGGTGTCGTTGAAAAGGTGGAGGCCGCGCGCGTTTTGGTGCGAATCACCCAGGCGCGACCAGAGGGTGACAAGCTGCGAGCCGACAAGGGGATCAATCTCCCGGAAAGTGACCTCAAGCTGGCTGCCATGACCGATAAAGACCGCGAGGATCTGGTCTTCGCGGTCCAGCACGCCGACGTCGTCGAGTTGTCGTTCGCGAACACCGCCCAGGATGTGCTGGCATTGCGTGAGCAACTGATCCGTCTGGGAGACCGCCAACCGGCGATCGTCCTCAAAATCGAAACACGCCGCGGCTTCGAAAACCTGCCCGATATGTTGCTGACGGCGATGCAGTCGCCGTGTTGTGGGGTGATGATCGCCCGGGGCGATCTCGCCGTCGAAGCGGGGTTCGAACGCCTCGCGGAGATTCAGGAAGAGATTCTGTGGATGTGCGAGGCGGCACACGTCCCCGTGATCTGGGCGACCCAGGTTCTCGAAAGGCTGGCAAAAGACGGGATTCCTTCACGTGCCGAGATTACCGACGCGGCGATGGGGGAGCGTGCCGAGTGTGTCATGCTCAACAAAGGACCGCATGTCGTCACCGCGGTCCGAATGCTGGACGGAATTCTGACCCGCATGCAGGCGCATCATGTCAAAAACCGGTCCATGCTGCGGGAATTGCGGATGGCGCATCTGCTGTCCGCGCCGATCGAGAACGATACTCAGTGCGGCGGAAAATAGATCCTCAAGTCCGAGCCGCGCCCGTCAGGAAGCGGCCATTGGCTACCGCTTCCTGACGGCTGGTATTACCGCTGGACGCGGGCCGAACCACCCTTCGCGAGCGATTCCACTTCGGCGAGCTTCGCCATCGTGACGTCACCCGGGAACGTGGTCAGCAGGGCACCGTGCGCCCAGCCGAGCCGCAGCGCCTCTTCAGGAGTCTTTCCGGCGATCAACCCGTAGAACAGGCCAGCGGCGAAGCCGTCACCGCCACCAATGCGGTCGATGACATCGAGTTCCATCGTGGGGCTGACGTACGTCTTGCCATCGAGCCACAGCACAGCGGCCCAATCGTGCCGATTCGTCGAGTGAACTTCGCGCAGCGTCGTCGCCACCATCCGGATATTGGGGAACTTTTTGACGGCCTGGTCGATCATCGAGAAGAACGCGTCGGGATCGAGCTTCGATTTGGTTGAGGCGACTTCGGGGCCTTTGATCCCCAGGCCTTTTTGCAGGTCTTCTTCGTTTCCGACGAGGGCGTCGACCTGTTCGACAATCGTGCGAATCACCTGTTGTCCCTTTTCGTCACCGCCAATCGCCGCCCACAGTTTCGCGCGGTAATTGAGGTCGAACGAGTTGACCGCACCCGCCGCCTTCGCGGCTTTCATCCCCTCGACAATCAAGGGAGCCGTCGTTTCGGACAGGGCGGAGAAGATGCCTCCCGAATGGAACCAGCGGACTCCCTTGGCAAAGATTGAAGCCCAGTCGAAATCACCCGGCTTCAGCATCGCCCCGGCTTCATTGGCCCGGTTGTAGAACACCACCGGCGCACGCACCCCCTGGCCCCGGTCACTGTAGACCGTCGCGATATTGGGACCACGGACGCCATCGTGCTTGAACCACTTGTAGAACGGCTTGACCCCCATTTCCCGGACACGCGCCTGCACCAGTTCGCCAATCCCGTAATCGACCATGGCGGTGGCGACACCGGTCTTCAGGCCGAAGCAGTCGGAGAGGTTGGCGGCGACGTTGTATTCGCCTCCCGACACATGGATATCGAGCGATTTCGCCTTGCGAAAGGGAATGACGCCCGGATCAAGCCGATGGACGAGCGCGCCCAAAGACAGGAAATCGAGATCGCAGGCATCGTGACGAATGGACAAACCGCTCATGAAAACTCCTGGAATGGAACCGGGCGCAGGCAAAGAACAGGGCATGACCCTGCGCGGGATTGTAGCGATTGCGGCTCTATCCGTGAACGAATTCCGGTCACACTCCGGGATGAGACCGGGCCGGTCGGATGCGGGAATCCAGCCGGCCCGGAGGTGGGAGTGGGGATGTGACACAAAGAGGAATGGAGGCCCGTTTCTCAGGCGGGCCGGTGGGCAAACCGGCAACGTTCCCGCGAACACCGGTTCGAGACACGGGTGAATGCAGTCCGCGTGCCAGCTTGCTGTCCGTGCAATCGGATTGGCTGTAACCAGTGTGTAGCCATGGGTTTGTGGAATTCTGCCATGCTCGGGTTGCGGGGAGTGAGGGGTTTTTTGGGAACGAAACTACATTCCGGTTTGGTCGTTTCTCCAAACCGGTTCTGAAATCGGATGTTTGACGTGAAATCCAATGACTGTTAGGCAGGTAACCCGAAGTGAATACCGGGAAGTTGGCATTTGACTCTGGAGAGGATTTCCGATGCGCGCCGTTTTGATGTGAAACGTGGCAGTTTTCGTGGGGCTGTCCGTGGTGGCTGGTGGCATCCATTTCGACGAGAAGTCTGAGCCGAACGCGGTTCCCGCTTTGGCAATCACATTCTCGTTAATGGACCGGAATGGAACGATTCACGGCCGCGAACAGAACGACGACCGGCTGGTTCGGGTGTTTGTCTTCCGCACTCTCCGAGTGCGCGGCCCACTGTGCGATCTCCGGCGCTCGACGCGCTCGGGGCTGGCGCAACCCCCCGAGCGAGCCGACCGTCGGCTGATAAATCCGACGCCGCACGGTCCCAGTGGAGAAATGAACCGCGAGTCGAAATCGGATGCCTATGCTTCGGTGTGAGTCCTGGGGCAGCCCCCAGCGCGTCGTCTTGACGGTGGAGGCACATTGGGCCAGTCTTTCAGAGAAAGACGGCTACATTCCGAGTGCGCGGCCCGCAGTGCTGAGTCCGTGATGTCGCGGCACGCGATGTTTGGGGACGAGTAGCCGAGCCACGGGAGGGCGAAGCTCCTGCTGAGCCGCCGCTGCGTCTTCTCGGAGAAAAGACGCGTACTCCGGGCGGCAATCGACCGATATTCCTCCAAAATTATCATGCTCACCTACCGCGGCTCGGCTCGGATTTCGCGATCGGTCCCATGGCTGAAGCCTCCCATCGGGAAGCCGGCTGAAGGCTGGCTGGGCTCGTTGGTTTTCCATTGCCACCACCAGTACCGGGCACCCAAACCATTGGACTCTGGACCCATGCCTCCAAAATCCCAGGGGGGGGCTGGGGAAAACAGAGTCGCACCCAGCTTCCGCTCAACGGCTTGATCACAGGTAGGGACATCGCCGCTGGAAGACTCAACACGAACTCTGGTGCCCCGGGCCCCGTTCCGCGAGTCTTGTCTTAACCGAACTCGATTGACACACTCCCGTCCGTCGCCGAGTATCGAATACTGACGCGAACCTCCAGTTTCCGCATTCCTCCGTCAGCCCGCGTGGGTTCCAAGCATGTCCGACTCCGACTGTGTCGTCTTTTGCCGCCTGCTCTTTTTGAAGAAACAATCGGCGACCAATCAAAACCACTATTGCGTGAAACACCTGCGGGATCTCGTCCGGGAGGCGATTTCGCCATTCCCCGCTGCGACCGCTCACAGCAGCGTGTACGGCAGGTTCGTCGTTATCCCCGTTCAACCACAATTGGCGATCGATCTGGCAACAACTCTCATGTCAGCCGCGGCGAAGTGCCAAGTCGCCCTCTCGATCGGCATCGCGAAAGGTCGCATTGAACAAACGCACGATGTTGTGGGAACGAATCTAGCGGGAAAGCCGATCAATCTGGCGGCGCGGTTGGCGCACGTGCAAGACCGCGAGTGCCGAATCGCCGTGGAAAAGGAGGTTGTCGAATACTTGCGTCGCGCAGACACGCGATTCGAAAACACCTTCAAAAAATGCCAGAAAACGAAAGTGAAGCGAACGGAAGTTCAATTTCACTACATGAAGGACCATTTCCCTGAACCAACGGAAATGCCGGGGCTGGGCGGCGGCTCGCGAGATTCGCATGTGGTCGCAGTCGACATTGTGCGCTACTCGGAAAAGTCCCTCGCCCACATGGTCGACACGGCCGAGGGGTTGCTCAGGCATCGCGTTCCACGCGCCTTGGAGGCGGCGGGTGGACCGGCAGCGCTCTTAGGGAAAAACGCACTCTACTACGCTCCGGGTGGCGATGGGGGCATTTTCGTATTCGACGCGGTGAAATCTGGAGGCGCGCGCGCCGCCTGGGCATTTGCAAAAAGCCTGCGAACACACTGCCGCGGCGATGTCGACATTCGGATTGGCATCGACTCCGGCCCGGTGGTCACGCTGGACGACGACTATCCGGTCGGAACTGCGATCCTCAAAGCCGAGGAACTCTCCGGGCTGCCTGCGGATGGCGAGATTTGCAGTTCCAAGGCGTTCTGGAACTGCGTCGAAGAGGACGCCACCAAGGAAAATTGGTCTGCCGAACCCGTTTCTAAGCGAACCGACGCGTTCCTGCTCAAGGATTCAGTCGCGTCCGGTGAAAATCCCAGCAGCTCCGGGGGAGCGCCACCCCCAGGTTGGAGTCCTGCGTCTCTCGCACGCTACGGCACTGAGATCACAAACGTCCTGAATGGTTTTCCAGACCTGTCTCCCGTCAATGAGATTGCCAGCGAACTGAAGGTCACGGCGCGTCCGAGTGCGAAGCACGACGAGGTTTCTCAAGCGATTTCCGCAGCGTTGCTAAAGGATCGCGGATCTCCAATCGATCGCAGGATCGCTGAATTCTGCGAACTTCGCAAACGCTGGTACAATCATGGCAGGCGCGATGACGTCGTCCGCCTGGATCTCTTGATCGATTGGGTGTTGCCCATTCGATTCGACGAGGAGAGCGTCAATCGACTTGCCCGTGATTTCCAGTCGAGCGATGTGGCCATAATGACCGGAACGGTGACACGCGCGGGAACAGCCGTCGCTTTGTCGCGGGCCCTGGGGGGCCATCCGGTCCTGGATCAAGACAAGCCTCCAGTGAAACCGGGCTTCCGTACTCATCCATTAAGCGGACCGGACGGTGAGCGTTCTGTCGATATCGATGGGTCGCTCACGGTACAGCCACTGCCGCTCGACGCAACGGAAAATCACGCCCTGTTGTTGCTGAAGGAGGTCGCACGTGAGATCGGCGTGGACGGCAATGTTTCCAATCTCAACGACCCCGATGAACTCGCATTCCAAATTCAGGTGGCGCTGGAATTCTTCCTCATGACATATCGAAGACTGTACTACGTTTTCCTTGACGCCACAGGCAACGCCTCGAATGACTCCTCCGAAAGCGGCGACGCGGTGTACTTGAAAATCCGACAACGCGCGCCGTTGCTGATGTTCGTGCGGCTGAACCCCAATGCACTCACCCGTACGCATGAGAATTTACTCACCCTGCTGTTAAAGGACCGCATCGAAAACCCGGTCCCTCGATCCGCCCCATGACCCACACCGACCATCAACGGTTCGTTTCCCTCGACCTCGCCGAGCCGGTCTGGCTGGTCAATCGCGAGGGGGTGCCGGAACAGGCTCATCTGTTTGATGACAAGCATGTGCTGGCAATTCGCTCGGCTCTCGCCGCCAGGCGGCCACTGTTGGTGCGCGGCGAACCTGGGTGCGGAAAGACGCAGCTCGCGGCGGCCGCCGCCCGCGTGCTGCAACGTCCACTGGTGTCGCTCGTCGTTGATGCCCGGACCGAGTCGACCGATCTGATGTGGCGCTTCGATTCCGTCCGCAGGCTTGCCGAAGCCCAACTGTGCGGCACACTCAATCTGAAACCCGAACAGATCGAAGAGCGACTGGCGATTGCGCGATTTGTCACGC
The DNA here is from genome assembly GCA_945860955.1 of Planctomicrobium piriforme. Taxonomy (GTDB): domain Bacteria; phylum Planctomycetota; class Planctomycetia; order Planctomycetales; family Planctomycetaceae; genus UBA10511. Next base: position 62,043 of record CAMATH010000022.1, read on the forward strand.
CGGGGCCGCTCTGGTGGGGGTTCGACTGGGAACAGGCAGCACTGCATGTCGCGGAACACAAACTCCCGGTGCGCGCCGCGGATGCGGGGACCAGCGCGGCGAACGGTTGCGTCGTGTTGATCGACGAAATCGACAAGGCCGACAGCGATGTCCCCAACGGGCTGCTCGAAGCGCTTGGATCCGGCGAATTCACACCCGATGGCTGCGCCGCTGTGCGCGTTGGCAAGCGTCCCCCGCTGGTGATTGTCACCACCAATGAAGAACGCGCCTTGCCCGACGCGTTCGTCCGCCGCTGCTTGGTGTTGCGGGTGCAGTTGCCTGCCGCCGACAAGTTGAAACAACATCTGGTGGATCGGGGCCGGGCGCATTTTCAGCGCGTGCCGCAAGTCGCGGGAATCGCTCCTCTGCCCCCTCTCGACGACAAACTACTCGAAGATGCGGCGACCATGCTGATCAGCGACCGATCCGCCGGAGTTCTGCCGCTTCCGGGGCTGGCCGAGTATCTGGATCTGCTGCGTGCTGTGCGTGAACTGGCGGCGGAAGGGGCGGGACCGCCCGAAGAACTACTGGACGCGGTCCGCAGTTTCACTTTGCGAAAGCACATGGGCGATACCGTATGAAACGCCCCACAACCGGTCGTGCCGACCTGCTGCGGGCCTTTTGCGCCGGTGGCGAATTGCGACAGTACCTTGCGAGTGAACTCGGGTTCGAACCGCACGTTGAGAGCCTCCCCCGGTCGCCCCAACGGGAAAAGTGGGCAGGTTCCGAGGTGCCCGCAGCTTCCCCGGCGATTCCCGCAGAGCGTGTAACTCGGTCGGCGGAAATCCAACACTTCCTGCGCGTGGAGTCGTATCGCTGTCGCGACGAGACATTTCCTGAGAAGTCGGCGGAAGAACTGACTCTCGAATCGGACGGCCCCGCGCGGATCGCGACGCCGATTCCGTTCGAACCGCTCGCGCCGCTGTCGCGAATTGTCGCGCGACTGCGACGGTTGGCGGGGGGGCGGACTTTATCTCGCGCGCTGGATCTAAAACGGTTGATTCAGCAGTTGGCTCGTGGCCAGATGCCGCGGCATATCCCCAAACGATTGCGCCCTGCCTGGGCTTCCGAATTTCATATTGTCGACGATCTGGCCGAGCGGTTGATTCCCTATCGAGAGGACCAGATTCACCTGTGGCGCGAGTTGAGCAAGCTCATTCCCGCGCACGCATTGACCCGATCGCAATTGCTGGATCGCGAGCGGGTGCCGTACGTTGTCGCGCCGCGACAGCGCAGGGGCGACAGCTTTTTCCCGCAACCCGGTGCGACGGTTCTGGCACTCAGCGATTTGGGGAGTCTGAGCGCGCGTCCATCGGATTCCGAGAATTGGCGTCGAATGGGAGAGTGGCTGGTGACGCGGGGCTGTGTTTGCGTGGCGCTGGTGCCCTGTCGCACCGACGACGTCTCGGCGGAAGTCTCAATCCACTGGCGGGTACTTCCGTGGGAGCAGGGGAATCCCACTGCTGGGATCGCCGACGCAGTGCGTGGGGAGATTCTCGAGCGACTGCTGGTGGCGCTCTCTCACGCGGTGCGCGTGGAACCGAGATTGCTGCGGCGGGTTCGACGTCTGCTGCCCGGCGGACGCGACGACGCCGGGCTGGAGTCGCGATTCTGGCAACACGACGCTCTGTCGAGCCGGCACAGCGTCGCCGCCAGTTTCGATGTCACTTTGGTCAACCAGTTGCGCGCGAAATGGCAAACGCTGGATGAGGAGTTTCGCACGCGGGTCTTGGCGCAGATCTTCGCGGAACATGGCGGCAGGTATGAGGGGATCTGGCATTTGGAAACGTTGAATCTGGGAGCCGACGGGCAGCACCTGATTCCGCCGACTGAGATTGCCGCCGCGCGACGCTGGTTTTCGGAAGTGGAACGGGAACTCCGGCGGGACGTACGACGGACCGACTCGTCGGCGGTCGACTTCACACACAACGCTCAGAGGTGGTTCGGAGACGCGGGACGAAGGGCGCATCCGGTCCTGCGGCGGATTGAGGGAATGATCGTCGAACGGAATCCGCGCATCGTTCCCCCGCCCGACTACGATCCCCGCTGGGAAGAGAGTTCGCGCGATGTCACAAGCATCGCGATTCGCGAGCAGGGGGATGTTTTTTTGGTTGGGATCTCGGACCCACGGAAATCGACGGAACCTTATGCGAATTGGGGCCTTGTGGCGACAATCCGCGCGAAAGCCTTGCGAGTCGGCGTCTTCAACTTTAAAACGCATTCCGAAACCGAGTTCGACATCAACCGCGACTTCTGGGCGGCGGGAAAGCCCCCATCATGGGCCAGCGATTGGGGAATTGATGAGTTCGGCCCGTGGGCCACCTTGCAGGTATTCGGCGAAGAGGGGGCAGTCGTGCAGCGGATGCGGTGGATTCCGCCGGGGGCGTTTTTGATGGGGTCGCGCGAGGATGAGCCGGGGCGATTCGCGGATGAAGGACCGCAGCATGAGATGACGATTTCACGCGGCTATTGGATGTTTGATACTCCCTGCACGCAGGCGCTGTGGCAGGCGGTGATGGGGGACAATCCGAGCTACTTTAGGAGTCCGACGCGACCCGTCGAAACCGTGAGTTGGGAGGAATGCCAGAAGTTCCACTTGCGGATGCGAGAGATCATTCCCGGATTGGAGATCGATTTTCCGACTGAGGCGGAGTGGGAATATGCCTGCCGCGCCGGTGCCAATGGCCCCCCGTATAACGGACCGTTTGAGATTCTCGGTGCCAACAATGCCCCGGCGTTGGATCCTGTGGCGTGGTACGGGGGGAATTGCGGCATCGATTTTGAACTCACGAACGGATACGACACGACAGATTGGAACGAAAAACAGTACCAGTTTTCCAAGGGGGGCACCCATCCGGTGGCGCAGAAACAGGCGAACGCTGTGGGACTGTACGACATGCTCGGCAATGTTTTGGAATGGTGTGCTGACGGACAGCGAAACTATTCAGCAAGCGCTGCGACGGACCCGGTGGGTTCCACACGGGCGTCGGCCGAGCGCGTCGTTCGTGGTGGCTCGTGGTACAGCAACGCTCGCAACGTGCGAGCCGCGTACCGGGCCTCGAGCCACCCGGGGTACCAGTTCAACTCCCTGGGCTTCCGCTGCCGAGTTCAGTCGGGTGAGCCAAGTCAGCAGGCCAGAGCCGCGGAGCGGAGGACGGAGGGAGCGGTGAGCGGTCGGAGCCGTTTTGCGGAGCACGGCGGAGACAGCGAACCAGCGACCGCAGTCCGCAGCGCAGCCTGGGTGCAGCTCATCGACCGCGACTTCGACCAGACCCAGGCCCCGGCGGGGCCGGTGGTGCGGGTGGTGACCGATCTCGAAGAATTGACGCTGCGTCGGATCAAACGCCCAAGTTGGGCGTCGGCCATCGGCCGGGATGAATACGGATTGTGGGCGGAGTTTGAAGTTCCGGTGAAGCGGCGGCAATCGGAAAACTCGCACAGCGGTTCTGTGTTCGAGAAATTGGTCTCGATCCAACACAAAATAACCGCACGCTTACAGGGAAATCGATCAAAGGATGATGAAGATCCTTGGCACGTGGTGACCCAACGATTGCGTTGGATTCCTCCAGGACGGTTCCTGTTTGGCTCGCCGAAGGACGAACCGGGACGAGTTGATTCGCGCGAATTCGAACCGATTGAGAAGACGATCACGAACGGGTTCTGGATGTTTGACACGCCGTGTACACAGGAACTTTGGGAGACGATAATGGGAAAGAATCCGAGTCATTTCCAAAGTCCGTCGCGACCTGTGGAGCAGGTGAGCTGGAATGACTGTCAGGAGTTCTTAACGCGGTCTAGCGACCGGTTCAAAGAAACCCACAAGGGCTTGCGACTCTGTTTGCCGAAGGAAGTGGAATGGGAGTACGCTTGCCGGGCGGGAACGCAGACGGCGACGTACGCCGGTCCCGTGGAGTATCTCGGAGACGCCAACGCACCGGCACTCGATCCGATCGCGTGGTACGGCGGCAACTGCGGCGTGGAATTTGAACTGACCAATGGCTACGACCCTTCGTGGTTGAAACAGCGGCAGTACAATTTTAAAGCGGGTGGCACGCACCCCGTTGGAAAAAAGGAGGCGAACGCGTGGGGTTTGTACGACACGTTGGGAAACGTGTGGGAGTGGTGTGAAGACGTGAGGATCGCGTCTGGGGAGGAGGGCAAGACGCCAGCAGATGACGCGTCGGCCGCGCGCGTCGTTCGTGGTGGCTCGTGGTATGGCAGCGCTCGCTACGTGCGAGCCGCGTACCGGCTCTCGTACCACCCTGGGCGCCAGCGCCGCCACCTGGGCTTCCGCTGCCGAGTTCAGACTGGTGAGCCAAACCAGTAGCCTGGGGGCGGGCGTGATAGAGCGAGTGAGGAGCCTCGGAGCCGTTTCGCGGAGCACGGCGGAGAGAGCCCGTAAACTTGGCGTGCGGGATCTCGATCCCGCCTTTCGTTCTACCTCACAATACCTCCCAGCAGGCAGAGTGGACACCCTGCCGAGCCAGTTGTCCCAACGCGACGCAACGGCACATCGAACGTCGACCGAACGCTTCGGCCGAAAGTCACATTTGCCTGCCGGGTGTCGATGTCGGATGAAGGGAAGGCGGGGACAAGGCCCCGCACTCCATGGAGTGCGGGATCTCGATCCCGCCTTTCGTTCTTCCTCACAATACCCCGCAGCAGGCAGAGTGGACTCACTGCCGAGGCGATCGTTCCAACGCGGCTCAACGCCACATCGAGCGTCGATCGAACGCTTCGGCCGAAAGTCGTTTCTGCCCGCCGATTGTCGATGTCGGATGAAGGAATGGCGGGGACAAGGCCCCGCACTCCATGGAGTGCGGGATCTCGATCCCGCCTTTCGTTCTACCTCACAATACGCCGCAGCAGGCAAATTGGACACCCTGCCGAGGCGATTATTCCAACGCGACTCAACTCCGCTTCGAGCGTCGATCGAACGCTTCGGCCGAAAGTCGTTTCTGCCCGCCGATTGTCGATGTCGGATGAAGGAATGGCGGGGACAAGGCCCCGCACTCCATGGGTTAAACGACCGGTTCGAAATCGTCGCGGACTTTCACGCGGTCCAGGCCGAAACTGTAGATCGTTTTGACTTGTGCCGGCCGCGCGGTTCGTTCGAACCAGCCGGCGGAACACCAGCGGTATTGGTTCGCGACGGAGACTAAACCGTGCCGAACCGGGTTCTGGTGGACGTAATGCAATCGTGCGAGATACGAGTTCTCGTACGTCAATTGTGTGTCCCAGAAATTGAACCAGACCATTCGTTCTGGTTTAGCGTCCCTCGCGTTGATTTCGATTGCGGTTTCCCCGTGCAATCGCTTCAGAAACAGGCCGAGTTTGTCGCAGTTGTCCCCCGCGTGCGCCACGAAATGGTAGTGATTCGAGAAGACTGCCCACGCCTCAACATGCCAACCAGAGTCACGCAGCCCGGTCAGCAATGTCGTTGTCAGATACTCCAGCCGATCGAATCCACGAAAGTAGTGCTGCTTGTTGTAGGTCGATCCTGTGATGATGTAGGTGCCGAATTCGCTGAGTCGGTGTATCGGCGCGTGTGGCCAGGGAAATTCGCCCGCATTGCCAGGCCCGATTGACGTGCCGTCGGATTGTGCCTTACGCGGCGCAGTACGAGACGCAATCCGGTCGAGATAATCGGCAAGCTGGGGAAGTTGTTTGGCCGGCAGGGATGCTACCTGGCGTATGAGTCGCTCGCGCAACGCTCGGTCGGCGGTCTCAGCGAGAGTTGCCTCGGGTGGCACTTGATTCAAGCGCATTCGTTCGACTCCAATCACGAATCCAAAATGGTCCGAATATTGAGTCTAATCGGTGAGCGAATTCGATGAAAGAGGTTCGCAGGTTGAATCAACGACACATCGCGCGTCGATCGAACGATTCGGTCGAAAGTCGCTGCCGCTTGCCGGTTGCCGAAGTCGGATGAAGGAAAGGCGGGGACAAGGCCCCGCACTCCATGGCGGAGCGTCGTCGCTACAAAACCGACCGCCCTCCTGTCGCGCACGTGCCTCACCAACCGGGCAAACCATCGGCTCAAACCAACCCCCGCTTCTTTCTCAACCACCATTCGCCCGTCAGTACCCCTGCGAAGACCAGCAGCAGCCACAGGTTGTCCCACAACGGCAGTTTCCGCACACGCGTGAAATCGATGTTGATCGGCTCTTCCAGCATCTTTTTCAAATACCCCTTCAGCTCTTCCGGCGTCACGGTACTCCCTGCGGTGATCCGCGACAGCTCTTCCATGAGCGCCAGGTCCGCGGCCGGGTTGTGCAGTTCCAGATCTTGATCGACCACCGCGAAGCGGGCGTCGGCTCCCAGTCCGATGTGGTTTCCATCGTGCATCGCGTCGACGTGAACTTTGTACTCGCCCGGAGCCGCCGTCTCGGTGAATTTCGCCAGCGACTCGGTCGGGCTGCGCTGCGGCGAAACGGCGTGCTTCTTGCCGTCCGGGCCGGTGACTTCAATCTTGAAGTCGGCGTCGGGCAACGGACCGCTTTGCGGATCACGTGCCCCCATCGCCATCGGGACCGCCTGCCCGGGACGAAACCGCCGTCCGTCGAGTTTCAGCCAGACCGCCTGATCTCCCTGCGCATCCTTGTGCGCCAGCCAGAGAATCACCTGTTCCCAAAACCGTTGATGCGCCTCAGGGAAGCCGGCCTGATACCAGTAAAAACTCGTGTACCCCGCGAACGCCATCGTCCGCCCGCGACCGACATCCTGCGCGACCAGCAGTGGCGTTCCCTCTTCGGATTCCGCCAAGACCAGCGCGCCGGGTTTCAGTCCGACGAATTTGTTCGCCCCTTTTAACGGAGGGAGCGCCTGCCAGCGTTCGAGATTGCGTGCCGGCTCATCCAGTCGCATCACGTAGTGCGACAGCCCCTTGATCGTCGGACGCATTCCCAGAGTTTGTCCGTAATACAACGATTCATCAATTGTCTCGCCAAATTGCGCTTCGGTGCGCAACATCTCGATCGGCAATACATCGGCGACGGGCGTGTTCGCGTACCCGCCCGGACCAAACGAATAGGTGCCGCCGGTCATCAGCAGCCCGCCCCCCTGTTCCACCAGCTTCGCGAGTCGCTCCAGCGCTGGCGCTCCGAAGATTCGCGCAGGAACTCCGCCGATGATGTAGACATCGTATTTGCCCAGTTCGAACCAGGAGGGTTCCAGCGTGACGGCGGCACCACCCGGGGTCTGGCGAATGGGTTTGAAATCGAGCCGCACGTGGGGCGATTCGTCAATCCGCCGCAACAGCCTCTGCTCGGCTCGTTCGATATCGAAATACGCGACGCTGATTCCCCCCTTGAGAACCGTGAGGTAGGTGGTCAGCGAGTTGTTGGTTTTCAGTGACTCTTCTTCCAGGGGGACCGCCTCCAGCATCAGCCGAAATTCCCCCGGTTCCTCAGCCACAAAACTCATTTCGATGGGCAACACCTCTTCGTTGCGCGACGGAGTCAACCGCAGCGGAACCGCGACCTGCTTCATGGTCGTTTGCCCTCCCACGACCGCCACCGGATCCTCCAGCAGAAGGCGCACGACCACTTCGCGTCCCGCCCCCCCCAGCACGCGGATCTTCCCCGAGACGACCACCGTGTTTTTCACAAACACGGTCGGACTCACTTCCAGGTCTTCGACAATCAGATCGAGGGTCGTGTCACTCAGGCCGGCCGCTCCAAAGCAGACGGTGTCGATGCGCACGTTTTGTTCCGCGAGCCGGGTCGCCGCCGCGCGGGGGTCGGCATCCTGTGGAGGGACCGCCCGCTGCGCACCATCCCCCAGTAACAGAATTCGCACAATCCGCTGAGTGGCCGCCTGGCGGGCGTACTCGCCCAATACGCTCCCCATCGCCGTCTGTGTTCCGTCGGCCTCCCCTTCGGGCCGTTCGACCGGCGATCCCTCCTCCGCGAACTCCACATATTGAACTTCAACCTCTTTTCCCGCCCGCTCCAACTGCGGCCGTATGCGGTCGATTGTCTGCAGCAGCCAGTCCCGACGTGAGATTCCCCCGGGTCCGTCTTTGACGGTCATGCTCCGGCTCTTGTCGGTCAGGACCACCATCTTTGCCGATCGGGGATCGGTCTGGTTGAACTGCAACTCGGGCCGCAGCATGGCGAACAACACAATCGACCAAGCCACAATCCGCAACCCCAACAGCCACCGCCGCGCGCCTGGTGCCAGATGCGCGATCCGGGGACGGTAGGTCGCGACGACGAACATCAGCGACGCCACCGCGATCAGCAGGGTCCAGGGCCAGCCCCAGATGGGGTCCAACAGTGTCTTCATGCCCGGTGATCGTACCGCGGAACGAGTCCCAACAATGCCAGCACTTCGGTCTCACGACGGCGCATCACCAGTCGCTCTTTTTCGGTCAGGTCGTCGTAACCACACAGGTGCAGCAGGCCATGCACGAGATACAAGACGATCTCGTCCTGGGCGGTCCAGCCAAACTGCTCCGCGAGCCGCAGGGCGGTTTCCGCGCTCACAACCACTTCCCCCGAGATCGCCAGTCCCGCCGACCGTCGAACGCCGGGGGGGGCGTTTCGCGCTGTTCGGGATGGAGCGGCGGGTTGGCGCGGTTCCGCCAGATCGAAACTGATCACATCGGTCGGATAGTCGTGCTGGAGGAATTCGCGGTTGATCTCGTGGATCCGCGCGTCGTCAACGATCGCGACACTGATTTCCGCCGTTCCCACATGTTCATCCCGCAGCGCCGTCTGGGCCGCGTGAATCAGCCGCTTGGGTGAGACTTTGAGGAGCTTCTGGGTATTCGAAACCGCGATCTTCAGCGGTTTGGCGGACGGAGGCTGCCTGGGGAGCGCCAACCGGGTGGACGAAGCCGCGCTTTGCGCCGACGGACTGAGTTTTTTCCGGTCGGCTGGCTCCGATTTCGTTTTCGACTTGGCTTTGCTCATGGACGCCTCAAATCGACGCAAACCAGTCGCTTTGAGTCGTGGAGATAAAGCCGTCCGTTACTGAGGGCGGGAAGCGCGCGCGAGGTTGACTTGAAGATAGGATGCGATCCCAGTTCCTCGTAACCCTCGGAAGTCGCTTTTGCCAGAACCAGCGTGCCGTCGTCTTTCCACAGCACGAGTTTTTTGTCGGCCAGAATGGCGTGGGCCACTCCAAATCCCTCTTCCGTCCAGCGGACTTTTCCTGTCATCGGATCGAAGCAGCGGAGCCGCGCCCCCCCTTGGTCGGCCCGGCCATCGGTTCCGTACAACAACCCCTCATGGAGGACGCAGGTGGTGTACTGGCTCGACATGGTCTCGTTGTTCGACCAAACCTCTTCCGCACTGGAAGCTCCGATTTTAGCCAGCCGGGCACCGATGCCGTAGCTGGCGCTCACGAACACGTGACCATTGACCACGACCGGAGTCGCGGCGTTGACCGTCGGTCCACGATCGCCAAACGGAAATCTCCAGAACTCTTTTCCCGTCTTGGGATCGACGGAAACACAATTCAGCCGGGTGACGAAAATCACCTGCCGCACGCCCCCCACCTGCGCCGCAGCCGGTGCCGAGTAGCTCGCCTGTTCGTCGCTGACGCTCCAGACGGTTTTGCCATCGGCGAGCCCAAGTCCCATCAATCCTGCCCCTTTAGCCCCGCCGGCGTTGATCAACAGCAGATCCCCGTCGACGATCGGAGCGCTGCCGGCCCC